>NZ_CP188815.1:306250-612500 GCF_050058155.1 Terasakiella sp. 4MB5A | reverse complement strand
AGGGCCACCTCCAACCCGTCAACCCTCTTTTTAAAAAACTTTCACAATCTTCAAAAACTTATCTATCTCAACCATCCGGTTATCTAGCTAAGCCCTTGTTTTGCCGAAGCTTTTTGAGAGCCCCTCAGGAGCAGCGCCCCGTCGGTGAAGCCGGGTTATAAAGACCTCAACACACCCTGTAAACACCTTTTTTCAAAAAAATGAAAAAAAAGGTCAAATAAACTGACACATTATACTTAACGCATTGTTTTTAAACGATGATTTAAATGGTATTATTTGAATTAACCGGGACTCGGTGAATGCCCCTTACATACAACACGTAAGCTATGATAAAGATAACGTCATGACACAAGATAATGATGAGACGGAATTGCCCGTCACCGACCCCATCGTCACCGGCATTCTTGATGCGTTGGCAGGCGGGTCCTCACTGACCGTAGAACAAACCGCACGCGCCATTGCCGAACAACGGCGCAAACCCAAGGATGGCCCGCAGTTATGGCGCAAGTACATGCTGGCGGTTAAACAACAGGCCATGCATCTGGGTAAAACCGGACAAATTGAGATTGTCCATAAAGGTGAAGTCATCGACCCGGATAATTTCAAAGGTCGGGTTCACCTGCGCCTGAAAAAGTAATACGGTCGCGTTACAGACCAACAAAAAAGCCCCTTTCATTTCGATAAGGGGCTTTTTCTATATTTGGCGAATCATTTCACTTTTAATCAAAGGCATCATCCCAAGTGCCTTGAGTCGCGGCCTTGGAATATTCGGTTGCGCGATTTTCAAAGAAGTTGGCATGTTCCACTGCATTGAGCATGGCATCCAGCCACGGGATCGGATTCTTATCGATATGATATTGCGGGGTCATCCCCAACTGCTCCAAACGACGGTCCCCGATATACCGGATATATTGCTTCACATCCTCGGCGGTCATACCTTCCACGGCGCCCATTTCGAAGCATAAATCAATAAAGGCATCTTCATGGGTGACAATGGTCGCACAGGCCTCATAGAGGCGACGATGCAATTCATCGCGATCAATCTCGGGATTCTCTTCCAGAAATGTGCGATAGAGCTTGATGATCGAATTACAGTGCAGCGTTTCATCACGAACCGACCATGTAATGATTTGCCCCATGCCCTTCATCTTGTTCAAACGCGGGAAATTCAGGAGAATCGCAAAACTGGCAAATAATTGCAGACCTTCGGTAAAAGCCCCAAAGACTGCCAGTGTTGTCGCAATATCAATTTTAGTTTCAACACCGAATTGCTGCATATAGTCGTATTTGTCTTTCATTTCCTTATATTGAAGGAAGGCCGCATACTCGGTTTCAGGGATTCCGATGGTATCAAGCAAATGCGAATAGGCAGCAATATGAATGGTCTCCATATTTGAAAAAGCCGCCAACATCATTTGAACCTCGGTCGGTTGGAACACGCGGGTATAATGGCGCATGTAGCAGTTATTGACCTCGATATCGCTTTGCGTGAAAAAGCGGAAAATCTGTGTCAGCAGATGACGTTCACTTTCCGTCAAGTTCTTGTGCCAGTCTTTGACATCATCAGCCAGAGGGACTTCTTCAGGCAACCAGTGGACCTGTTGCTGGGTCAACCAGGCTTCATAGCACCAGGGATAACGGAACGGCTTATAAACGGGATTTGCATCCAGAAGGGACATCTTTTCTTTCTTTCGTTATGAGTTCGTCTTGGTCCAGCGGTTCACTGACAGGCCAGACATTCTTCATATTTATTCTCATCACTTAAAGGCAAACGCGGGTTATCCGGCGTTTCCACTTTTTCCAGCAAGACACGTAAGCTTTCCGGCATATGGTCCTTGGTGGCAACGACCTCGGCACGCTGAATGGATTTGGAACGACAATAATAAAGACTTTTCAACCCGCGCTTCCAAGCCTGATAATGCAGCTGATGCAAATCGCGTTTATGAACATTCGCTGGCAAGAACAGGTTTACGGATTGAGCCTGATCAATAAATTTCGCCCGGTCCGCCGCCAGATCCACCACCCAAATCTGATCCAGTTCAAACGAGGTTTTAAAAATATCCTTTTCATCCTCACTCAGGAAATCAAGGTGCTGAACGGAACCCTCCTGCACGGTGATAGAGGTCCATGTTTCTTCATCATTCTTGCCATAACCTTCCAAGACCGCCGCAAGATAAGGGTTGCGTACGTTAAAGGAGCCGGACAAGGTTTTATGCATGTAACTGTTGGCGGCAATCGGTTCAATCCCCGGTGAGGTTCCTCCGCAGATAATCGAAATAGATGCCGTCGGGGCAATCGCTGTTTTGCAGGAGAACCTTGCCTTCATGCCATATTCTGCCGCATCCGGGCAGGATCCGCGTTCATCCGCCAAAACTTCGGAAGCCTCGTCTGCTCTTTTCTGAATATGGGCAAAGATATTACGATTCCACGCTTTCGCCAGCGCCGATTCAAAAGGAACACGATTCTTTTGTAAAAGAGAATGGAACCCCATTACCCCCAGCCCAACACTGCGTTCACGCATTGCTGAATATTTCGCGCGCGCCATTTCATCCGGGGCATTCTGGATAAAATCTTCCAGAACGTTATCAAGGAAGCGCATGATATCTTCGATAAAGCGGGGATTATCTTTCCATGCTTCATAGGTTGCGAGGTTCAAAGAAGACAAACAGCAAACAGCTGTGCGTTCTTCCCCATGATGATCAATCCCTGTGGGCAAGGTAATTTCAGCACACAAATTTGACGTTTTTACTGTCAACCCGGCCAATTTATGATGTTTGGGCAAGGCCGTATTTACATGATCGGAATAAATGATATAGGGCTCGCCGGTTTCAATACGGGCTGTCAAAATACGAATCCACATGGCGCGCGCTTTAACACTGCGCATCACGGTTCCATCATGTGGGGACAGCAATTTCCAGTCTTCATCATTTTCAACCGCACGCATAAATTTATCGGATAGGAGAACACCATGATGCAAATTAGGTGTCTTACGGTTGGGATCCCCACCGGTCGGGCGGCGGAGTTCGATAAATTCTTCAAGCTCGGGGTGAGTATCCGGCAAATAAACGGCAGCAGATCCACGGCGTAAGGAGCCTTGAGAAATCGCCAAGGTCATGGAATCCATCACACGAATGAACGGAACCACACCGGAGGTTTTTCCGACACGCCCCACGGGTTCGCCGATAGAACGCAAATTCCCCCAATATGAGCCAATCCCACCGCCTTTAGCAGCCAGCCAGACATTTTCTGTCCAAAGCCCGACAATACCGTCCAGCGAGTCGTTTGCTTCATTTAAAAAGCAGGAGATCGGTAATCCACGAGTTGTTCCGCCATTCGACAGAATTGGTGTTGAGGGCATAAACCACAAACGGCTCATATAATCATAGATACGTTGCGCATGTGCATCGTTATCCCCGTATGCTGAAGCCACACGACCAAATAAATCCTGATAGCTTTCTTCCGGTAACAAATAACGGTCCGCCAAAACCGATTTGCCAAACTCGGTTAGATATTGATCGCGGCTGTGATCCACATGAACTTGTGCCCCACCTTGAACCTGGACCACATCAAGCATACTTGATTCCACTTTCTTTACGCCTCCGTTTTTACGTACGACTTCGATTTATATATAGGAACAATTATCCATGCAGCGTGAAATACCACGCTCATCATCTTGTTCTTCCATCTTGGTTTTAAAGACCGCCCAAGCTGATTCGCAGAGCGACCGCCACGTCTCCACCTAGGAAACGGGCGGTCGTTGGATTGTTTTTGCTCCAAAACGCTCCAAGATCAGCTTTCTCGTACCCCAGATATTGTGGATACAAGGCCTACCTGTCAACAAATTATAGTAATTCTAATGGATTTTTCCATTTAAGAAAAATTCCGCCTGCAAAACAGACCGCACAACAGTTGGGCTTCTGAATTTAGAACATACCCGCTGTGAAAATCACTTACCGAATAAACAATAAGGCGCGTTCAATACCTTCATCAATCGTCGTTTGAATTTCTTCACCGAGGAACACGCCTTCTTCTTCCTGTTCTTTTTTTAGATTTTTAATTTCGCCCAAAATCGTCTGAATCTCGTCCACGATTTGCTTGGCGGACCCTTTAAGCTTGTCCCCCTGACGTTTTAACAGATTCTCCGATGCTTGAATGCGTTTGCCCACTTTTGACGCATGAACCGTTTCATGCACAAAAAAGTAATCTTCCAACGCAGATTTAAGTTTTTCAGGATTAAGGGACGTGTCATTCAGACAGGATAAAACATACTTTACGTGCTCCATCGGTCGACGGCGCAATTCGTCCATTGTCAGAGGCAGACGATCAACGACAAAGTTTTGCGACATACACGCCGCCTGCAGCATATTGATATCAAACTTATTTTTACGCTGAAACAACACCACAATGACAAGATCGAAAAAGATATTGTCGTAAAATTTATACAAACGCGACAAGTTGCTCACAACCGGGCCGACATCGGGTTCTTCCTGCTGGTTTACGATCTGACTGATACATTCATATTCTGTTTCAAATTGCTTTTCGCTCAATTGCAAAGCGTAGGACAGTAAACCGAAACTAAAATGCTGGGACAAATTAAACACGCCCTGACTTTCCAGTTTCTGCCATTCTTTATGAACCCGAATTGGCGTTGTTTCTTTTTCTTGCGTTTTCCCCTTAACGGATTCTTTTTTCTCTTTTTTACCAAAGGCAAAAACTTTTTTCAGACTGGAGCCCAATCCACCGGAAGACTCATCCTTTTTTTTGCCACCGAGAACTTTAATTTCCTGCGGTAATCCTGCAATTCCCGCACGTGCGATTTCTCCCGCCCAATCATCAAACGCCAGACCGATAATGCCATCAATATCACGGTAGCGATCTTCGCTATATAAACGTAGAACCTCCTCGTCACTATCGGACCTATCTGTATGTCCATAGACTCGGCGCGATAACAAATCGCGTTTCTCGCGGATTAATTCGACAAAAGGCTGTCGTAAAATTTCAGGGAAACGAGGCGACAGTAGAAACAAAGGCGCGACACCATCTTCATGGATACCGCTAACATCAACAGCCTTCCCCTTCTCCACAACAATGCTGTCCCCGCGCAAAAAGGCCAAACGTTTACACAAACGTTTATAAGCATAATCAATAAGAATTTTTTCTTCCCGTTCGTAAAGGAAACCTTTTGCCACCGCCTGAATCGGTTCATCCGCTTGCAGTGGCGTAACTTGTTTAATTTTTTCCTCTTTTGGGGCGGCTTGGGGGGATTGCGCCTGCTCATCCGATTGAGCTGGTGCCTGCTGTTGAACTGGTTTGCGTTGTGCGACTTGGATACGCTTAATTGTATTAGCCAACGCATTTTCCAATTCTCCGGCCCTTTTACGGGCAAAAGATGAAAATTCCTGATCTTTAAACGCAAGACACTTTTCAAGAAAGCTCAAGGCCGTCTGGACCTTCACCAGAATATCCGGCGTTAAATCGCCTTCCTCATGGTTCGCCAATTCCGATAAAATCTGGGTCACCGCATTATCAATGACCTCCATCAGCGTGACTTTATCCGTATCTGGCCCGAGGTTCATCAACTGAGCAAACGCACTTACACCACCGATAGATGTACTACCCGTTCCTGATGATCCTTCTTTTGGTGGCGTAGACATGCGTGTCACCCCGGTAAAACGTCCATTTTAATTATAATTATTTGCGATATTATTTACAAAATTATGATCATCTATAGGTTATAGTTCAAGTCTTTCAAAGGTTATTTTTTCGAAACCTGTGTACGTCTTCCTCAATTTGCAGTTTCCGGCTCTGGTTGACGGAATTCAATTGTTTATGATTATTAACAAAAGTACTATCGTGCGTTATCCACAAACTGTTATGGATACGAACTGATTTTCAATAGGGTTATTTGTCGTGAAGAAAGTTCTAATCGCGCTGTTCATCTTTGTAACTATTCTGGCTGCAGCGATTCTCGTTATTCCAAGCTTTATCGATTGGTCCGGTCATCGCGCTGAAATTGCCAAAAAAGTAAAAGAGGCAACCGGACGTGAACTGATCATCGGTGGCAACATTGCCTTCACGGTTATTCCCTCCCCTGTCTTAAAAATTGGGGACATCCATCTTGCCAATGCGGCAAATGCCAGTAGCACGGATATGATTGCGGTTGAACAACTTGACGTACGTGTCTCCCTGCTTCCATTGCTCGCAGGGAACATCCACGTCCAATCCATCCGTCTCATTCGCCCCATCATCCAGTTGGAAATACTGGAAAACGGCAAAGGCAACTGGCTGTTCACAACCTCAAACACCGCCCCGGCTGATATAGAAACAACAAAACAAAGCAATGATCCGGCCTTTATCGAAAATGACACCGCAAATAAACCTTCCCTACCCATTCAGATCGACAATCTGATTATTGAACAGGGCCAACTGGTCTATCTGGACCAAGCCAATCAAATCCGCGAAGAAATACGTGACATCAACAGTCGGTTTGGCATTGCCGGATTGAACGGCCCGTTCGAAGCCGCAGGAACCATGCTCGTGCGCAATATTCCTATTGGTATCGAAGGTTCCATCGGACAAATCATACATGGGCGAACGGCATCTTTCGCCACACAAATCAGGTTTGCACATGGCAAGACCAGCACCCGCATCACCGGCACCTTGGTCAATCTTGCCGAAGGCCCTAAAGTCAGTGCCAAAATTAATTTGAATGGAGACAGTCTCGCCGGGTTTATCAGCGCCTTCCAAAAAACAAATCAGATGGCAGGCGGACTGGATCGTACTTTCTCCGCTCGTGGCGAGATGACCTACAGCCCCAATGGCTTAAGTCTTGGCAAGGACGGCCTCACGCTTATGATGGGGGATGATCGAGGTACTCTACATGTTGAGTATGAAAAGAAAGAAACTCAACAACTGAGGATTAAAGCCAATTTCAGCAAAATTGATGGAGACGCGTGGTTAGATGCCTCTCCATATAAGGTAGTTGAACCTGCTCCTTTAGCTCCGGTCATCACCTTATCAACCAAACAACCCCAGCAAGGAAGCCGCATTTCAGCGGCAATCGACACCGCAACTCCCCCTAAAGAACAAGCGGTAAAAACCCCCTCTTCACCAAACATCCCGAATGATCTAAACGCAACCGTCGCCATTAATGTAGATGCCCTTTTATTCAAAGAACAGGCAATCCGGCAGGCACAAGCCAATATATCCCTGACACAGGGGGAAATCGCGCTTGAACGTCTGTCCGCCATATTGCCGGGAGCCGGCGAATTAACCGTTTTAGGTGTTGCCGGAGATCGCAACGGCAAATTAAACTTTGACGGAACACTGGATTTAAATGTCACTCATTTACGTGGTGCGCTTAACTGGCTCCAAGTCAATACAAGTAATGTCCCGCTTGAACGTTTGCAACAAGTAACTCTCAAATCAGATCTCAATGTGACAGGTGAAGAACTCCATCTTCTAAACCTAGAAGCAAAACTTGATGGTTCCACCCTTAATGGCGGTCTAAGCATTGCCCTGCAATCCAGACCCTCATTTGGCGCTTCTTTTCATTTGGATCAATTAAACCTTGATGCCTATCTGGGGCAAGAAATTCAATCCCCGGCTCCTGCACAAAACGACAGCACCACGGCACAAAACCCCTCTGTTCCTGAAAATCCGGCGGCACAAAGTCCGACCTCCTTGTTGGAATCCTTGGCCCTGTTAAATACTTTCGATGCCAATCTTGATCTCAGTGCAGGTCAAGTTGTCTATCGCAATCAAACCATCGAAGACATCTATTTAAACGCCACTATTTTTGACGGAAAGTTGGACATTCAAGATACCCATATCACAAATTTGGCTGGTATCCGTTTGACAGGTAAAGGAAGCATTGCACCAACAGAAGACGGCTACCGTGCCGACAACCTATTCCTTTCATTGGATGCCCCTCATTTTACAGAAGGCGCTGCACTTATGGGTCTTGGAAACGTGCTGGATTGGTCCAAGATCGGTGCGGGGAATGCCAGCATCACCTTCAATGGGCCTGTGTTGTCACCCGATATGGATATTAATATTACGGCCCTTGACACCACCTTTTTTGCTGCGGCCAAAGCAGACCTCCTTCCCCTGCCCACGGCGGAAGCCAGTATCAATATTGCCATTGCTGACGTTGCAAAATTAACCAAAGGGCTCGGTGTAAACTATCGCCCTCGTAGCCCTCTTACCAAAATAGATATCAGTGCAGACCTGAACGCCGATCTGACGCAAACCACCCTGAAAAATATCATTGCTCAAATTGGTAACGATCAAGTCAGCGGACATATTCTTTTTAAACAACAAAGCCATCCGCACCTTGATGTCAATTTGCAAGCCGATCGCCTTGACGTCACCCCGTTTCTTCCGGCAGATGATCAAACGACATCATCAAATATAAACAAGGTGCCAACAACAAATACGTCACAGGCCTCAGCCGCATCAAACCGTTGGTCGCAGGAGGCAATCGATTTTGCCTTCATGCAAAATATGGATGCTGATTTTCAACTAAATGCCAAACAGCTTCTCTATAAAAAAGTCATTCTGGATAATTTAGCCCTTAAGGCGCAGTTGCAAAATGCTGAACTGAACATCAATGATGCCAGCGCAAACCTGTTTGGCGGACAAGCGAAAATCAGCTCAAAGATTGTCGCAGGCGAAACAAACAACATTCAGGCCACCATCACCGCCAAGGATATGAAACTGAAGCCACTGTTGAACCAAATCGGCTCAACAACTGCTGCCAATGGTATATTGGCTTTGAATACAACGCTTGCCACCCAGGGAAAAAGCGAGAATGATTTTATCTCCCATCTGAATGGCAACGGTTCCCTCAATTTAAATCAGGTTTCCGTTTCTGGTAAAAATACAGGTGGTTCCCTTTTTGATATTCTCAATCTCTTGGCGACCCTATCCGGCAAAGACCCATCAAAAGGTTTAGCCGATATTGCCATTCAATCCGATATCACCAAGGGTGTCGCCAAACTCAGTCAAGCGACCCTGGCCTCTCCCATCGCAGGTGGAAGCGCACAAGGGCGACTGGATTTGCCCAAATGGTATATGGATGTCAGCGGAACATTGAATATCAAGCAAAACGCCCTGATCGGCCTTTTGGCACAAAAAGCGAAAATGAAACAAGATTATCCTTTCACTCTTAAAGGACCACTGGATGCTCCCAATGTAAAACTGGATACCGGCAGTCTCAGCAGTGGCGGTGGATTGATTATTCCCCTGCCCGACAAATTAGAGAAAAAAGGCTACGGCAATATTATTCGCGGCCTCATTGGTGCATCAGGTGGTCAAACGCAAAACACACAGCCCGCAGAAACAACGGCGCCTGCAACATTGCCTACCCCACAAAATAGCGGCGAAACACTCGCCCCGCCACCACCGCCCAGTGCCGCAAACGACAACACGCAAGTTCCGAGCCCGGAACAACAATTGTTGCAAGGTATCGGTGATTTACTGCGCAAAAAATAAGACCCTAACGCAAATAAGCTTGTAGGTTTTCTCTGAGGTCATCCGGTAAAGAAACAGATTTTTCATTTTGCGTATCCGCCCAGACCATCACATTTTCAATGGTACTAAAACATTTGTCGTTACAGAAAAGTCCCTGTTCAATGACAACCGATGAATTTCCAATTTTGCGCACGACTGTACCTATTTTTACTTTGCCGGGATAGTATGCTGCCGCCAAATAATGAATGGTGATCTTTGCGATGACCCAACCGATGCCGTGCCCCCCAGTACTGCCTGAGTAAACCGTTTCCAAGAAATCAACCCGTCCACTTTCCGAATAAGTGGCAAAAGCCGTATTATTCACATGCCCGACACGATCCAGATCGGCAAAACGGATAATCTCATCCGTCCAATAGGAATAGCTTTCCCTCTTTCTTAAGTCTAACTCATTCACGTCATTGTATCCTTTTAACATTCTTAGAATATTTCTAACAGGAGTCCCCCCTGCCTGTACAGTTTCACAAAACAACAAAGCCCTTTTCAATCTCTCAATTTCCAGATAAAGGGTTGAAAAACTCCTCCTCAATGGCGATTTGAGGCTGGTAAAGGAATCCATTTTCCTATAGTGTCCGGCCCAAATGAATATATATGTAATATTTGATTACATAGCTGTATTTGCCTGTAACATGATTGGCAGACCTGAATGGGGATGCATCTTGAAGTTGGAGATGACCGTGAAGTCCATTAAACCTGTTCTCATTTCTGGACGTGAAGTACACCCGATTATTGAAGGGGGGAAAGGCGTTGCTGTATCAAATGGTCGCAGCGCAGGCGCGTTTGCCGCTGCCGGATGCGTAGGCACATTTTCCGGTGTGAATGCCGACTCTTATGACGCGCAAGGCAATCCCATTCCACAGGTTTATCACAGCAAAACCCGTAAAGACCGTTTCGAAGAGCTGATCGCCTACGCCATTGAAGGCGGCATTGCACAGGCACGTATCGCACACGAAGCGTCCAACGGTGAAGGCCGTCTTCATATGAACACCTTATGGGAAGCCGGCGGTACAGAACGCATCATCCACGGCGTTCTCGAAGGGGCCAAAGGTTTAATCCACGGGGTTACTTGTGGCGCTGGCATGCCTTACAAAATGGCAGAACTTGCTGCTCAGTATAATGTCTATTATTACCCGATCGTCTCCAGCATGCGCGCCTTTCGTGCCCTGTGGAAACGCTCTTACAGTAAATACGCCGACCTTTTAGGCGGTGTCGTCTACGAAGACCCGTGGAAAGCGGGGGGGCACAACGGTCTGTCCAACGCCGAACGCCATGACGAACCGCAGGACCCGTTCCCGCGTGTTGCTGAAATCCGCAAATTCATGAATAGTGTCGGCTTAAACAATGTTCCTGTCATCATGGCAGGTGGCGTCTGGTATCTGCGCGACTGGGAAGAATGGCTGGATAACCCGGAAATTGGTCCGGTGGCTTTCCAGTTTGGTTCCCGTCCCTTGTTGACGCAGGAAAGCCCCATTCCCGATCACTGGAAACAACGCCTGTTGAACCTGAAAGAAGGCGATATTTCGCTAAACAAATACAGCCCGACAGGTTTCTATTCATCACAATTAAACAACGACTTCCTGAAAGAACTGGGGGCGCGTGCCTCCCGTCAGGTCGTCTTCTCTCGTAAACCTACAGAAGACCTCAGCGCGGAAGTTAAAGTTGGCGCACGTGGTCGCCCCATCTATGTCGCGCCAGACCAACAGGGGGACGTTGAAGGCTGGATTTCTGAAGGTTACACCGAAGGCATGCGTACACCGGACGACACCATGATTTTTGTCACCCCGGAACGTTCCCGTGAAATTCTTGCAGATCAAGCCGCCTGCATGGGCTGTCTGTCTGCCTGTAACTTCTCCAACTGGGCAGATAACGAAGAAAACACAACGGGCCGTCTAGCGGACCCGCGTTCCTTCTGTATCCAGAAAACCTTGCAGGATATCGCACATGGCGGGTCTGTGGACAACAACCTCGCCTTTGCCGGACATAATGCATTTAAGTTTGCCAATGACCCGATTTTCCAATCCGGTCGTGAAGGCAAATTCCCCACGGTTGAACAGCTTATCCAACAGATATTGACAGGAAACTGATTTTTTTTAGGGTTAATTGACCTGTATCAATTTTTCTTCGAACGGTTTCTGACATATTCAGCGCAATGTTGAAGCATTCTAATTTTAAAGTACCAATTTCTTCATCGAATATGTCATAACCGTTTAGTCGATAACAGGTGGTTAACATGGAAAAAATACGCCCTTTCAGTCACGCGCTAGACCGTCTACGTGATGCTGGTCTTCGCCCGACACGTCAACGCCTCGCCCTTGCAAAATTATTGTTTGATGAATGTGACCGTCACATCACCGCCGAACAACTGCATTCCGAAGCGCTGGCCGGCAATATCCGCGTTTCCCTGGCGACCGTTTACAATACACTTCACCAGTTTACTTCTGCTGGCCTGCTGCGCGAAATCGTCGTCGATGCGGGTCGCTCCTACTTTGACACGAACACAACCTGTCACCATCATTTCTTTGATGAAAACACAGGTATTCTGTCTGATGTACCCGAAGGTCAACTGCAAGTCACCGGTGTTCCAACACCGCCCAGCGGTTCCGAAGTGGAAAGCGTTGATGTAGTCGTGCGTATTCGCGCTGCATCATAATTCGATAGAGCTGTCTCTTTCGAATTACAAAGCCGGATTCTGGGGGGGATCCGGCTTTCCTTTTTTTAAGATCAAACAACAGATCACTCCGTCGTCTTCACGTCCATCTTTTCAAGATTCAATCGGGCTGTTTGGGCCGTCTCGCTAACCGGGTCCAGTTCAATCGCCGTCATCCAATCCTGGCGGGCAAGGTCGTTATAGCCCTCAATACGATATAACATGCCACGCTCAAGCAGCGCATCCGCATTGGCAGGCATCAAGGCCAAAGCATGATTGATATCGCCCCATGCCTCTTCAAACATCTCGGTCAGGCGATAAATTGTTCCGCGAAAAACATAGGCATCTACAAGGTTTTCATCTAACGACACAGCCTTGTTTAAATCATCCAATGCGTCCGTATAATGTTGTGTACTGGCGCGCACATGGGCACGATCAACATACAGGTCGGGATTGGTTTCAGCCAAAGTGATTGCTGTACTCAGTACAGCGCGGGCACGATCATGTGCGTTTGCCAAAAACCAGCCTTGTGCGGCTTGTGCCAAAATTTGTGCTTTAAATTCTTTCGATCGACGAGAGGTCTCGGCAAGCTGTTCCATGCGTTGCGCCCCTGTCTCATATCGCTTCATCGCAATCAGGGCACTGGCAATACAATGTTCCGCCGCTTCACCACCGCCGAGACCTTTCCATGATAAACCACTATCAAAAGCCTTATGTGGCGCTTGACGAACAAGCTGCATACAGGCTTTATACTGTTTCGCATGATCAATCGGTTCGGCTTGCGCCGCAACACCGCATAGCGACAAAATGACAGTAGCAGATAGAAAAGCCTGACGTTTCACTTCAAACCTCTTAAAATATTGAGAAATACTTTTTTTCTTTGTAACGGGTTCACAACATGAACACACTCTTTATCTTCGGCATGGGATTTAGTGCCGGACATTTCGCCCACCGGATGAAAGCCCAAGGCTGGAACATTATTGCCACATCACGCGAACCCGTCGCCGTTGAGGGAATCGACATCATCGCATTTGACGGGACAAAACCCATTGCCGATTTTCATGAACGGCTCAAGGATGTGACCCATGTCCTGCATTCCATTCCGCCACACAAGGAAACGGGCGATTGCGTCTTCAATCTACATGCCCGTGATCTGGAAAAATTGCCGAACTTAAAATGGATGGGATATCTGTCCACCACCGGTGTCTATGGCACCGCTGACGGGGCAACGGTAAATGAAGACAGCCCGCGCCACCCCACCAGCGCCCGTGCACGCGCACGCAAGCAGGCCGAGGACAACTGGCTTTCCACCCGCCTGCCCCTGCATATCTTCCGCCTTGCCGGTATTTATGGCCCGACCCGGTCCCTGTTCGATTCGATTGCCAAAGGACGCGCCAAGGCCATAGACAAACCGGGACATGCCTTTTCGCGCATCCATGTCGAAGATATCGCAGGCGTTCTGGAGGCTTCCATCCAGAAGCCCAATCCGGGCAGCGTCTATAACCTATGTGACGACGAACCGCTGGAACCACTAAACGTCCTAAGAACGGCTTGTGCCCTTATGGGGGTCGATATGCCCCCGGTTCAGTCGTTTGACGAGGCCGCCAAAGAAATGTCCCCGATGGCCTTAACCTTCTGGAACGACAACAAACGCGTTGATAACAGCAAAATTAAAACCGAACTGGGATACGTTCTGCAATACCCCGATCACCGCAGCGGTCTGGAAGCCGTCTGGGCAGAGATGCAAAAAAATGTATGAGTTCTTTCACGACCCGATTTACTTCCTCACCATGATCGGCACCGTTGTTTTTGCCTTATCCGGCGCAATGGCTGCAGCACGTAAGGAACTGGATATCTTTGGTTTTATTATCGTCGGACTTGCCCCGGCGGTGGGCGGTGGGACCGTGCGTGATCTTTTGTTAAATGCCGAAAAAGTTTTTTGGGTTGAAGATTTGAACTTCCTATATGTTGTCATTGTCGTTGCCGTCATTGCCTTCTTTCAGGTTCATCGGTTGGAAGGCAAACGTTACACCCTTTTGATGTGGGCCGATGCCTTTGGACTGGCACTTTTTACCGTCATGGGTACACAAATCGCCATGACCTACGACATTCATCCCGTTATGGTCGTGGTCATGGGAATGATCACCGGCACATTTGGCGGTATGGTGCGCGACATTATCTGCAACGAGGTTCCCTTTCTGTTGCAAAAAGAAATCTATGCCCTCGCCGCTATTGTCGGCAGTTGTGCTTATTTGTTTTTCCTGCATTTGGGATTGGACAAACAAGGCGCAATGGTCATTAGCGTGGCGGCTACTTTTGTTGTACGTGGCCTTGCCATCGTATTTGGTTGGAGCTTGCCGCCCTATAAAGCCGGTGGAAGCCCGACATGAATATCCAAAAATTCGCAGCACTGAGTGGCGTTTCTGCCCATACTCTGCGTTATTATGAAAAGATTGGGCTTTTACGCGATGTTGGGCGCAACAAAAATGGTCATCGTGATTACAGCGAAAACGAACGGGTCTGGATTGATTTTATCAAACGCCTGAAAGAAACGGGCATGGCCTTAAAAGATATCCAGCGTTATGCCAATCTGCGCGCCCAAGGGGACGAAACGGCGCAAGATCGCATGGATTTATTAATCAACCATGCCGATGTTTTGGAAGAACGCTTGCGTCAGGAAAATGAACATCTGGACAAGCTGAGACAAAAAATCGCCTTTTACCGGAGACAAGTTTCGGAAAATTAATCTATTGACTTAGAGTACGCTCAAAGCCGTAGCCTTTCTTTCATACCAAACAAACTAATGTGAAAGAAAGAAAACCATGTCCCTCACACGTTATGAAGCCGGCCTTGCAAAACTGACTGAAATTGATGGACAGGCAGGGCAAAATGTCATCGACAGTCTTGCCGATATCGCTCCGGATCTTGGTCGATATATTATTGAATTTGCCTTTGGCGATATTTATCGACGCGAAACCCTTGATCTACAACAACGCGAACTCATCACCGTTTCCGCCCTCAGCGCAATGGGTGGATGTCAGCCGCAATTGGAAGTCCACGTCAACGGGGCGTTAAATGTTGGATGCAGTGCGAAGGAAATCGTTGAAACCATGATCCATATCGCCCTTTATGCCGGATTTCCTGCTGCCCTAAACGCCATCACCGTTGCCAAAAAAGTTTTTGCCGAACGCGATATTCAGCTTTAATCCATTTTACGGCGCGCAGAAAGCGCTGCACTCAGGGTGCCGTCATCCAGATAATCCAGCTCTCCGCCCACCGGAACCCCGTGGGCAAGGCCGGACACAAGAACGTCGCAATCTTCCAGACAATCGGCAATATAGTGCGCGGTCGTTTGACCATCGACCGTCGCACTGGTCGCCAGAATAATTTCTTCAACACCATGATCTTGGGCACGCCCAACCAATTGGTCGATTTTCAGATCATCCGGGCCTATGCCGTCCAACGCCGATAATGTCCCACCCAAAACATGATAACGTCCGCGAAAACTGTTGGATCGTTCCAACGCCCACAAATCCGCCACGTCCTGCACTACACAAATCACCCGGTCATCCCGGCGTGGATCTGTGCAAATCGAACAAGGATCACTGCCATCCAAATTTCCACAAACAGAGCAGCTTTTCACCGCTTGATCCACCCGTTGCAAGGCGTGGCTCAAAGGTTGCAAGACGGTCTCTTTCTTTTTCACAAGATGCAAGGCTGCACGTCGGGCGGAACGCGGCCCCAGACCGGGCAACTTGGATAAAAGCTGAATAAGTTGTTCGATTTCAGGCGCAGCCATCTTGGTCCCGCTTAAAACGGCAGGGACATACCCGGCGGCAACTGCAAACCACCGGTGATTTCGGACATGCGTTTGTTGACTTCTTCTTCCATCTTGGATTTCGCATCCGCCAAAGCCGCAACGATCAAATCTTCCATAACTTCTTTATCTTCGGGATCGACCAAATTTTTATCGACATCAATTTTTTTAACATCTGCCTTGCCGTTGATCACCACATTGACCATGCCGCCACCAGAGGTACCGTAGATTTCCAATTCCAACAAACCGTCTTGGAACTCCTGCATCTTGGCTTGCATTTTCTGCGCCTGTTGCATCATTTTTGCCATGTTTTTCATGGGTTATTCATCTCCACTCGTATTATCCGGATCACCCGGGTTTTCTTCGATCTGAATCGCTGCATCCAGCGTATCCAGCTTAATTTCATGTACTTTTTCAATCACGCTTTCAGGGAAGCTCCTGAGGATATCGTGCACCAAGGGGTGTTTGGCAACCTCTTGCTTGCGTTTTGCAATCTCTTCATCACGAACCTGCGCCAATGTGACATCACCAGCTTCATGACGCGAAACCCCGACAGCCCACACCCGATTGGTGTGAGTATCAAGGAACTTTTTCAAATCCCCCGCTAAGGTCGACGGCGCGTATTCCCCAGGGCGAAATTCGATTTTTCCGGGACGAAAAGACACCAGATGCAAATTATTCATCAGGTTTGCTTTCAGAACGATATCGCGTTTTTCTTCGGCAAGTTCGGTCACTTCAACAAAGCTTTGCGGGTCGGCCTTGGTTTCATCCTGCACACGCGGCTGAACTTGGGCCACACCACCATTAACCACACGCATACTGGTCGTCGGCGTGCCACTGTTGCCGCCACTTGATGATCTCCCCATTGCCGGGGCACCAACGGCCTGCGCCATCTGTCCGGCGCTACCGCCACCACCGCCAGACGGGCCACTACCGCCCGGCCCACTGGGTTGCGGATTATTATTCATTAATCGAATAGCTTCTTCCGGTGTCGGTAAATCGGCAACATAACACAGGCGGATAATCACCATTTCAGCGGCCTGCTGAGGATGCGGCGCATTGCGCACTTCGCCCAACCCTTTCATCAAAATCTGGTAGGCACGTGCCAAAACCGACATGGCAAGTTTGTCCGACATGTCCTTGCCACGCACACGTTCCATTTCAGAAACAACCGCATTTTGCGCGGCATCGGGAACGACTTTGACACGCGTCAACCAATGGGTCAGTTCCAACATATCCTGTAAGACAACGTTCGGGTCCGCCCCGGCCGCATACAGATTATCCATTACAGCCAACGCCGCTGGCGCATCGCCTTGCATAACCGCATCAAACAGATCGAACGTACGGCCCCGATCCGCAAGACCCAACATATCACGGACCTGTTCTTCACCGACTTCGCCGTGACAATGGGCAATCGCTTGATCCAGCAGACTAAGCCCATCGCGTACAGACCCGTCTGCCGCGCGTGCAATCATCGCCAAGGCATTGTCATCCACAACGGCATTTTCTTTTTCGGCCACCATTTTAAAATGAGATGCCAGCATGTCCTGATCAATGCGACGCAGATCAAAACGTTGGCAACGCGATAAAACCGTGACCGGGACTTTGCGGATTTCGGTGGTTGCAAAAATGAATTTGACATGCGCCGGCGGTTCTTCCAACGTCTTCAACAACGCATTAAACGCGCCCTTAGACAACATATGCACTTCGTCAATGATATAGATTTTATAACGTGCTGACGTCGGGCGATAGCGTACCGACTCAATCACTTCACGAATATCATCCACACCTGTGCGAGACGCCGCATCCATTTCAATCACATCGACATGACGGTCTTGTGCAATGGCTTTACATTGTTCACACACACCACATGGGGTAATGGTTTCCTTGCCCTGACCATCTTCCCCGACACAGTTTAAGGCACGGGCCACCAGACGGGCGGTTGTGGTTTTCCCAACACCGCGCACCCCGGTCAGCATGAAGGCTTGCGCCAGTCTGCCGGACTTGATCGCATTGGACAGCGTACGCACCATCGCGTCCTGTCCAATCAATTCTTCAAATGTGGAGGGGCGGTACTTGCGCGCAAGAACGCGATAGGCACCTTTGTCTGCGGTTTCAGTCATAAAAAAGGCCAGCCGTTTCGAATAAATTCCGTTTGCTCAAATTAACAGGGCTTGCCCCGACATACCAGCCGAATTCGGTCTGATTTAGATCAAAGTGATTATTTCTTTTTCTTCTTTTTATCTTTCTTTTCTTTCGCCTTCATCTCTGCCTTGGTTTGTTTGGCCTGCGCCTGGAGCATTTCACCGAGAATTTCACTTTCGAACTCCCGTAATTTTTCCCAGACCTTTTCTTCAGAAATTTCCAAACTCGCTTTCGCAAAGTCGCTCAAGATACGATCAATAACAGGTTTAGGGCCTGCGCTTGTCAAATCAGCACTGATTAATTCCAGAAAATATTCTTTCTTATCCAAACCGAGTTTTTTTGCCGCCCAATTCGCAATTTTTTTATTGCGTTTGGCTTCCAGATAAAAATGTTCCAATTCATCGTTGGCGTGGCGGACTTCATCTGTCGCCCGTTTTGAATTCATGGTTGCTACTACTGACATATCGCGTCCCCGTTTATGCTTTTTCGTCCCGCACTTTCTGCGCTTTTGCATAACGTTCACGCAAATCATCCATCTGCTCTGCAATCACGGCTGCGGCCCCTTCGCCATCACCGGCTTCGATCGACGTCAAAATACGTTCATGCTGTGCAATTGTTTTTTCCTTATCCCAAAAACGAAAAATGATCAAGTTCACGATCGGCTGCACCGCTTCGATCACAGATGACATCATAAAACGCAGCATGGTATTACCTGTTGCATCCACAATTGCACGATGAAAACGCACATCGGACGCGCAGAAGTCCTGATCCGACATGGCAGCATTTTTTTGCAAAGACAATTCAAACATCATGCTGTTGATATGGCTTTGTTCACGACGCTGCGCCGCCAGTCGCACACAGACCAATTCCAGTTCGCGACGCGCTTCTGCAATATCGGACAGATCGAATTCCCCCATCGTCGTCAACAAGGATGTCATATTGATCAGCGCATTTTGTGCTTCATCACTATCGGGACGATTAACAAAGGTGCCGCCACTTGGCCCCCGACGGGAGCGGATCAGGTTTTGCGCCGCCAAACGTTTTAAGGCTTCGCGAATGGTCGGGCGCGACACACCAAACCGCTGCGCCAATTCCGGTTCCGTCGGCAAGCGTTCATCCACCTTCAAATCCCCATCGACGATGGCTTGGCGAAGAGTTTGTGCAATCTGTTTGGCCAGACTTTCGGTGACCAAGGGTTCGAATTTCAGTCCCATATCTTTATCATTTCATTCATGTGTTTCATACCTTGCACAATGCCCCCTTAACCCCCAAATATCAACTGAATTATCCCATTTGTTAATTTGTTTGACAAATATAAAAATAACATTACCCTACAACTTAGATTCTATTTTTTGAGGTACACCATGTTTAAATCTCTCCTGCTGTCCCAGACAGACGAAAAAGTCAGCGCACAAATCACCGAGATAGACGAAAGCCAACTCCCGGAAGGCGACGTTCTGGTAAAAGTCGATTATTCAACATTGAATTATAAAGACGGTCTCGTCCTGAACGGGTTGGGTGGATTGGTGCGCAATTATCCCCATATCGGCGGCATTGATTTTGCCGGTACGGTTGAAAGCAGCGATCATAAAGATTTTAAACCCGGCGATAAGGTTGTTCTCACCGGTTGGCGCGTCGGCGAAGCCCATTGGGGCGGTTACTCACAAAAAGCCCGCGTGAACGGCGACTGGCTTGTCCCCCTGCCTGAAGGTTTAACGCCCCGCCGAGCAATGGCTGTAGGAACTGCGGGCTTTACGGCTATGCTGGGGGTTATGGCCTTGGAAGATCATGGTTTAACCCCAGATCAAGGCGAAGTTTTAATCACGGGGGCAGCAGGTGGTGTTGGTTCTGTTGCCGCTGCCATTCTCGCCCATCTTGGCTACAATGTTGCTGGATCAACCGGACGGGCTGACACCCATGATTATTTACGCGAGATGGGGGTCAGCACCATTATTGATCGTAGCGAGTTGAACGAACCGTCCAAACGCCCGCTGGAAAAAGAACGTTGGGCCGGTTGTATTGACGCTGTGGGGGGGACGACTTTGTCACGTGCCCTCGCCCAAATGCAATATGGCGCAAGCGTTGCCGCCATCGGTTTGGCAGGTGGTAACAAACTGGACGCCACCGTCATTCCGTTCTTGCTGCGTGGTGTAAATCTGCTTGGCATCGATTCGGTCATGTGCCCCACAGCAAAACGCCTGCGCGCTTGGCAACGTATTGCCACCGACCTACCAATGGATAAACTGGAAAACATGACCAACGATGCCAAATTGCAAGACCTGCCGCAATTGGGAAAAGACATTCTCGCCGGGAACGTTCGCGGACGGGTCGTTGTCGATATCGCCGGAAGCTAACGTTTTAACAATACACCCTTGTCAGAAGCCTAAAGCACGGACTAGACTGGTCGCATAATCTTAAGTTGATAACTGAGGATCCCATGACCCGTCTCGTCCGTTTTGCTTTATTTTTTATAATGATCACTCTCTCGTCAGCTTCGGCAAATGATGTGCGGGATCTGGCGGAACGGCTCGAAGCCAAAGCCGTTAACGGGGATGTCAAAGCCGCCTATAAACTGGGTTTGCTCTGGTCCAACGGCAAAAAAGTCAGGCCGGATTATATCACTGCGCTTGAATGGTTTGAACGGGCCGGACAGCAAGGTTACGTCCGCGCTATGTTGAAATTGTCAGAACTCTATCTGGATGGAAAAGCCGTCCCCCCCGACCTGGACCGTGTCCAATTTTGGTTAGAAAAGGCCGCAAACGCGGGCTCAGACGATGCAATGGCGAAACTCGGTCAATTTTTTGCCGGAAAGAATGAGCGGGAACAATCTATATACTGGTATAAAAAAGCCGCTGTAAAAGGCGAAGCCAGCGCCATGCGGGAACTGGGTCTGGCCTATTATAAAGGCGATGGGGTGCGTTTCGATCTGGATCATGCCTTTGCCTGGTTGGAACTGGCCATGCGCAAAAAAGATCGTGGAGCCGAGCCCCTGCAACGCAGCATTATCCAGAAAAAGGGGCAAGGTTGGGCAGATGATGTCCGACGCCAAATCGACAACCGCATGATCCCGCAAGACTATTGGAACGCACGCTAATCCCCGATTATATGAGCAACGACACTGCGCCGATGGGCCATTTTACGATGTTCAAATAAATAAATCCCTTGCCATGTCCCCAAAACAAGACGTCCTCCTGCAATTGGAATGTTTAAGGACACATCGCTCAGTGCTGATTTTATGTGTGCCGGCATGTCATCCGGTCCTTCCATCGTGTGACGCAACCAATCCATATGTTCCGGCACAAGACGGGCAAAAAATTCGTTCAAGTCCAATTGCACATCGGGATCTGCATTTTCCTGAATCGTCAGGCTGGCACTGGTATGACGGCAAAATAAGGTCAGCCCCCCTGTTTCCATGCCACATTCATTTACCCAAGCAACCACATCACGGGTAAATTCATAAAGTCCCTGACCGTGTGTCTGAATGTCAAAACTCGTTTGATACTGGCGCATGACCCCTTCCTCCTGAACCATTCCAGCCTACTCATTTTTTCCTACAGGTCAATCAAAGCGCACCGCCGCCATGCTCAGATTCTGATGTTCAAACCCACGATGAAGCAAAGTTGCACTTTGACCCGCCGCACCCAAGGCAACATAAATAGGTAGCCAATGTTCATCACGCGGATGGGCCCGTTCATAATATGGTGCAAACTGCGCCGCATTCAACAACGCATCATGATCATTATCTTTAATGGCCTTTACAAACCAGTTTTCAAATTCCAACGCCCATACATCCGGCGTATTTTGATACCATTTCAGTTCGCGTAAATTGTGGGTAACAGAACCCGACGCCATAATCAAAACACCATCGTTTCGCATAATAGACAGGCGCTTTCCAATATCATAATGATATTGTGAATCCTTCATCGGTTGCAGGCTTAACTGTACAACCGGGATATCTGCTTTTGGATAGATCAAGGATAAAGGCGACCATGCTCCATGATCCAGCCCACGGGTTTCATCCACTTCGCCCCCGACCAACTGTGCGACCTGACAGGCAAGTATAGGATCACCTAAGGCCGGATAACGTTTTTTGTAAAGTTCATCGGGAAAGCCATAAAAATCATGAATGGTTTCCGGTTGCGGACTTCCTGTCACAATCGGTTTATCTGTTTCCCAATGGGCGCTGATGACGACTATCGCGCGCGGCTTGGGAAAAACCTCACTCAGACTCGACAAAAATGCCCGACCCGCGCTGTCCGGTTCAATCATTACCGTGGGTGATCCGTGTGAAACAAAAAGGCTCGGCATCAACATGATATACTCCTGTTTTCGTTGCTACAGAAAGTATATGCCGATCCCGAGCCTTTGATTAGTCGATAAAAGAGAAACGGATTGTTGCTAAAAGCAATTAAACGACTTTTTCTTCCAACATTTCACCGATTTTCTTTTGTTTCATCTTTTCACGCGCCTTGGCGTATTTATCATCCTGCCAGAACATCAAACAGCCATTACAGCCTTTGCCACAACAACTATCCAAGCCCTGCTTGGGTTTGCGGTGCCCGCTGGTGGCTTTCATGGAAATTCGTTTACCCAGCAATTCCGGGTCATCCATGATTGCACGATATTCCTCTTCGCTGATCAGGCCGCGTTCCAGTTCTTGCGCGCGAATTTCAGCCAAGCGACTGACGCGTTCTTCCTCACTCATGGGCGTTTCACGGCGTGCTACAGTCAGGGCCGGAATGCGTTTTTTCAGAACTTCGGTATCTTCTTGATCAAAGACTGAAATCGGTACACGAATAGCCTTGCCTTGGCCCGGATTCACCTTGTCGGTCACATCCCCTGTTTTCGCATCAATAAATTCATAAAGACGCAAACGAATAGGTTCAATTTCGTGCGGCGGCAAAAATTCAATCACATCACCGGGCAATAGGAAATTACGGATTTCGAAAATCATATCGTCCCCGTCCCATTCGCGGATAATCCCGCCAAACTGCCAGCCCCCCACAGGTTTGGTCCGGTCGTAATTATGGGCGATACCAGTCAAGCGACCTTCATGAAACCCCATCGTGAAGCCCCGGTTTTGCAGGGTATAAAGTTCACGCAAGTAAGGATCCGGGTCCCAGTTTTCAGGGTCTTTATACCAATCATCAATGGCCAAACGATAAGCGCGCGCGGTAATGGCGGCATAATATTCTGACTTATTGCGCCCTTCGACCTTGAGACTATCCACACCCAGTTTCAGGTATTCCGGCAAAACCGGCATGAGACAGAGATCTTTGGAATTTAGGATATAAGACCCGAAGTTATCTTCCTCAATCGGGAACAGCTCACCGGGGCGATACTGTTCTTCCATCAAAAATTCAAACAGATCGGCATTCTGATCGGTGATTTCAATCGCCTTGTCGGTGCCATCTTTTAATTTCAGATGCAGCTTATATTTCCAACGGCATGAATGCGCGCAGTTGCCTTGGTTCGCCCCGCGTTCCGACATAAAGTTGGACAGCAGGCAGCGCCCGGAATAAGTCATACACATGGAGCCTTGAACAAAAGCTTCCAGTTTAATGCCGGGTTGTTTTTCACGAATTTCAGCCAGTTCTTCAAAACTGGTTTCACGCGCCAGAACAACGAGCGAGGCCCCTTGATTTTTCCAGAAATCCACTGTCAACCACGAACAGACATTGGCCTGTGTGGACACATGCGCTTCCAGTTCCGGGGCATGCTGACGGACAAACTGAAACACGCCGGGGTCCGCAATGATCACGCCATCGGGTTTAACCGTGCGGATTGTTTCAATAAACTTGGGCAGCTTTTCAATATCACTGTTATGGGTAAATAGGTTCAGCGTCAGATAAATGCGTTTACCATGTTCGTGAACAAACTTAACCCCTTCCACCAATTCTTCCAGTGAAAAGGACGATTGGGTCCGCAGTGATAAATCGGGTGTCCCGGCATAGACCGCATCGGCGCCATAAAGGATAGCCGTTTTCAACTTGGTCAAGGATCCGGCAGGCATCAACAGTTCAGAACGTTCTGGACGGGTGATGGTGGGTAGTGCGGGCATACTCATGTTCGGGCAATCTTTCGTTCTTCAACGCGTTTCAGGATTTGACGACGTTCCGTATCGTTGCTGGCCCGCCATCCGGCAATTTCCGCACCAGTGCGAAAACATCCCAGACAAACCTTATCGCGCGGGTCCAATGTGCAAACGCCGTTACACGGGCTTGCGACCGTATATTGTGTCATCGTCACTTCCTAAACTAATATCTCAGTAAATTTGTCGGTCATATAACATGAACGTCTGGGGGCGTAAACTTATAAAAGTTCCAAGAAGGCCTCAGCATATCCGTTGCAAGGCCGTCCCATGTTTTTTCAACCAATGGCGTGATTTTTTCGCATCTACATCAAAGCTATCCACCGTCGCCCAAAAGGCGGCACTGTGATCCATGTGCCTGAGATGGGAAACTTCATGCGCCACCACATATCGCAAGATTTCGGGCGGGGCCATAATCAAGCGCCAATTAAACGACAGATTCCCCGCCGATGAACAAGACCCCCAGCGCGACACGGTATCACGCACCGAAATACGCTTGACCTGTTTATCCAATTGCGCAGCCATTACGTGAGCTTGGGGCTGGATATCGGCCTTGGCCTGTTTCTTCAACCAATCCACAAGACGGCGTTGGAAAAATTCCATCTCGCCCGTTACAAAAATTTCATAGCCTTCGCACCAAACGGTCCCGCGCGCCTGTGGGCAATGGCGCAATGTATGATCAACGCCTCGCAAGCTAAGAACTGATCCATCGCCCAAGTTGCAACTTGGCGTCAGTTTTGCCAATTGATTGGCAATCCAGACCTTATTACGTGCCGCCATTTTTAAACCTTCTTCCGGGCTTATCCCTTTGGGTAAGGTTACGACCACACCGTCTTCTTTAGGGTTCAAGCGCAGAATCAATCGTCGCGCCTGTGCATTTTGGCGCATTTGAACCGGAATTTTCTGTCCATCAAGTTCAATAAAACCGTTCAATATTTCGCCTCAACAAAATAAAGCCCATGTGCCGGGGCTGTCTGCCCGCCTTTGGCCCGGTCTCTCGCCTCCAATGCGTTTTGCAAATCCTGTTTGGTCCATTTCCCACGCCCAACCAGTTCCAGCGACCCGACAATATTGCGCACCTGATGATGAAGGAAAGAACGCGCACGCACGCGAATATGAATTTCCTCACCCACTTGGGTCACGCTAATTTCATCCAAGGTGCGCAGCGGACTATTGGCTTGACATTGCGCCGCCCGAAACGTGGAAAAATCGTGTTTACCAACTAAAATCTGTGCTGCGTCATGCATGGCGCCGGCATCCAGTTTTCTTTGTGTCCACCAGACTCGGCCCTCTTCCAACGCGGGGCGACCCGGACGGCATAAAATTCGATAAAGATAACTGCGTTCCAAACAGCTGAAACGGGCGTGGAATTCTTCACCCGCATATTCACATTCTACAACGGAGACCCGGTGCGGTTTAACATGATGATTAATTGCCAGCAGCACCTTATTGGGTGGGATATCTTTTTCCATTTCAAAATGGGCCACCATGCCAAAGGCATGCACACCGGCATCAGTACGGCCTGCGACATGCAAGCGCACCTCGTGAGCGGCAAAAATCAGGCACGCATCCTCAATGATTTGCTGGACGCTCATCCCGTTATCCTGACGTTGCCAACCGACAAGGCCAGTTCCGTCAAATTCTATGGTCAGTTTATACTTAGGCATGTGCCCTTTGTAATCTTTTGAGAAAATTATTGCGATATTTTTTCGTCTTATCGGAAAATATATGTTAGGAATATTTTATGCATTTGTAATGATAAAGAATTAAGGGGCATAAAGTGGCAAAAAAAGGCGTACGCTTCCCGGAAAAAGAACGGGACTATGATGCAGAAGATCGCCAACGCTTGCAGGAGGACATGGACTCGCTCTTTGCCGTCCCCCTCTCTATTCTACCTCTGGAAACCAAGGGCCTGAAACGTGCCCGTATGGTGAAAAACGTCAAACTGCAAAGTGCAATTGAAGTTTTCGCAGATCGTGAAACCGGGTCAGGCCAACTGGATGTGGAAGACCTGCCCGCCGAATTTGATTGGCCGGAAGATAAAACACACCCTGATCTGATTATCATGCGCAAGCTCGCTGTTTTACAAAGCTATGACATCTATTCATTGCGCATTACCCTGCGCGAACATGGTATCCCTGTTAATGAAGATGTCGCCTTAAAACTATCCGATGAAAAACAGGCCGAATTGGCCGGATATATGCGCAGCTTCACCATGCCCTTGATCATGCAGATTTATGGGACAGACGACATGTCCATCAAATCATTCTCTGATGTGGTTGGCCTGTTCAAAGACCCTGATGTCAGAAAGGCACGTGAAAAGCTGCAACAAATGGCCGAAAAGCTTGATATCGACATTATGGAAGTGCCGAAGTTCCTCGAAGATTATGGCGATATCTTTTTGTCTTTGTCCTATTATCGCAACAGCATGGACAACATCATGCCCATCGTGAACGAGTTCCTCGATTCAATGGAAGGCATCCGCTCCAACTGGCAACTGCGCAACGACCCTGCCTTGATGAAAACATGTACGATGGTTGAAAATACCATCAACGAGACCTGCGCCTCTATTTCCGGTCGTTTCGAAACCTTTAACAAGGCCTCAAAGAACATGTGGAAAAACCTGAATGCGGAACGTTTCCGTCAGGTTAAAGGCATGATCGAAAGTTATCACACCGTCATCGGGGGAATCCTTTGCGGCCTGACCGTAAAAATGATCCACTGGAAACGCCTATTCCCGGATCCTGATCTTGGCGGGCCGGTACGTCGTTCTGAATTCATCATGTCAGAAATGAAACAAGGTATTGATCGTATGCGCGATCTGGAACGTGCGCAGCCAATGGGTGCCGTTCTCAATGTTGATGAAGACTAGCTCAGACCTGGCCTAACAGGCACAAGGCAAGTCCTGCAATCGAAACAGGGCCCTTAGAAACCAGTCACTTTTCGCATGAGCGTTTCTATCGGGCCGCGTTTAAACATTCGGGAATAGAAGTACGCATAAACAATCGCCACAGCACAGAAAATAAAAGCTGCCGCAACCACGCTTAAGACAGATTGCCCACCCAGCATGCCGAGTGCTTCAAGCGTGCCCATACCGACAACAATATGTCCGATATAAAGCGATAATGTTTGGCGACCCGCAGGGATTATTATTCCTAAAGCTCCCGTTTTCTCCATCCATCTCGCGCTCTTTAGACATATGCCAACCACCATTGACGCAACACTGACACCAGCCCCGATATACAGTGGGAACGGAGGCACCGGCCCAGTTCCAAACAGTAACAAGAGCTCAGGGTCAGCCCCAGCGAACAGGTTCATACAAACAACTGATAAGGTTTCGACACCTAAATAACCAAGAAAACCACATATAATCAAAGTATTTTGCGTATTTTTCTGAGCAAGAGACAAACGACTTAACACAATCCCCCACAGCAGAAAACTCAGCCACGGAAAAACAGGATGCCAGCCATTGAAAAAAAGATTGCGCGCAAATCCGGCCAATGTCCAAAAATCTACATAGCTATAATCCGCCCAATTCCAACCTGCATCATAATCAAAGATCAAAAGCATTATGAAAAAAGCAATATTTGTAAGTCCCATCAGGATTAGCAAATACACGGAAGAAAGGCGTAAACAAAAGACACCAAACAGAAAATAAAAGGCGTAATAATGGAGAATGTCAGCATCAAATATCAGTGTATTCAGCAAGCCAAGCACCAATAAAAAGAGTGCTCGTTTTATGGTATCGCTCACGGATTGATTGCTGTTGTCGTTTTTGACTGCCAGCCCCAAACCAATGCCGGCCAAAACAACAAAAGTTGCCGCCGCACGTCCTTCTAACGTTTTAATGAAAAAACTCAGAACACCTGTCTCGGGGTCGCCCCCCATCACCACATTAAAGTTAACGATGACCATCCCGATAAACGCAATGAAACGCGCCATATCCAATCCATCAAGACGTATGTTTTCCTGAGTATCCCCCATTTAAAACCTCCTTGAAGCAGGATCAGAATTTCGAGTGATATCTACAATCACATAGGTTCATCAAAGCTGTTGCCCGACAGGGATATCAAACCCACGCAAGAAACTTTGGGCATCAGTTGCACCTTTACCACTGCGTTGTACCTTGATTAAACGTAGGGAACCTTCTGCACAGGCGATCACCAATCCGTCTGAATCTAAACGCGTCCCGGCCTCGCCTGACAAATCACAGAGCTCGGCTCGGATCACCTTGATGCGATCCTTCCCCACGCCAAACCATGTTCCCGGCCACGGGGTAAATGCACGAATTTTACGCTCAATCACCGTATTCGGCTGATTCCAATCAATCCGACTTTCGTCTTTTTCCAATTTTCGTGCATAAGTCACGCCGTCTTCTGGCTGTGCTTGAGGTTTTGTGTATCCCCCTTGCACCGCGCGCAAAGCTTCCAATGTCAGTTTCGCACTTTCCAACGCCAGATTATCATGCAGAGTTTCACCCGTCGTAGACGATGTAATCGCAACCGGCTGGATCAACAGCATATCCCCTGTATCCAGGCCCTCATCCATTTGCATAATCGTCACACCGGAAACATCGTCACCGGCCTCGATCGCACGTTGGATCGGGGCCGCGCCGCGCCAGCGTGGCAAAATGGATGCATGGGCATTTAAGCATCCGTGAACAGGGGCTTCCAAAATTGCCTTAGGTAAAATCAATCCATAGGCCGCAACAACCGCACAATCTGCTTTCAAATCAGCAAAAGCCTGTTGTTCTTCTGGTGACTTCAAACTAATCGGGGTACGTACCTCAATACCTTGGGATTCTGCATAGGCATGAACGGGAGTCAGTTGGACTTTTTGTCCACGACCGCTTTTACGCGGTGGCTGGCTATAAACACAAATCACGTCGTGCCCGGCATCAATTAAGCCTGCTAAAATAGAGACACTGAAATCCGGCGTCCCCATAAAAACCAGACGCATGGGGTTTTCTACTTTGAGAAATTCACTTTCAGTCATCGCCTTTACATCCGACAAACCGTCGGCCCTCTTTTGCGTCTATATCTTTTGCAAACCGTTTAACAGATAGATCAATCCGCTTTTTTCATCTTGGTCAGTTTACGCATAATCATAGACCGTTTAATGCGTGAAATATGATCAATAAACAAGGTGCCTTCCAGATGATCGATTTCATGCTGAACACACGTTGCCAACAATCCGTCAGCATCAATTTCATGGGATGTTCCCGTTTCATCAAGATATTTGATCTTGACGCGTTCGGGCCGTTCAACTTCGCTGAAACTCTTGGGCACAGACAGACATCCTTCTTCGTAGATACCTGTTTCATCAGATGCCCACAAAACCTCAGGATTAATCATTTTCATCGGGGCAGGTTCTTCGTCATCACCTGCCACATCAATCACGATTACGCGCTTAAGCACACCGACCTGTGGTGCCGCCAAACCGATCCCCGGTGCGTCATACATGGTCTCCAACATATCATCCAGCAAGGTGCGGATTTCATCGGTGACATCATCAACCGGATCTGCCTTCTTTTTCAAGATGGGATCCGGTGCAGTCAAAATATCCAAAATAGCCACGGCGTAACTCTTACTTCTTTTAATCCATAGATGCTCAGGACATAAGAGGATATGGCGCCTAGGTCAAGTTAAAGCGGGCCAAACTCACCTGTTTTGCGGTCAAAAGCCGTCAGTGTGCCGCTTTCAATGTCAAAGTGCAGACCATAAATTTTCAAGGTCTTGTTTTCCACAGCATCCTTAATGAAATCAAACTCCATCAAATTGTTCATGGAATTTACGATAGACGCTTTTTCAATTTCTTCAGGGATCCGGTTACCAGCCTTAATCGATTCCGCACAACATCCCGGATTTTCGAACGAGCTATGCACCATCCCGATCCAGTGATGCACGAAATCCGTGCCCAAGGCTTCGCGGTCATTTTCTGTATCGATTGCGGCCTGAATGGCCCCGCAATGAGCATGCCCCATGATCATGATATTTTCCACCTTCAAGACCTTTACGCCATATTCCAGCGCAGAACTTACCCCATGGTGGTGGGCATCTTTTTCACAAGGGGGAACCAAATTACCGACATTACGAACCGCGAAAATTTCACCCGGTCCAATTTGCATAATAATGGAAGGGTCAACCCGCGAGTCAGAACACGAAATCAACAATGTTTTTGGACGTTGTCCATTTTCAACCAAATCGTTAAAGGTATCGATATGTTCCAGATAATAACCATCGAGGAACTTTTTATAACCTTCTTTCAGTTTCTTCACAGCTTCCATTGCTCTAACCCTGATATATCCGATTAATGTCTGTAGAAATGTAGTCCATTACAAAAGCAGGTCAAGGGTAAATAATGGTATTTAGGTATTACAATGCTTAATTTTATTATTTAACCTGATTTTTCTTTTAGTATCAGTGAATTAATTTAACAAACAAACTGGCTCTCTTTATACCCTTGCGCAAATAACAAGCTACGCAGGTTGGTATGCTGGATATTATGGCGCGCTTTTTCCACCACAGAAGGTTTCGCGTGATAGGCAATCCCCAATCCGGCTTCCAATAACATGGGTAAATCGTTCGCACCGTCCCCGACAGCCACGGCTTCATCGACTGAAAGCCCTTGTTCCTGACAAAGTGATTGCAGATACGCAAGCTTGCTGTCTTTGGTGACGATCGGGTCAATGACTTTTCCACTCAGAACCCCATCGACAATTTCCATATTGTTGCCGGCATTGAAATCAAATCCCACATCCATAGCCACCCGTGATGTAAAAAAGGTAAAACCACCGGAGACAAGGGCACAATAGGCACCGTTTGCTTTCATGGTTGCAACCAGCTCTTTTGCCCCCGGATTCAGACGAACCAAACCCATTGCTTCTTCTAAAAAGCTTTCAGATAAGCCTTTCAACATCATAACGCGTTCGCGCAAAGCCTCACGAAAGGGGATTTCGCCGTTCATGGCGCGTGTGGTGATTTCGGCAACCTGTTCCTTCAGCCCCGCAAATTCCGCCAGATCGTCCAACGTTTCCCCCGTCACAATGGTGGAATCCATATCCGCAATCAGCAGTTTTTTCTTGCGCCCCTGTGTTTTTTGAAAAATCACATCGGCTTGCGTAAATTTAGACCGGAGATCGTTGAGATTTACCACTTCTGAAATCTCAACATCGTAAGCTTCCCCGTCTGACAAACAGACCGGCTTCGCATTCGGCAGATGTTTGAGAATCTGCTCCGGCGTAATTTGTTGCTTTTCAGGGTTTGCAATAAAAGTCAGAACATAGGACATTAGGGTACGAGCCGTAGAGTTTTGCGGTGCGCCATTTTATGCCAGAGGAAACCAAGAAAGTCTATGCCAACCGTTACGAAAAATCAGGTTGTTGTTATCGCCGGCCCCACCGCCAGCGGAAAGTCGGCCCTTGCCTTGGATGTCGCCACTGAATTCAATGGTGTCATCATCAACGCCGACTCCATGCAAATATATAAGGGGATCCCCATCGTCACCGCCTGCCCAAGCGCAGAAGACGAAGCCCGCATCCCCCATCGCCTGTATCAAATTATGGACCCGGCAGAAACCTGTTCCGCCGGATATTGGGAAAAGCTTTGTATCGTAGAAATTCAAAAGGCATGGGCTGATAATAAACTCCCAATCGTCACCGGTGGAACCGGACTTTATATTAAAACACTGGTGGAAGGTATTTCCCAACTGCCCCCCATTCCCGATGATATCCGAAACAATATTCGCAAACGGGGCGACCAGTTGGGAGTCGAAGCCCTTTATGCTGAATTGCAAGCCAAAGACCCGGAAATGGGGGCACGCCTCAAGCCTCGCGATATGCAGCGAATCTGTCGCGCATTGGAAGTTTTGGAAACCACCGGTAAATCACTGGCCCAATTACAACGTGATATTAAACCCACACCTGCCTTGGAAGCCCGTTTTGCAAGCCATGTGGTTATGCCGCCGCGCGATATCCTTTATGCCCGTTGTGACCAGCGTTTTGATTTGATGATTCAACAAGGCGCAGTTGAGGAAATCACCGCCTTTGCCAAACGCGCACTTGATCCAAAAGTTCCGGCGATGAAAGCACTTGGCGTCCCGGAACTGTTATCTTACGTGCGTCATGAATGCACCCTAGACGAAGCACGAAGCCAAGCGCAAATGCAGACACGACGGTTTGCGAAACGTCAATGCACCTGGTTTCGAAATCAGATTTCTGCGGTAGAAATTCACAATACGCAATATTCGGAAAGTTTGCGTGATGAGATTTATAATAAAATTCGTCATTTTTTGTTGACCCCAGACAGCTGACCCATTAGTTTGCGCAGCTCGAACCTGCGCAGCACTTGCGCGGGAGTTTTTGTGTCTTAAAAACGGACACAAGAAAATTCGTTGAGACGGAGGATTTTTGCATGTCCACGAAACAAATGACCGGTTCTGAAATCATCATCCAAGCTTTGAAAGATCAAGGTGTGGATGTGATGTTTGGGCTACCGGGTGGCGTGCTTCTTCCGCTGTATGACGCACTGTTCAAACAAAACGGTCTCCGCCACATTCTGGTGAAGCACGAACAGGCTGCTGTCCACGCTGCGGAAGGGTATGCACGCTCTACCGGGAAAGTGGGAACAGTCCTAGTGACTTCCGGTCCAGGTGCGACCAACACCGTGACAGGCCTCGTTGATGCCATGATGGACAGCGTACCGCTGGTCTGCCTGACCGGGCAGGTCCCTTCCAGCCTGATCGGCAACGATGCTTTTCAGGAAGCAGATATCACCGGGATCACACGCGGCGTCACCAAACACAACTATCTTGTTAAAGACGTAAATGAATTAGGCCGCGTTTTGCACGAAGCCTATTATGTTGCGCGCACAGGTCGACCGGGCCCCGTTTTAGTGGATATTCCCAAGGATATTCTGCTGGCGCTTGGCAATTATACGACACCGGGTAAAAACACGGCTGTTGAACATCGTTCGTACAAACCGCAAGTCAAAGGCGATACGGCTGCGATCAAACAAGCCATTGATTTGATCAAAAACGCAAAACGCCCGCTGTTTTACGGCGGCGGCGGGATCGTCAATTCCGGCGATGCGGCCTGCACATTGTTCAGCCAACTGGTAAAAATGACAGGCATTCCCTGTTCCTTGACCCTGATGGGTTTGGGCGCTTTTCCGGGGTCTGATGATCAGTTCCTCGGGATGATGGGGATGCACGGCACATACGAAGCCAACCTCGCCATGCATGACTGCGACGTGATGATCAATATCGGGGCGCGTTTTGATGACCGTGTTACGGGCGCGTTGGATAAATTCTCGCCGGGATCCAAGAAAATTCATGTGGATATCGACCCCAGCTCGATCAACAAAAACATTATCGTGGACGTGCCGATCATCGGCGACGTTGCCCATGTTCTGGAAGAGTTGATCAAACATTGGAAAGCCGATCAAGCACAGGTAAATGCCAAAGCTTTGGATAAATGGTGGAAAGAAATCAATGAATGGCGCAAAGTTGACAGCCTGAAATACACCAAATCCAACAAGGTCATTAAACCGCAATATGCCTTGGAACGCATCCGTGATCTGGCAAAAGATACTGGCAAAGACACCTTCTATACGACCGAAGTCGGTCAGCACCAGATGTGGGCAGCTCAGCACTTGTGCTTTGAAAAACCAAAACGCTGGATGACCTCTGGCGGTCTAGGCACAATGGGATATGGTTTCCCGTCTGCGATGGGCGTTCAAACCGCACATCCCGATGCCTTGGTTATCGCCATTGCCGGGGACGGTTCTTTCCAGATGAACCTGCAAGAAATCGCCACCTTAATGGCCTATCGCCTGCCGGTGAAATGTTTCATCCTTAACAACAAATATCTGGGGATGGTTCGCCAATGGCAGGAAATGTTCCACGGGGAACGTTATTCTGAAAGCCATATCGACGTTCAACCCGATTTCGTTAAACTGGCCGAAGCCTATGGTGCAACCGGCCTGCGTGCGACCACACCGGGTGAACTGGATGACGTGATTAAGCAAGCCTTTGCTTCTGATCTGCCTACCATCACCGAAATTTTGGTCGATGCAGAAGAAAACGTTTTCCCGATGATCCCGTCCGGTGCGGCCCATAATGAAATCATTCTCGGCCCGGAAGATTCTCAGTCCAGTGAAAACGGCGGCAGCGTCGAATCCGGCGTTCTGGTTTAAAGCATAGGAGTAACAAAAAATGACTAATAACGACAAAGATGACCTCCTACGCCACACGGTTTCCGTTCTTGTAGACAACGAATCCGGTGTTCTGGCCCGCGTTGTGGGCCTGTTCTCTGGTCGGGGTTACAACATTGACAGCCTGACCGTGGCCGAAGTCGACCATGTGGATAATTTGTCAAAGATTACAATCGTTACCAGCGGTACGCGCCAAGTGATCGAACAGATCAAAGCGCAGTTGGATCGTCTTGTTCCGGTGCGCAAGGTCGTCGATCTCACCATCGATGGCCCCAGTGTGGAACGCGAAATGGCGTTGGTAAAGGTTGCAGGCGAGGGGGAACATCGTGTAGAAGCTTTGCGTATTGCCGATATTTTCCGCGCGCGCGTTATCGACAGCTCGAATTCTTCTTTCGTGTTCGAAGTGTTCGGTAAAGCCGGCAAAGTCGATGCGTTTATTAAACTGATGGAGCCATTGGGGCTGGTTGACGTTTCACGTACCGGTGTCGTGGCAATTTCTCGCGGGGCCCAAGGGCTCTAAGGGAAGCGTCTAAATTTTTTTATTGTCTTATAGTTCAAGGGGTATTTGAACATGCAGGTTTATTACGATCGTGACGCAGACGTCAATTTGATCAAAACCAAAAAAGTAGCCATCGTTGGTTACGGCTCCCAAGGTCACGCACATACATTGAACCTGCGCGACTCTGGTTGCACAGAAATCGCTGTTGCGCTGCGCGAAGGATCGAGCACACGTAAAAAAGCCGAAGGCGAAGGCCTGAAAGTTATGTCTGTTGCAGAAGCTGCAGCTTGGGCTGACGTACTGATGATCCTGACACCGGACGAACTGCAAGCCGGTATCTACAAATCAGAAATCGCACCGAACCTGAAAGAAGGTTCTGCACTGGCATTCGCACATGGTTTGAACATTCACTTCAACCTTATCGAAGTTCCCGCTGGCAACGATGTTATCATGATCGCGCCGAAAGGCCCGGGTCACACCGTTCGTGGCGAATACGTTAAAGGCGGCGGTGTTCCCTGCTTGATCGCGATTCATCAGGACGCTTCTGGCAATGCCAAAGAAATCGCCATGTCTTACGCTTGTGGCGTTGGCGGCGGTCGTTCCGGCATCATCGAAACCAACTTCAAAGAAGAATGTGAAACCGACCTGTTCGGTGAGCAGGCTGTTCTTTGCGGTGGTTTGACCGAACTGATCCGTTATGGTTTCGAAACACTGACCGAAGCTGGCTACGCACCGGAAATGGCTTACTTCGAATGTTTGCACGAAGTAAAACTGATCGTCGATCTGATGTACGAAGGCGGCATGCACAACATGCGTTATTCTATCTCTAACACAGCAGAATACGGCGACTATGTTTCCGGCCCGCGTGTTATTGATGCTTCTGTTAAAGACCGCATGAAAGAAGTATTGGACGATATCCAAACCGGTAAATTCGTTCGCGACTTCATGTTGGAAAATCAGGTTGGTCAACCGTTCCTGAAAGCACGTCGTGCACAAGGTGCGGCTCACCCGCTGGAAGAAACAGGCGAAAAACTACGCGGCATGATGCCTTGGATCAAATCCAATGCATTGGTCGACAAGGAACGCAACTAAGCCTTCGGGTTTAGAACGCGTAGCTCCACTTTGGTGAGAGCATTGCACGCACTGCAAGAAGAAAGAGGTCCGATATCTGTCGGACCTCTTTTTTTGTTCATCTCATATGCTTTTTTAATTTGATAAAACCAAAGTTATCCTTTGATTTTATTCGTTTGATAGATTTATCCTTTCCTCGTAGACAATCGCGATTGAAACCTTTGTCTGGTAGGTCCCATGTCGCGACATTCTGCCTTTATGCGTCTTGATTTTGCCCTTGGCATGCTGGAAGAAGGCGATCTGGACGCTGCCATCGAAGCCGCCTTGGCCGCTATTGATAGCCTGCCCAACGAAGCTCAATTTCATTTCGTTCTAGGTGAGCTTTACGAAAAAACAAAAGAAACTGAAAAAGCTATTGCCGCCTACCAACAAGCTTTGCGTTTGCAAGACCAGGATCATCTTGGTGCAGGTGTGCGCTTGTCTTTACTGGGGGCCGGTGAACAAATGCAGCGTCTGCCTGCCGATTATGTCGAAGCCCTGTTTGACGATTATGCCCCACGCTTTGAAAAAAACCTGCTGAAACATTTATCCTATCGGGCGCCGGAACAGGTTTTCAATCTACTCTTTACCCATCTTGCCAAAATGCCCCGTAAACCACATGTCCTTGATCTGGGCTGCGGAACCGGATTAGCAGGGCAACATATACATCCCATCGCCGGTCGTCTGGAAGGTATTGATCTTTCCAAAAAAATGTTAAAACAGGCGGAAAAGAAGAAAATATATAATCGCTTGCTGCAAGGGGACATCCTTGGCGAAGTCGCGGAAAGCGCACCACGTTTCGATCTGGTTGTTGCCTGTGATGTTTTCAATTACCTTGGCGATCTCAGTATGGTTTTTCAACGTACCGTACAACGTCTGCGTCCCGGCGGGTTTCTTGCTTTCAGTGTAGAAAGTTCCGGCTTTGATCCGTCTTGTGAAAGCTTCAATCTCAATCACACGCAACGTTTCATTCACAATCGGCAAACCGTGCGCAATTGGTTATCGGCAAGCGGGTTTCATATCATTGAAGAACGCTTTGTTCCCATTCGTACGGAAAATGGCGAACCCGTAGAAGGTCATCTTGTCCTCGCCCGGTTAAAAACACAGACCTCTACAAAATTATCACTATTTCCTGTTGAAGAAACAAAAATGGCCCGACAGCACATTGCTATCGAGCCGATGTAACGAATTGAAATTTCAAAGCCTTAGGCGAGGATATTAATCCCGCCCCGTGCAGCGGCGGCGGCAGAGGCCTTTGCCTGCTCACTCACTTGCTCCACAATTGTCGCGGCCGCAGCGGTCTGGCTTTCAATCGCCTGACGCGTCATAGCGATACTGGCTTCCTGATTGTTCGAAGCTTTTTGCATCGCCACAGCAGCCGTCGCAAGTCCGGTTATATCCATGGTTCAACGTCCTTCTATCGTTTAAAACGTACTTCTGTCGTTTACCAGAACAGTAAAACACCGATTGCTCAAAGAGTCAATTTTTTGCGGAAATTGAACAACCGACATAGAAAAACCCTGCACTTGGAGGGGGGGGGGGTATAATAAGCACAGGGTTTTCTATGTGGTTTCAGGGAAGGTGGGGGCAATCCAACCGACTGGAATCGTAAGGAGAGTTATCCCTGAAAATCTCTAGGACTGTTTAATACTGGCGATAACAGCCCTAAAGTATGACTTCGAGTATGAATGTATCATACTTTATATCTATTTCATCCTTTTTTTTTACGAATAATCAAAAAAATATCCCGCAAAAAAAATAAACGTCCCGAGTTTTTCCAAAAAGGCATTGACAGCAGACCACGCAATCCCTTTTTATATAGACATAGAAAAAATGAACCAAAGGTTTCGATTCCATGACCGCTTTTGAAACAAGCATGATGATTTTAAGTGCAGGCGCCTTGAGCGCGGCCTTGATCGTGCGTTTCTATGGTCAAAAACGACTCTCTCTCCTTCTTGCACGACTTACTCGCCCCTGAGCGAGCCCTGCTTCTTGTCCATCATTTGAAAAAAGTGACCTGAAGCAACGTTCAGGGGATAAGGCTTGTTGCTTTTCCAAGCTGTTTTCACTAATTTTCGTAGCAAATGCCATTTCTAGGATGAGATAGATGACAACCGATTCAAATCGCGTAATTATTTTTGACACCACTTTGCGTGACGGGGAACAATCCCCCGGCGCTTCCATGAACCTGGAAGAAAAACTGCGTATCGCCAACACACTGGAAGAAATGGGCGTAGATGTCATCGAAGCCGGTTTTCCAATCGCGTCAGAGGGCGATTTTGAATCTGTAACCGAAATTGCCAAACAGGCTGAAAACGCCAGTATTTGTGGATTAGCACGCGCCGCGCGTGGGGATATCGAACGCTGTTTCAATGCTGTTAAGCATGCACCGAAACATCGTATTCACACATTTATCTCTACATCTCCGCTGCATATGAAATATAAATTGCAAATGGAACCCGATGCCGTTTTGGCGAAAGTCAAAGAATCCGTCACATTCGCACGCTCCTTGGTCGAAGATGTCGAATGGTCCGCCGAAGACGGCACCCGGACCGAAGCAGACTTCTTATGTCGTTGTGTCGAAGCCGCTATTGATGCCGGGGCACGCACCATCAACATCCCTGATACCGTTGGTTATACGGTACCCGAAGAATATTACGCCATGATCGATATGTTGATGAACCGGGTTCCCAATATTGATAAAGCGATTATTTCCACCCACTGTCATAATGATCTGGGGTTGGCGGTTGCCAATTCCCTGTCTGCGGTACGTGCAGGGGCCCGTCAGGTGGAATGTACCATCAATGGCTTAGGTGAACGTGCCGGGAACGCTGCCCTGGAAGAAATCGTCATGGCCTTGCGCACCCGTAAAGACTTCTTGCCTTATGAGACCGGTATTAAATCCGAACTGATTACACGGGCATCGCGTATGGTCTCTGCCATTACAGGATTTTCCGTCCAGCCCAACAAGGCCATTGTCGGTAAAAACGCCTTTGCACACGAATCCGGAATCCATCAAGACGGTATGTTGAAACATGCCGGAACTTACGAGATCATGACACCGGAAAGCATCGGACTGGATAATGCCAACAAGATTGTCTTGGGCAAACATTCTGGTCGCCATGCCTTTAAAGACAAATTAGCCGCCTTGGGTTATGAGCTGGGTGACAATGCCTTGAACGATGCCTTCAAACGATTCAAGGATCTGGCAGACCAGAAAAAAGATGTTTATGACGAAGACATTATCGCCTTGGTCGATGACGAAGTCATGCGCGTCAACGAACGGGTCAAACTGAAACATTTCCAAGTCACCTGTGGCACCCACGTCAAAGAACAAATTGCGGCTTTGTCCATCGAAATTGACGGCGAAGAACGCAAAACAATTGCCGCCGGCGACGGTCCCGTCGATGCTGCCTTTAAAGCCATTAAAGAAATTGTACCTCTGCCCAACGCCCATTTGGAACTGTATCAGGTTCATGCCGTGACAAAAGGAACCGATGCCCAGGCCGAAGTAACGGTTCGTCTGGAAGAAGATGGTAAAACCGTCAACGGACGCGGGGCAGATGTCGATACAATGGTCGCTTCTGTCACAGCTTATTTAAATGCAGTGAACAAATTACTGGTCAAACGGACCAAAGGTAAACCCGAAGACGTCGGCACCATCTAAGCCACACACCGGATACTTATAAACATGGGCATTTTCGGCAAACATAAAAAGGGAGCAAACGTCGCAACATATTGCGCGATTGCCCCTGTTTGCCTGAATGCTATCCCTCTTCTTTCTCTCTGCCTGCTCGCACGACTTAGCAACCTCTAAGCACATCTGTTTCTGTAACTTTTAAAGAAACACGCGCTTAGGGGACAAGGCTTGTCGTGTGCGTAAGCCGATTTCATGGATCATATGAATTCTGTTTTAGAGAAAGAAGTAAAGACATGAGTACCGATTCCAATCGAATTATTATTTTTGACACCACCTTGCGTGACGGGGAACAAGCCCCCGGCGCAACCATGACATTTGACGAAAAAGTCCAAATCGCATCTTATTTGGAAGATATGGGCGTCGATGTTATCGAAGCCGGATTCCCTATTGCCTCGGAAGGCGACTTCCACGCTGTTTCAGAAATTGCAAAATTATCCAAAACCGCCACCATCAGTGGCTTATCACGTGCCGTGCGCGGGGATATAAAATGCTGTTTTGATGCCGTGCATCACGCTGCTCATCATCGCATTCACATCGTCATTGCCGTCTCAGCCCTGCATATGAAATATAAGTTACAGATCGAACCGGATGATTTGATCTCACGCATTGAAGACAGTGTCCGTTATGCCCGCACCTTGGCAGAAGATGTCGAATGGTCCGCCGAAGATGCCACCCGCGCCGACCCGGATTTCTTATGTTATTGCGTTGAAACCGCAATTAAAGCCGGGGCAACAACCGTGAATATCCCGGATACCGTCGGCTATACGGTACCAGAAGAATATTACGCCATGATCCAGATGTTAAAAAATCGGGTGCCAAATATCGACAAGGCTGTCATCTCAACCCATTGTCATAATGATCTGGGATTAGCCATTGCCAATTCCTTGGCCGCCATTCAAGGCGGTGCCCGTCAGGTGGAATGCACCATCAACGGTCTGGGCGAACGTGCCGGGAACGCTGCCTTAGAAGAAATCGTCATGGCCTTGCGCACCCGTCAAGATATCTTGCCCTACACTACAGGCATTAAAACGGAAATGATCACACGGGCATCGCGTATGGTGTCTGCAGCAACAGGCTTTTCCGTCCAGCCCAACAAGGCCATTGTCGGTAAAAACGCCTTTGCACACGAATCCGGGATCCATCAAGACGGTATGTTGAAACATGCCGGAACTTACGAGATCATGACACCTCAAAGCATCGGACTGGATAATGCCAACAAGATTGTCTTGGGCAAACATTCTGATCGCCATGCCTTTAAAGACAAATTAGCCGCCTTGGGTTATGAGCTGGGTGACAATGCCTTGAACGATGTCTTCAAACGATTCAAGGATCTGGCAGACCAGAAAAAAGATGTTTATGACGAAGACATTATCGCCTTGGTCGATGATGAAGTCATGCGCGTCAACGAACGGGTCAAACTGAAACATTTCCAAGTCACCTGTGGCACCCACGTCAAAGAAAAAATCGCGGCTTTGGCCATAGAAATTGACGGGAAAGAGCGCAAAACCATCGCCGCCGGAGACGGTCCGGTCGATGCTGCCTTTAAAGCCATTAAAGAAATTGTACCCCTGCCCAACGCCCATTTGGAACTGTATCAGGTTCATGCCGTGACAAAAGGAACCGATGCACAGGCCAAAGTCACCGTTCGTTTGGAAGAAAACGGTAAAACCGTCAACGGACGCGGTGCGGACGTGGACACGGTCGTTGCCTCCATCCATGCTTATTTAAACGCGTTAAATAAGCTGCTGGTTAATCATTCAAAAGACCAAAAAGAAAACTTAAAAACCGCCTAAATCACGGACATTAAAGGGAGAAAGACAAACCTTGTTTTCTCCCTTTAATATGACCCTCATCTTTTATTAACTTCTTTGCTTCATCATGCATGAGTTAAGAAGTGTGAGAAGTCTCGAACTGTTACAAAAAAAATGTTTGCGACTCGTGATAAGGACTAGCATTGCGGCACGCGACTTCTTATAAAGGTTAATCGGTTTTTCGAAGTATTTTTGAAAAGCCATTTGGGTTATCAGGGCTTGGCCTGCAAAACGAGAGTTGAGGCGAGATGTTTTCAAAACTGTTCGGCGTTCTGTCCGCTGACATGGCAATCGATTTAGGAACCGCAAACACACTGGTTTACGTCAAGGGTAAAGGGATTGTTCTAAATGAACCGTCCGTTGTCGCCATTGCCGATAATATGGGTAAAAAACAGGTTCTTGCCGTTGGTGAAGAAGCTAAGCAAATGCTTGGTCGTACACCGGGTAATATTCAAGCCATTCGCCCTTTGCGCGACGGGGTGATTGCTGATTTTGAAATTGCCGAGGAAATGATCAAACACTTTATCCGTAAAGTGCATAATCGTCGCAGCTTTGCCGCCCCCTTGGTGGTAATCTGCGTACCTTCCGGCTCTACCGCTGTTGAGCGCCGCGCCATTCAAAATTCTGCTGAAAATGCAGGTGCCCGCAAAGTTATGTTGATCGAAGAACCGATGGCAGCCGCCATTGGTGCAGGCTTGCCTGTCACCGAACCGACCGGTTCAATGGTCGTTGATATCGGTGGGGGCACAACCGAAGTTGCCGTCCTGTCTTTGGGTGGTATCGTTTATGCGCGCTCCGTCCGTGTGGGCGGCGACAAAATGGACGAAGCCATTATCGCTTATATCCGTCGTACACACAACCTGCTGGTTGGGGAAGGTACGGCAGAACGGATTAAAAAAGAAATCGGTTCTGCTTGTCCGCCGGAAGACGGCGAAGGCCGCACAATGGAAATCAAAGGCCGTGATTTGATGAACGGCGTGCCCAAAGAATTGGTCATTTCAGAACGCGAAATTGCAGAAAGTCTGACAGAACCTGTCGGTGCGATCATCGAAGCCTGCAAAGTCGCCCTTGAAAATACTGCCCCGGAACTAGCGGCCGATATCGTTGATAAAGGCATCGTTCTGACTGGTGGCGCCGGGATGCTGCGCAATCTGGATTTCGTTTTGCGCCATTCCACTGGATTGCCGGTATCTATTGCCGATGATCCACTATCTTGTGTCGCATTGGGCACAGGTCGCTCGCTTGAAGAAATGAAAAAGCTCAAGCACGTCCTGTCTTCTATGTATTAATAAAAAAAGCGCTTTATCTTAAAGCGCTTTTACCTTGAGAATGAAGGAAACATCTTTTGGTAAAGCACGGACCAGGCGCACAAAACCGGGTCGATGTGATCCGAAATCTGCTCCAGAGATTCGCGTATCTCGGGCTGATTTTGGCGGCTTTTGCCCTCATGATGCTGGGCAAGGCTGAAACAGTCATTGTCGAAGAAGCCCGCGCGCGCATTAACGATGCTTTTGCCCCCATTCTCGAAGCCGTCGCAGAACCGGCAGAAACCGTTCGCAGTTATCTGGACGAAGCACGACAGTTCTTGGCCGTGCATGAAGAAAACCAACGTCTGAGCGAAGAAAACAAACGCCTGTTAAAATGGCAAACCATTGCCCGCCAAGTGGAAGGCGAAAACACCGTTCTGCGTGGCCTTCTTAATTTTGAAGTTGGCCCGCAAGCCACTTATAAGGCCGCGCGCGTCATTTCCGATGACGGCGGGATTTTCTCTGAAAGTATGCTGGTTTATGCCGGTGTGCGTGAAGGTGTGAAAAACGGACAAGCCGTTATCACCGGTGAAGGTCTTGTCGGTCGCATTGCCGGTGTCGCCCATCGCTCCGCCCGTATTCTTCTTTTATCCGACTTGAACTCCCGTATTCCGGTCATGATCGAAAGTTCGCGCGCACGCGGGATTATGATTGGCCGAAACGAAGAAAAACCCATCTTAAGTAAACTTCCGCCGGGCACCATTGTCTCCCCCGGTGATCGTATCGTGACATCCGGTCATGGTGGTGCCTTCCCGCAAGGCATTCCTGTCGGTCAGATTTCTTCGATCAGTGATAAAGCGATTGAAGTGACTTTGTATGTCAACAGTTCCCGTCTGGAAATCGTACGCATTGTTGATTACGGACTAGAGGGCATTTTGGATCGTGATCGTTTAAAAACCGATCTGCCGAAAAACAACATTCCTGCAAAACCAATTGCACAGCCTGTTCATACACCGGTAGAAATGCGCACTGTTGTGCCAAAACCGGGAACAGAAAGGAGACCGTCTGAGCCATGAAACCGGGTTTTTGGCAGCGTCTGGATTTATGGGCGCGCAATATCTCTCCGGTGGGATTGTCGGTCGTTCTTATTTTGCTCAGCGTCATTCCCACCCATATTCCGGGTTACGGGTCCATCGTACCGCAATTGGCATTGATGGGGATTTTTCACTGGACCGTTTTTCGCCCGGACCTATTGCCCATCGTTGCTGTTTTCGCCATTGGTATTCTACAAGATGCGTTGAGCGGTGCCCCCATGGGGTTAAACACGATTGTTTATCTCACCGTTTTCGGTGTCGTTTTGGGACAACGGCGTTTCTTTTTGGGTAAAACTTTCTGGGTCGAGTGGTTAGGGTTTAGCATCATTGCAGCTGGAGCTGCCCTGCAAGCCTGGTTACTGCTTTCCGCCTATCACGTCCATATTCTTATCCCCGGCCCGGTCTTCTTCCAATATCTCATGACCATTGGGTTTTATCCCCTCCTCGCGTGGTTTATGGGCCGTTGGCAACGCACTATTTTACGATAATAAAAGGAACCCGTTTAAATGCATCGCAGCTCAGACAGATCAAAACTCTTTAGCAGGCGCGCGGCCGTACTCGGCGGTGGCAAGCTGGTTTTGATGTCTGCACTGGTCGGGCGCATGTATTATCTGCAAGTCGTTGAAGCCCCGCGTTTTAAAACGATGGCGGAAGAAAACCGTATTTCTATCCGTCTGTTACCACCACCACGCGGCAATATTGTAGATCGTTTTGGCGAAGAACTTGCCGTCAACGAACAAAATTACCGGGTCATCATCACCGCCGAAGACACCAATGGCAACCCAAAGGGGACATTGGATACATTGGGACAGATCATCGAAATCGGTGAAAAAGAAAAAAAGAAAATCCTGAAAGAAATCAAACGTAAGCGTAGCTTCGTTCCCGTTACTGTGCGCGAAAACCTGACTTGGGAAGAAGTCGCACAGATTGAGGTCAACACGCCTGACCTGCCCGGCAGTGAAATCGACGTGGGCCAGACCCGCCATTATCCAAAAGGCAACTACAGCGCACACGTTCTAGGCTATGTCGCGTCCGTTACCGAACGCGATGCCAAAAACGATCCTTTATTGGAATTACCCGGTTTTCGCATCGGTAAGTCCGGCATTGAAAGACTACATGATTTAAAACTACGAGGAACGGGTGGCACCTCGCAAGTCGAAGTCAACGCGCTAGGTCGTGTCATTCAAGAAGTTCAACGCCAAGACGGCGAACCCGGCGCAGAAATTACCCTGACTCTGGATGCCGGATTGCAGGAAATGGTGGCCGAACGTCTTGGCGAAGAAGCGGCGGCGGCCGTTGTTCTGGATATTCATACCGGCGAAGTTCTTTCGATGGCCTCCAGTCCGACATATGACCCAAACGCCTTTAATCGCGGGTTGTCCCATAAGGAATGGCAAAGCCTAATCACCAATCCGCGCGGTCCCCTGACCAACAAAGCCATTGCCGGGCAATATGCCCCCGGTTCCACCTTTAAAATGGTTGTCGCCCTTGCCGCCCTTGAAAAAGGCGTTATCACCCCCTCACAAGAAATTTACTGCCCCGGTCATATGGAACTGGGTAATGCACGTTTCCACTGCTGGAAAAGAGGCGGGCATGGCAATGTCAATATGGAAGAAGCCCATATGCATTCCTGCGATGTCTATTTTTATGAAATTGCCAAACGTACAGGCATTAACCGCATACACGATATGGCACGCCGCCTTGGCATTGGGGAGTTAAACGGCATTGATCTGCCGGGGGAACGCACAGGTTTGATGCCGTCGCGGGACTGGAAATTGGCCACAATCGGTGCACCGTGGCAAGGTGGAGAAACCCTGATTACCGGCATTGGTCAAGGTTACGTACTGGCAACCCCCTTACAACTGGCTGTTATGACGGCACGTCTTGTCAGCGGGACAAAAATTATTCCACACCTGACACGCAAAATCACCACAAGCGATTCGATTGAAGTTCCGGTCCGCACCACATTTGAACCCTTGGGCATTTCACCGGCTCATTTAAAAATCATACATCGCGGCATGAATGCTGTTACCAATATCCCCGGGGGAACGGCTTTTCGTTCACGCATCAAGGAACCTGAATTCGCAATGGCTGGAAAAACAGGAACCGCACAGGTTCGCCGTATTTCCAAGTCCGAGCGAGACACGCGGGTATTAAAAAATGACGAGTTGCCCTGGGAGCTGCGCGATCACGCTTTGTTTGTCGCCTTTGCCCCTTATGACAATCCCCGCTATGCGGTTTCTGTCGTCGTCGAGCATGGGGGGTCAGGTTCAAAAACAGCGGCCCCAATTGCCCGCGATATTTTGTTAGAAGCTCAAAGACGGGAATCGGCGCGCGGTGAATTATTAGTCCCAACCAAGATCACCCCTAAAAAAAATGAAAAGGAGGCGTAAGGACCCATCATGATGACTCGCTATCGCCTCGGACAAGATAAACTGACACTTGGTCGTAAAATTCTCGAATTAAATTGGGGATTCGTTCTTTTACTGATTTTGACGGCCTGTGTGGGCTTTGCCATGCTCTATTCGGCAGCACCACCTGACCCAAATGTTCCCGGCGCGATCGGAAGCTGGGATCCATGGGCTAAACGCCAACTCATCCGTTTTATTGGCGGAATGGGCATCATGTTTATTGTCGCACTCACCGATATCCGGATCTGGTTGCGATATTCATATATCCTTTATTTCATCGCACTTGGCCTTTTAATCGGTGTTGAAGTAAAAGGATCGATTGGCATGGGGGCGCAACGTTGGATCAGCTTGGGCTTTTTCCAGTTGCAACCATCCGAACTGATGAAAATCACAATTGTATTGGCACTGGCACGATATTTTCACGGACGAAGCCTTGAAGAAATTCAAAGTATTCCCTACCTGTTCGTTCCTTTATTTATGGTTGCTGCCCCTTCCGTTTTAATTTTGCGCCAACCCGATCTCGGCACAACTTTGATGCTGATTTTGGGCAGTGGTGTTATTTTCTTCCTTGCTGGCGTGCGCCTATGGAAGTTTATCTTGGTCGGTGTATCCGCCTTGGCAGCCATTCCGGTGGCATGGCAATTTCTGCATACCTACCAGAAAAAACGTGTTCTTACTTTTCTAAACCCGGAAAACGATCCTTTAGGGGCTGGTTACCACATTATGCAGTCCAAAATTGCATTTGGTTCCGGTGGTATTGCGGGCAAAGGATTTGGATTAGGCTCTCAAAGTCACCTTAATTTCTTACCGGAAAAACAGACCGACTTTATCTTCACCATGCTTGCAGAAGAACATGGCCTCATCGGCGGGCTTGCCGTTATGGGGCTCTATCTGCTTTTATTGATCTATGGCTATGCCATCGCCATGCGCTCACGCAACAATTTTGGCCGTCTTGTGGCCTTGGGCGTCACGACGACTTTTTTCCTGTATGTCTTCATCAATATGGGGATGGTGATGGGACTTTTGCCCGTTGTTGGGGTTCCATTACCGCTGATTTCATATGGTGGAACAGTGATGATTTCCATCCTCTTCAGCTTCGGTTTATTGCTTAGCGTTTCAATCCACAAGGATGTCACAATTTCGCGCAAAGGCGAACACGAAGAACTTTAGCCGTCATCAGTATCGAATTTCCAGAATTTCCAACTCTTCATCGCCTTTGGGGGTTTTGACCGTCACCAAATCCCCAACTCGCGCCTTCATCAACGCACGCGCAACAGGTGAAATCCAACTGATCAGACCATTGGTCGAATCGACCTCGTCTTCCCCCACGATACGCACACTGACTTTTTCTTCACGTTCATTTTCATAAATGACAAATGCACCAAAAAAAATTTGATCCCGATTGGTTTGTTCTTCCGGGTTCACAACAACAGCGGCCTCTATCCGTTTTGTTAAAAAACGCACACGACGGTCAATTTCGCGTAAACGACGCTTACCGTACTGATAATCGGCATTTTCCGATCGATCACCATTGCCTGCCGCCCACGTCACAACCTTGACGACCTCGGAACGCTCAACCGACCAAAGCTGGTGTTTTTCATCTTTTAACGTTTGCAAGCCTTGCGGCGTTATATAATTCGGTCTTTCCATGGAACTTTCACTTGTGTGTTTCTCTTTTCCTACTAGATTAACTCTCAAAGGTCAAAACAGGTGTGATATGAAACGTTCCAAATCTTTAAAAATTGCGCTGATGGGCGCGACAATCCTTACGATGAGTGCTTGCGACAACGGCGATGAAGTCGCCGCTGTTTTTGAAAATGTCGATGAATGTGCACGTTATGAAGGACAAGACCTGGATCAATGTCGCCAAGGCTTTGAAAAAGCTGCCGAAGAACATATCCGCACAGCTCCAAAATATACCTCCATTGAAGATTGTCAGGCTGATTTTGGCGGTGAAAACTGTGAACAAGCCCCCATGCAAACCACATCGGGCGGCTCCATCTTTATGCCGATGATGATGGGTTATATGATGGGTTCTATGCTGAGTGGGGGCACACGTTCCAACGTGGCGACTCAACCACTTTATCGTTCAAAAGACGATCCTAAAAGTTTCCGCACCGGCGACAACCAAAAAGTTGCCACCCAAACCGGCGTTCAAAAAGTCCCGTCCAACGTCACGAAAAGCCCAAGTACAAAAACATCAACGGTTCGCCGCGGTGGTTTCGGGTCCACCGCTGCACGTATGGGCACCCGCAGCTTTGGCGGATAAGAAAACATGCATCGTATCCGCATTGAAGAACGTCCAAACTGGCAACAACTGGCAAAAGAGGTTGGTTTTCAGTTTCATACGATCGATGGTGAACGCTATTGGGACGAAAGTGCCTGTTATCGATTTACACTAGCTCAAATTGAAAACCATATCGAAGACCCGACTGCAGAACTCGAACACATGTGTTTTCAGGTTGTGGAACGGGTCGTTCAAGATGAATCCCTGTTGCAAAAACTGGCCATCCCGCGTTCTTATTGGGATTATGTGCGTCAAAGCTGGCTAAACCGGGAAAAAAACCTCTATGGCCGTATGGATTTTTCCTATGACGGACAATCCCCCGCCAAGCTTTTAGAATATAATGCCGACACACCAACTTCCCTTTACGAAAGTGCTGCCTTTCAATGGGTTTGGATGGAACAGGCAATGGAACAAGGGTTAATTCCGCCGGATTGTGATCAATTTAATTCAATCCACGAAGCCCTCATCGGCGCTTTTGCCAATATGGAACTGCAAACCCCCTTACATGTTGCCTCCTGCCAAGGAAGTTTGGAAGACGAAGGCACCGTTCTTTATCTGGAAGAATGTGCAACCCAAGCCGGGATTCAAACTCATTTCATCCATATGGAAGAAATTGGGATTGATGAAAAAGGCCGACTGAGTGACCTACAGGACAATGTCATCGATACTCTCTTCAAGCTCTATCCATGGGAATGGATGATGCAGGAAGAATTTGGGAAAGCCATGCCGACATCCGGGACAACCTTTATCGAACCGGCATGGAAAAGCATTCTCTCCAATAAAGGGGTGCTGCCCCTGTTGTGGGAGATGTTTCAAGGTCATCCCAATCTTCTGCCCGCATATTTTGCCGATGATCCCAATGCCCATATGGTCGGGGATGCTTTTGTCCGCAAACCCCTTTTGTCACGCGAAGGGGCCAATATCAGCATTCATCATGCTGGTGAGGCCTTGGAAAACGTTGATGGGCCTTACGGCGCAGAAGGCATGATCGTACAGGCCTTACATCCCCTTCCCGTTTTTGAAGGAAACCACGCTGTTATTGGCAGCTGGCTGGTCGCCAGTCAACCTTGCGGCATCGGGATTCGCGAAGACAACACTGCCATTACCAAAGATAGCTCGCGTTTTATCCCTCATGTTATTCGAGATTGATCCCCGCTTAAGGGATTGAAAAAAAATTACACTGCTGTGCGCGTGATCACATAAATTCTTTCATTTTAATTCTACTATAGGGAATGAATTAGAATTTTGATATAATAGGTAGGGACGTTTTAAGGGATATGGTCATGGCGGGAATTACATTACTTGATGTGAAGTTGCTTGACGGCGACAGTTCGCCTGCTCGACGCTCTGTACTCGCACAAAAGCTGGCGAATGATCTCAAAAACAACAGCCTGTCAGAAACCGAATATGATCTTGCCATTGCGATCTTACAAAAACTGGCTGACGATGTCGATACCACCGTTCGCAGGTCCCTCTCTCACGCCCTTAAAAACAATGATGACATTCCCAAAGATTTAGCCCTTGGCCTTGCAAAAGATATTCTTGAGGTCAGTCTTCCCATGCTGGAATTTAGCACTTTATTGGAAGACAGCGATCTTATAGAAATTATCCATACGGGCAATAATGATCGTCAAATGGCTATTTCCCATCGCCAAACCCTAAGCCCCAGCTTAACACACAGTTTATGTGAAGCGGGGAGCGAAGCCGTTGTAGAAAGTACCTTAAAAAACGAAGGTGCTTCCTTTGAGGACAACACCTATGAACTTGTCTTGCAACGTTTCGAAAAAAGCGAAGCCATTCATGCCGGCATGGCAATGCGCCATCAACTGCCCCCACATATCATTGACCTGTTGGTCGATGTCATCAGCGATCAGTTAAAAACCCATCTGCTGAGCCACCAAAAACTATCCCCCGTTCTGACCGAACGTGTCGTTCTGGAATCACGTGAAGACGCCAAGCGTCGCTTGTTGCACGACCCCCGTTCAAAACGCGATGCAGAAAAGCTTGTCCTTGCCATGAATAAACAGGGAAAACTGACCCCCGAACTGATTTTCCGCGCCTTGGAAATCGGGGATCGTCCTTTCTTTGAATATGCGATGGCCTGTCGTGTCGGGATTGATATTCAAGCCGCCCGGACCTTGATTAAAGATCCTGGTGAAAAAGGCTTTGCCGCCCTTTATAAAAAGGCCGACCTGCCGCGCAAAGATTTTAGTGCGATCAACTATCTGGTTGATGTAGAATACCGCAGCCATAGCCATAGTCCGATTACAGCCCGTGAAAAACGTAAATCCACAGCAGGGCAACAGGAAAGCTGGTTGACCGAGACAGAGACAAAAAAGAAGAAGTGGCGCTTATTCTAAATAAAATCCGATAAGCTAGCCAAACAACTTATCAATATCATCTTGGGAAACATCTTGTCCCGCAGGCGGGTTTTCAGCCTTTGGCTTTTGCTGTGCCTCCGGTTCTGTTGCTTTCGGTGCCGCAGGTTGATCAAACATACTATCAATATCGTCTTGCGAAACAGCACCACCAGAGGCAGGCGGTTGTGTTTTTGCGACAGGTGTTGCCGGTTGGTCAAACATGCTGTCAATATCACCTTGTGATACCGGTGCGCTGCTTTCTGGGGCCGGTGTGGGGCTATCAAACAAATTATCGATATCATTTTGCGATACGGCCTGCCCTGCACTCGGTGGAGTGTCCCCACCAAACAAAGCATCGATATCATCTTGGGATACTTCCTTCCCACTCACTTGGGGACCATGCATCGCAATATCACCATCGCGCATCCCGATGACATCTTCGATAGTTTCGTCATTATCGACCGGCATTTCACCAAGGCCTTCGCGACCAACAATATCAACCAGACTATCCAGCGTACCTTCCAGACGATTCATAATACGCACGATTTTCGAAATCCGCTGCCCCGTCAAATCATGGAAAGAACAAGATTCAAAAATCTTGTTTGTGCGATCCTGAATCGCATTCAAAGAGACCTGCGCCGGTTCGTATTTAATATTGGCGCTCAGCTCATCCACATTGGATAAAATATCTTCTGCGGACTCCATAATCGTGTTCGTCGCGTCTTCTGTTGTCTCACAGATCGTGTTGAGCTGATCTGCCACCGTATTGAAATGATCAACCGGAGATTTCGGATGTCGAATAGATGCCAACTCAGCCTTGATCTTTGTAATATAGCGCACCAGATGGTGAATCTGCTCCGCCAATACGGTTAGTTGCTCACCGCTTTGCATTCAAATCTCCTTTTGCCGCTCTCTCTCAAGACAGCCACGAACATTGCATAGACAATGGGGTCCATCATACGCGCAACATGATAGCGCGTACAAGTGCCGCAAATTCTTTTTTTCACAAGAGATCATCTATTGGTACCTTCATATTGCACAAATACTACCATAGATTAATCTCCCCTATCTACAGAGGCACAGAACGTCATAAAAGAATATTACATTCAAGGTTGAAGTCGTACGTTTTCGAACAGTTGACATAACAAACAAAAAATAAGGAGCCATTCCCTTATTCGCAGTATCTATCAACATCCACCTTTCCAAATAAAAAACCCGAGAGCAAAAACTCTCGGGTTTCTTTTGGCTGGGGCACCAGGATTCGAACCTGGGGATGACGATACCAAAAACCGTTGCCTTACCGCTTGGCGATGCCCCATCTGTGTGGTGGCGCGGAACATACGACCAAATTTTAGAAAGTGCAAGAGGGTAATTGAAAAAAAATTAAATTATTTTCCCACAGGAAATCCACCATTTCGGATAGTCCTTTTGCAAGGCTTTCTCAGCAGCTTGCGCATCCTTTTCGCATTCAAACAAACCAAAACAGGTTGCCCCGCTACCCGACATACGCGCCAGCGCGCATCCCTGCTGCGTTAACAATGCCTCTAGAACATTTGCAATTTGCGGAGCGATTTGAATGGCTGGTGCCATAAGATCGTTTGAGCGTTCTTTTAATGCCTTGATAAAGGTGGCAAACGTATATTCCCCACCCATCGGCGCTGCATCCGTAAACCCACCTGTGCGTGCTTTAAAAACAGACGGTGTAGATAACGCAACCATCGGATTGACCAAAACCATCCAACAATCCGGTATGGGGGGCAGAGGTGTGATCACTTCACCGATCCCGCCGACATGATTGGCATGGGCTTTCATACAGATCGGCACGTCCGCCCCCAAGGACAGGGCCAATTCTTCCAACCCCAACGGGTCGGGGAAAACCTGCCATAACTGACAAAGTGCCTTCAACGTTGCCGCAGCATCACCGGAGCCACCACCAATACCGGCCGCCACAGGCAAGCGCTTATCCAGAGTAATCTGAGCCCCGAAATCGATATTACAGAGTTCTTGCAACCCCAAAGCCGCTTTCATTACCAGATTGTCGGCCCCGGACACATCGATATAGGAGGCCATCGGCCCAACCACATCCAATGACAAACGATCTGCGGCTTCTACCTGCAAAAGATCACCTGTCTGGGCGAACACGATCAGACTATCCAATTCATGATAACCATTTTCACGACGCCCACACACATGAAGGTAAAGATTGACCTTTGCATATGCCTGTTGCGTAACGGTCATTGTGACTCTAAACCATTTTCGATTTTTTGTTCGATTGTCTCCAGCACATCCTGTGTCGGATTAAGGCTTTTTGCCCGATACCATTGAAAACGGGCCTCGCGGTTGCGCCCAACCATCCAGTAAGCATCCCCGAGATGATCGTTAATCACCGGGTCACTGGGTTGCAATTCAACAGCACGTTCCAAATGAGGAACAGATTTTTCATACTGTCCCAATCGATAGAGCACCCACCCCAAACTATCAACGATATAACCATCACGCGGGCGTTGTGCGACCGCCTCTTCAATCATGGCCTGAGCCTGTTCAAGGTTACGGCCGTTTTCAATCCATGAATACCCAAGATAATTCAAAACAAACGGCTGATTTGGTTCCAGATCCAGTGCTTTTAAGAATAAAGGCTCAGCCTCATCCCAACGTTTCAGGCGTTCCAGAGCAATGGCACGCGAATAGAACAAGTTCCAATGGTGAGAGCCAATTTCCTGACCAATTAAATCAATTGCCTGCCCATAGATTTTTTCTGCTTTTTCGAATTTTTCATGATGGCGCAACACATCCCCTAACGTCACCAGAACTTCCAGACGGTCTGGATGTTGCGCCACCATTTCTTCCAAAATGGCAATCGCGCCTTCTTCATCACCGAGATCATCCAAATTCAGTGCCATACGTAAACGGGCAGACCATGAAAATGGGTTTGTCTTGTCAATGGTCGCATAGATTTTATTGGCATCCGCAAAACGACGGTCACTTTCAAGGATTTCCGCCACCAAAATACGAGCAATCGGGAATTTGGGTTTCACATGCAACGTCATATGCCCCATGATCAGGCCAATCTGCCTCGTACTATGTGAACGCAACGAAGAGGCAAGGCCGAACAAAGCTTCTGCCAAGCCATCTTTAACGGTGATCGCCGGTGTTTGCGCCAACATGCCGCTATTGAGCTCGTCCAACAAAGCCTGAATATAAAGAGAATCGGGGTGCGCAACGAAATACTGTCCATAGACAGCCTGCGCATCATTCATACGGTTCTGCTTGACCAGTAAGGTCGCATAAATTTCCGCCAGACGAAGCGACATGCCGTTTTCGCCCTGTGCCGCCAATTTATAATGTTTTTCGGCGTTTTTCACATCACCTTTAAAATCATACAACAAGCCGGTGTGCAAATGATAAAGCGCTTCAAGCCCTTTTTCCTTTTGCATCGGGGCAATGGCCTTTAACGCCGCATCTACGCCGTCTGTTGCTGCAATTAACCAAGTTTGGATCAAAGGCTTCACATATGCCCCAAGTCCGCTGCCCGGTATATCATCAATCTTGGTCCGCGCAGCCGTCATTTCACCCACTGTCACATCTTCCAGCGCCAAAACCAGCTTCGCCATCAGGTTTTCGTTATTGATTTCAGCAGCAATCTTGGCTGCCTGTTCAAAACGACCTTCACTGGCATAAATTGCAAACAACTGACGTTTCAGGTTATCGTCCAATTTCGAAGGAAAATCTTTAGATTCATGTACTGTACTTAAAAAATCGGCGGCATTTTCCATATCACGATGTCGTACAGCGTATTGTCCCACGAGGTAATTTGATAAGGAGGACTCACCCGGTTTTAAGGGAGGCATTTGCGGTTCACTGGCCGTCGTACATCCGGCAATAAAAGCCGGCGCACAAATTGTTGCGCAGATGAGGAGTTTCTTCAAACTAAATACAGACACGTTTCGTCCTTGTTTTATTGCCAAACCGGGTACTTGCGTCCAGCAGTGTAGCCGAGCGTTTATATAATTCACAACCAGTGAATTGGTTTTTTCTAACAATTACTGTATCTTGCTTGCTAATGAATTAGAAGAAGTGACGGAAAATGTCAGAAAACCAACAAAACACGCTGAATGACTGGTTTGAAAATGCACTCGATCTTTTGTGTATTATCGACCAAAGGACATGTCTGAATCGGATCAACCCTGCATGGACAAGCACAACAGGATGGAATGAGAACGAACTCGTCGGTTCACAACTCGTTGATTTTTTGCACCCTGATGATGTCGCACAGATGCGTGAAACCTTGCAAAAAGCCCTTGAAAACCACCCTCAGCATAATATCGAAAACCGCTGGCGGCAACAAAACGGGCACTACATTTGGCTGAGTTGGAACATTTCCCTGACGGGGGCCACGGATAAGACCCTATTCGCAAGCGCACGAGACATCAGCACAAGCAAACAAAAACAAATTGCCATTGATAATGACATCCGTCTTCTGGAATTGGCAGAACAAACGGCACGCATTGGTCATTGGCGACTCGATGTATCCAAAGGTGAACTCCAGTGGTCAAACGAAGTCTATAAAATCTATGGACGCCGGGCAAACAAGGCCGTCATCACCCTGGATGATTTTATTGATGCTTTTTCCGGTCGTCACCAAAAGGAATTTTGGTCACTGATCCAGCACGCGATAAATGACGGGCAGGAAATCAGTACCGAACTGGTTCTCAAACGCGACGACAATGAAAGACGTACCGTCGCTGTTCGCGCCGTATGCGAATATGACGCAAGCGGCGTTGTGCGCAGTCTATTTGGCATCCTCCAAGATGTAACCGAAGAACGCGTTCATCAAGCCAGCCTGCGCAGTAAAGAAGAACTTTTATCAATGGCCTTTCGCGCCACGTCCGATGGTATTTGGGATTGGGACTTGCAAACCGATCAAATGTGGTTTTCTCCTCAATGGAAAGCACAACTCGGCTATGAAGAAGATGAAATTTCAAACAATTTTGAAAGTTGGGCGAACCTTATTTTCGACGAAGATCGCATTAAAGCGATGGATATGATGGATGCACATTTTCGCGGTGAACTAGACCGGTTTGAAATAATCCAACGTTTTCATCATAAAAAAGGCCATACGGTTTTTATTTTGGTACGCGCCTATGCCTTGCGTGACGAACAAGGTCGTGCAATCCGTATGATCGGCGCACATACCGATGTCACAGAACTCAAACAACTGGAACAGGCCAAGTCCGAGTTCACCTCGATTGTCTCCCATGAATTACGTACTCCGCTAACCGCCATTCACGGGGCTATTGGTTTGCTTGACGGACATTATGGAGATGACCTACCCGAACAAGCTCGCAACCTTGTACGCATCGCCCAGAACAATAGCGAACGTCTAAACTTTCTGGTGAACGACATTCTGGATATGGACCGATTGCAATCCGGGAATGTGACTTTTTCTCCTTCTGTGATCCCACTTGATAGCTTCCTGCCGCAAGTAATTGAAAATCATCGGTCTTACGCCGGGAAATTCAAAGTCGATCTGGATTACGATCAATCGGGCGACAGTTATCAGATCCTCGCAGACCCTGACCGTCTCATGCAGGTCATGGCCAATTTGGTTTCCAACGCCATAAAATTTTCCCATGAAGGGCACACAGTGAAAATTCGCGCCCATACGCGTAATGATAAAATTGCCATTTCCGTCATTGATACCGGGCGCGGCATTCCCCGTGATATGCGTGACAAAATTTTCAATAAATTTATTCAAGCTGATAGTTCTGATCAACGGCACAAGGGCGGCACAGGGCTGGGATTAACCATCTCAAAAGCCTTAATTGAAAAAATGAACGGGACGATCTCCGTCATTTCCAAACTGGACGAGGGGTCCACCTTTACCATTTTACTTCCCCGCGCTGAAACGTGAGGCGGATAAGACTCTTCTTCCCCTCTTGTTTTGCAAAAAAACATATACAGTTGTATAATGACCATGATGTATTTGGGGATCTTCATGGTCAGTCTGTTTCAAACCATTATGGATCGAATCTTCGGTTCACCTTCCCCTCCTCCCGACGTTTTAGCTGACGACGGGGGGCTGGCTGAGTTTGCCAAACAATATGCTGCACAAATTGAAGAAGAAAAAAAGTTTGGCAAGAAACCATCTGTTTCCGGTAATGATGTTATTCACATCCAACATGGTCGTCACGGGGCACGTGCATATCTGCTGGATACATCTGCATTTCGCAATGCTTTGGTCAAAGAATTGCGCGCCAGCATCACCCCGGTTACAGAAGGTATTCTAAAAACACGGTGCGGCGAGAAAGGTGTGGGGTATATGCACGTCGATGCGTTTTACGCCTTTCACATTCATAAGAAAGATGCAGTTGAAGAATATAACGCAGCCCTTACTATCATTGATGAAATTGGTGCCCGCCTTTTGGGGGATCGCTATACCAGTGGCGAACGAAAACCAGAAATTCCAATCACACGGGTCTTACCGCAAGACATTTTAAACCCCGATGGAACGTTTAACCTTCCACGGGCCAAAAAAGCCATCAAACTCGTCACGGAGAAAAACATATCCGGCCCAACGGATACCAATTGGCAAAATGGGGAAATCAGTATTGAAGCCACTGATCCAGCTCAATATGTCCCACTGCCGCCACACCCTGCCAAAAAAGACTATGGCGACTGGGAAATACAAAAAGTACCAACAAAAGACAAACAAGAGGCCGACTGGCGCGTACAACCTGCGACCACACAATCAATCAACACACCGCCCCCGATCAAAAGCAGCCCACCACCACCTGAACAGAAATGGCAATCCGAAACAGGACAAAAAGAAAAAAACAATCATGAAGCCACAACAGCAAGGTCTTGGCTCGACACGCCGCAAGTCGCACCAGAACATATTTCTGCAGAACCTCAGGTCCAAACTCTCCCGCCAAAAACATTGGGCGTTCAACCCACGCGGCTGCGCCAATTAGGCGATGTGGTTTTAGCGTTTCATCCCACCTGGCAACGCCATACTGAACGTATTGATTGTTATGTCGGATTTGGCTTTCGCCATCAAGACAGTACCGTTTTCAAAGGGGAACAATTATATCCTGCCTCTGCACCTGCCAAAACCATTCAGCGCATCGATAAAGCCATTACCAAACAAGGCGTACAACATTTGGAGCGTACCAGCCAACTGGATCAAAAGACGATCTTTTTACCTTTTCATCTGGAAAGTATTTTGGCTGAAAAAAAGAACTCCCCTCTCAAACCGCTACATAACCTGCCGGAACAAATCCGCCACAGGCTCAGGATTGAAATTATCCAGCTTGGCGAATTGAAATCAACGGAGGCTCTCCTCAAGGCTATTGATATACATCAAAGCCACCTGCCAAACATCGGCATACAGGTAGAAAGCACAGATATCGCACGCGATATCCTTCAAAATAAAGACATATCCTTTATCAGTTTCGATATGTCCTCGTCTTCCCTTAATACCCCTCATACTGGCCAACTGAGCGCAATTGCACAAATGGCCCATAAACATAAAAAATATCTTTGTATATGGGGAGTGAAAAACAAACAGGATATTGAGCACGCCTTACAAGAACAATGTGCCTATCTCAATGGACGAGGCTTGGCCCGAGACATGCGAAAGCCGGGAAAGATCATCTCTCTCCCGGCTTCCAAAATGCTATTGGATTAAAGCATACTGAAGAATTTCTTCAGATCGTTATCTAGTTCACGAACAGGATCAATTTGATCACCCGCCGCCCAAATCACTGTAATTGCACCGGCATAAGACCCGGCAGAAGCTTGTGCAATATCCCCGATACGATCGGACACCATATTGGATTGATCAGCAACAACACCAACTTTTTCCGAAATATCATTGGTGGCAGCGCCTTGTTGCTCAACAGCTGCTGCAATTGCACTGGACACTTCATTAATTTCGTTGATGGTATGGTAAATCTCGCCAGATTTACGAACAACCCCTTCTGTCGCATCCTGAATATTGCCGATCTGTTTTGCAATACGATCCGTTGCTTTTGCTGTCTGATCCGCAAGGTTTTTCACCTCAGCCGCAACAACTGCAAACCCTTTACCAGCCTCGCCAGCGCGTGAGGCTTCCACCGTCGCATTCAAGGCCAAAAGATTGGTTTTTGCTGCAATATCAGAAATTAACTGAATAACTTCCCCGATGTTACGTGCTTCTGTGGACAGGGCCGTAATATCTTCCTGAATGCTGGTTACATTACTCATCGCCAATTGCGATGTCTCACTGGCATAAGACACCTGCCGGGTAATTTCGGCTACCGACGAAGCGAGTTCTTCCGTCGCAGCTGCCACCAACGTAATACTTTCTGACGTTTGAATTGCAGAATCAGCTACCTCAATCGTCCCAGATGAACTTTTATCAATACGTTTACCCATATTTTCAGCTTCGCTGACAATAGATTTTGCATTGTTGATAACACGCTCAACAACAATATTGACCTGATCTTGCAAAGTTTGTGCTGATTTCTGCATACCGGCCAAATTGGCAATAGACCCATTAATATCGCGCGATCCTTTCAAGAATGCACCGGTCATGCCTGTTTCGATGATCGTGCGATAATATTTTTTCTGCGCCACATATTCCATCGCAGCAGCCGCTTCACGTACAAACGCATCTGTGCGGTCAATGGCAGAATTTACCGCATCGAACATTTCCTGTTCTTTACCATGCGCTCCACGGGTAATCCGCGCTTCAAAGTTCCCCTGATCGATTTCATTGCAAACATTGATCACTTCATCAATCGCAGAACCTGTCCCCAAAGCAACAGGGCCAGAACCGGCAAAAATGCCCACAAGAACAAACCCCAATGCCAAAACAATTAAAAGGGCGGGAATGATAGAAAAGCCCGTTGTCACAAGCATTTGGACGAACAGCGCAATCAAACTTGCCACTGCAAGATAGGAAAAAACATTCCCTTTTGATTTAGATGGAGAGGATGTACTCGTCATATGCGACCCCTTTATTATTTAATATGTCCATCAAAGCCTGTGTGGAAGCCTGCATCCCATCCTTACGGTTCTGGTGGGATTGTTCAATTTGCAACAACTTGCCGTAGAGCGGGATAATAATATTATCCAGCGTATCACGTTTTGCTACACGTCTGTTGGAATGGTAGCCAACCACATTACCATCAACATCAAAACTTGGTGTGACATGAGCCAAAACCCAGTAATGATCACCATTTTTGCAACGGTTCATGACGTATGCAAATAATTCTTCCTTATTGGTCATCTTTTCCCAAAGGAGTTTAAATATACTCCTCGGCATATCGGGATGGCGGATCATACTGTGCGGTTGCCCCATCACTTCATCCAATCGATACCCGGCGACATCAAGAAATATCTTGTTTGCATAAGTGATACGGCCTTTCAGGTCCGTTTTACTTACAATAATCTCATTATCGCCAAATGCGCGTTCAATCCCCGTTAAAGCGTTGTCATTATTCGCCATCTGAGACCCTCTATCGTTTTTCAGCTATCGTTGTAGTTTAGGTCCTGTTGACAAAGTGGGTTCACAAATTGCTTAGAATGTGATTCAAGACTTCTTTTTATGAGGAGAAGTCTATGCGGAATTTGATGAGCGACGATGAATGGTTATTCTTCGAGCCATTCCTTCATGCCCAAGGGCCAAAATCTGGCCGTCCTCCCTCAAATCACCGCCTCACTCTTGATGGTATTTTTTGGATTGCCCGGACAGGAGCACCTTGGCGTGACCTCCCCAATTACTTCGGTAAATGGTCCTCTGTTTATCGTCAATTCCGCCGCTGGACATTGCTCGGCGTTTGGGATGTTCTACTGGATGCCTTGAACGATGCCAAAGCCGTTCCAGATACAGTGCAAATGATAGATAGCACAATCATCAGAGCCCATCATCAGGCTGCTGGGGCAAAAGGGGGACTCAAAAAGAGGGTCTCGGCCGTTCAAAAGGTGGCTTTACGTCCAAAATACACCTTCGAACAAATGCCGAAGGCTTGCCAATAGCTCTGGAAATCAGCGAAGGCCAAACATCAGATTACAAAGGGTATGCTCCATTGATGGAATGGGGTGGTCCAGATGCCAAGGTTCTATTGGCAGACAAAGGCTACGATGCAAACTCCATTCGGGACGATATGGAGAAACGCGGTGGATACGCCATGATCCCAATGCGGAAAAACCGAAAGGAAATCACTCCCGTTGATGATTTCGTATATGGCTTGAGAAATCAGGTTGAACGCTGCTTCAACAAACTCAAAAATGCTCGCCGGGTTGCAACTCGGTATGACAAGACGATGCTCAGTTTCCTTGGCTTCGTGCAGGTCACATCAATTCGGGTATGGGTAAAATACTTTGTCAACAGGACCTAGGTAGCTGCCCCTCAAAAGTACATATTAAAAATTACTTCATTCAGATATTTATTTCCATCAAACACCACAGCAACATTGACTCTTGAATAAATATGCGTATATTTCGCCCACTTTATGTCCGAGTGCGTTTTTGCGCATAGTCGGATTTTGTTGTAGCACGCTGCTTGAGGTTCTTGATTATCAAGTTCGAAAGTCCGCATCCATCGGCACCGTAAGGCGCGTTTATTTAAAGGGTATGTCGAACCATGTTCGCTATCGTTAAAACTGGCGGTAAACAATACACCGTCGCTGAAAACGACGTTATTGTCGTTGAAAAATTGGCTGGTGAAGCCGGTTCTGAGATCACACTGGAAGACGTTCTTCTGGTTGGTGCAGAAGGCAAAACCACTGTTGGTACGCCGCTTGTTAAAGGCGCTTCTGTCACAGCAGAAGTGATCGAACAAGGCAAAGGTGATAAAGTCATCATCTTTAAGAAAAAGCGTCGCCAAAATTATCGCCGCACAAAAGGTCACCGTCAGGAACAGACCGTTTTGCGCATTAAGTCTATCAAAGGCTAAGGCCGTTAAACTAAGGAGATCAAGTTATGGCTCATAAGAAAGCTGGTGGCTCGTCCCGTAACGGTCGCGATTCCGAAAGCAAACGCCTCGGCGTTAAAAAATTCGGTGGCGAAGCCGTTCTCGCTGGTAACATTTTGGTCCGTCAACGCGGCACTAAATTTTATGCAGGCGACAACGTTGGCATGGGTAAAGATCACACACTGTTTGCAAAAGCAGAAGGTAAAGTGAACTTCCGCACCAAAGCCAAAGGCCGCACATACATCAGCGTAGACGCTGCCGAATAAGCGATTTTTTCGCTTATAACAGGTTAGGAAAGAGAGGGGTGGTTTTCCATTCCTCTTTTTTCGTTGAAACAAGACGGTTATTCTGACATCCAACGAATAACCACCTTCATCTCAAGAAAGCTCCCCGCCCGGGCGAGGACGGTATCATCATGAAATTTTTAGATCAGGCGAAGATTTTCCTCAAAAGCGGTGACGGCGGCAATGGCTGCGTTTCCTTTAGACGCGAAAAATACGTCGAATTTGGCGGCCCTGACGGCGGCGACGGTGGTCGCGGCGGTGATGTCATTATTGAATGTGTCGATAACTTGAACACCCTGATTGATTACCGTTACCAACAACATTTCAAGGCCCAACGCGGTGAAGGTGGTATGGGGCGAAATCGTTCCGGTAAAAAAGGCAACGATATTATCCTTAAGGTCCCGGTCGGCACGCAAATTCTGGATGAAGATAAAGAAACAGTACTGGCTGATTTTCTGGAACCCGGCGTCCAGCGCGTTTTGATGCGCGGCGGTGACGGTGGACGTGGGAACGCACAGTTCAAAACCTCCACCAACCAAGCCCCACGGCGAAATGAACCCGGCTGGCCGGGTGTAGAACGCTGGGTCTGGTTACGGTTGAAATTGATTGCGGATGCTGGTCTTGTCGGCTTGCCCAATGCGGGGAAGTCCACATTTCTGGCGGCTGTTTCTCGCGCCAAGCCCAAAATTGCCGATTATCCGTTTACAACCTTGCATCCCAACCTAGGTGTTGTGCATGCCGGGGATCAAAAGGATGGGCGCGAATTTGTTATTGCAGACATCCCCGGCTTAATCGAAGGCGCCCATGAAGGTCAAGGCCTTGGGGATCGCTTCCTCGGTCATGTGGAACGCTGTTCTGTTTTACTGCATCTGATCGACGTCACTCAAGACGATGTCGCTGGGGCCTACACCACAATTCGCCACGAATTGGAAGCCTATAGCCCTGAACTGGCGAAAAAGCCTGAGGTCGTTGCCTTGAATAAATGCGATGCCCTTCTGGACGAACAGGTTGCCGAACAAAAAGAAGAGTTAGCAAAAGTCTATGACGGTAAAATTCACGCAATTTCCGGTGTTGCGCGCACGAATGTTCCTGAACTCTTGTTGGAAATGCACCGGATTATCAAAGGCGAAGACGGTGGCCCTGTTGAATTTACCGCCGGCCCGTGGGATGATGGCCCGGTAGAAGAACCCGAAGAAGAGTTTTTTGAAGAAGAATCAAAGCCTTTTGATCCTTTAGCGTGACAGAGATTAAAGAACTGGCTTATAAACGTCTCAAGCTTGGTATTGGACCAAATTCAAGGTAAGACTTTATCATGGGCGATCTTCAAAAAAGTACGCAGATCACAGATGCCAAACGCATCGTTATCAAGATCGGTTCTGCCCTTCTTGTCGATGCAAAACACGGAACCGTTCATCGCAAATGGCTGGAAAGCCTTGCACAAGATATTGCCGAAGCCCGTGCGCGCGGCCAGGAAGTCGTCATCGTGACCTCGGGTGCCATTGCCGTTGGGCGCCGACACCTTGACCTGCCAAGCGGTAGCCTGCGTCTGGATGAAAAACAAGCTGCTGCGGCATGCGGCAATATCCGGCTCGCCCATGCTTATCAAGAAGTTCTGGGACATCATCAAATCTCGGTCGCACAAATTCTGGTGACTTTGGAAGACAGCGAAAACCGTCGACGTTACATCAATGCGCGTAACACCATTGAAACACTTTTGCGCGTTGGCGCCATTCCCCTGATCAACGAAAACGACACGGTTGCAACCGATGAAATCCGCTTTGGCGATAATGACCGCCTTGCCGCCCGTGTTGCCGCGATGGTCAGTGCAGATACATTGGTTCTTTTTTCCGATATCGACGGCCTGTACACCGCAGATCCAAGCAAAGACCCCGAAGCGCGTTTCATTCCCGTTGTTGAACAAATTACACAAGACATTGAAGCCATGGCCGGTGGTGCCGCCAGCAATGTCGGGTCCGGTGGCATGACCACAAAAATTGCCGCGGCCAAAATTGCCCTGAATGCGGGTTGCCGCATGGTTATTACCAAGGGGGAACGCGCCCATCCCCTTAAAGCACTTGAAACGGGTGAGAAAGCAACGTGGTTCCTGCCTGAAGCCACACCACGCAGTGCCCGTAAACAGTGGATCTCCGGCAGCCTGAAAGCCATGGGTGAAATTGTGGTCGATGACGGTGCCCTAAAAGCTTTGAAAGCTGGAAAAAGCCTGTTACCCATCGGTGTACGTGCCGTTAACGGTGATTTCATGCGTGGAGAAGCCGTCAGCGTAAAAGGCCCGGACGGGCGTGAAATCGGGCGCGGTCTTATTGCATATGGGTCCGAAGATGCGCGTAAAATTGTCGGTGTAAAATCCAGCGAAATTAAAGAAAAACTCGGATACATTGGTCGTGATGAAATGATTCACCGCGACCATCTGGTGGTTGAACTATGATCGACATTTCTTATGTCATCACCGTTTACAACAAGGCCGATCACATCGCCCCCATGCTGAATGCACTGGAACGACAAGAGGGCGATTTCAGCCGTGAATTTATCTTTGTTGATGATGGGTCCACGGATCATTCCCTGGACATCATCCGTGAACGCACCAAAAACTGGTCCAATGTTCGCATTATTGAGCAAGAAAACGCTGGTGTCAGCATTGCGACCAACACTGGTGGTTTTGCTGCAAAAGGCGAATTCATTAAAATCGTTGATGCGGATGATGCGATGACACCCTATGCCAGCCGCCGCCTGCTGGATATGATGCGCACGCATAATCTTGATCAGATCGCCGCAGAATGGAAGCTCAGCCCGGATATTGAAACAGAGTCAAAAAATGCGGTGGAAACCGAAGCATCTCTGAATATTTTAGAGGATGCACTCTCTGCATTTTTCAAAATAGGCATGGGGGGGTCAACCTCAACCATGATTCGCACCAGCGCTTTTAATGAAGTGGGCGGATGCGACGAGCGGGTTTTCGTTCAGGATTTTTCACTTCCGTTACGCCTCAGTAAGAAACATCGTATGGCTACGACTGACTTATTGGTCGTTTTTGGCCCTGAAAATGCTGATGGTCGTATTCTGGATGCACAGGCCACCGTCATTCACGATCTGTCTGCGACAATGTATTATTTCCTGATGGATAACCCGGATATAAGGGCTAACCTTCAACGCCTCGCCTTTAAACGATGTGCGGGTCGGGCGTGGAAATGGGCAAAACGTAAACAAGGAAAATCTATTTTTTCACGCGCCTTTTATCTGTATCTCTTATCTCGCCTTCCCATCTGGCAACAAACAAGTCACCTGATTGGCGAAACCATGTACATCTGGAAAGATGAAACCGTTCGCCAATCCGGTTCACAAAAACATTAAGCCGTCACCCGACGATCGCGCACCGACATTTCCTTAATCGGTAAGTGTACTACGGCTGCAAACAGTCCTAGCGCAATAGATGCCAGCCAGCCACCTTGAAAACTACCGGTCAGATCGAAGAAATAGCCCCCCAGCCATGCCCCGAAAAACGCACCAACCTGATGGCTGAACAGCGTAATGGCAAATAAGGTGCTCATATAGCGTGTGCCGAACATGACCCCGACCAATCCACTGGTTAGCGGGACAGTCGATAACCATAATGCCCCCATCGCAACGGAAAATGCCATTGTTGAAAAGACGGTAATCGGCATCAAAGTATAAATCAAAATTGCTACGGCACGGCTGAAATAAATGATACTGAGAAGATATTTCTTTGAATATTTCCCACCCAATACACCCGCCACATAAGTGCCCACCATATTAGACAAACCAATGACAGCCAAAGCGGTCGCCCCGACATCCGGTGAAATATTACATGTCGATAAAAACATCGGCAGATGCGTCACGATAAAGGCAATATGGAAACCACAAACAAAGAAACCCAAATTCAATAAAATATAGCTGTTGGTCCCAAACGCCTCATGCAAGGCTTCACGCAGTGTTTGTTTCGGTTCATGGGTTTCAATACTGCTGTCTGCCGGTTTTGCATTGACTTGCAAAGCCAGAAAAACACCCAAGGCCGCAATCGCTGCCAAACAGGCAAGGGCAAAAGACCAGCCATATTGATTGATCAAAGTTTGGGAAACTGGTGCAAAAAGGAATTGACCAAAAGATCCCCCCATTGAAGCAATACCCAAGGCCGTGCTGCGTTTTTCTTCAGATACCATGCGGGCAACAGCCCCCAAAACAACCGGCAATCCCATCGCTGCTACACCCAGACCGATAAAAACACCGGCACTCATGTGGAACATCAATGGCCCTTGTGGAAAAGCCATCCCTACGAGACCCAGGACATAAACGACAACACCGCACATCAAAACAGGCATCGTGCCGTATTTATCGGCCAACGCACCTGCAAACGGCTGAGCAATACCCCACATCAAATTTTGAATAGCAAGTGCGAGTGCAAAAACACCCAGCTGCCACCCCAAATCCATCCGCATGGGTTCAATAAACAAGCCGTGATTTTGACGCATCCCCATTCCGAGTGCCAAGATAAGCGCCCCGCAAATAATGACAATCCATGCTTTTCTGCCCATGTGGCATTCCTTGTTTTAAAAAACCAATCGCTAAATGTAAGCATTCCAAACAATATTTCCAACAATATAGATAATATTGCGTATAGAAAAAATATTATGAGAGGATTATATCTAAATGGGATAAGACTTTTAAGGATGGCAACATAAATGAAAAGTTTAGTAAAGGCATTCTTTTGCGCTGTTTTCTTTTTCAGCACAAACAGCTTTGCTCAGCCTGATTTTTCCAAAGTAAAGGTTGTTACGTCCTTCTACGAACCCTATAGCTTTGCAGAAGAAGGGGCCGCTCAAGGAATCGCGGTCAATCAAGTTCGTAAAATTCTTGCTCAACTGCACTTTTTTCCAAGCATCAGTGTCTATCCTTGGGCGCGTGCCTACAATATTGCACTCAACATACCCAACACCCTTATTTTTTCAATGGCCCGCACGCCTGAGCGTGAAGAGAAATTCCATTGGATTGGACCCGTTGTTGGCTTTGATGTTCATATTTTCAAACATAAAGAACGAAAAGACATCCAAGTCCATAACCTCGCACAACTGAGAAACTATCAAATCGGTGCTTTGCGCAAGGATGTCAAAGGACAGTATTTGAAGAAACACAAAATTGCCGTCACAGAACTCACCAGTGAGGAAAACGGGATTAAACTTCTGCTGAACAATCGTCTGGACCTTATGCCTGCCGATATTACGGCGACTAAATATCGCCTTGAAAAAATGGGGTTTTCTCCGGATATTCTGGAACCGGTTTATCATTTGAGTGAAATTTCCAGACCACTTTATGTCGCATTTAGTTTGAATACTCCGATGGAAACCGTAAATGCATTTCGTAATGCCTACAAAAAAGCATTTCCAAACGGCCTTTAAACACGCACAAATCTACGAAACATCCCAGGTTTTGTAAGGACAAGGACATTCCCCAACAAAACCAATGGCACACCAACCACCGCTGCCGTTGGCCAATGATATCCTTCAAAAACAGTCGAAAGACTCAACGCAACAATTGGAAAAAGCACAACACTATAAACCGCTTTTTCAGGGCCGATGTTTCCAAGCAGTGTCAAGTAACAGCCGAAAGCAATCACCGATCCAAATACAGCAAGATAGAATAGGGACCAAACATAATCCAAACGGGGATCAAAGGTAAATTCAACCCCGTTAAAGGCGGCAAAGGTTGCCATAAACAACGCCCCATAGGCCATTCCCCATGCATTTGCCTGCATAACCGGAACACCTTTTTTCTGATTGCGTGCTGACACCATATTGCCAAACGATGCACACAAAGTCCCCAGTAAAACCAATGTCATGCCATATAAGCCGCTGTCTGATGGGTCAAAATGTTTCACTTCCGGCCAGAAAACCATAAAAGTTCCGACCATACCAAGGGTTGCCCCAACGATCACACGACTGGATATGGACGTTTTAAAGAACAACCGGCTTAAGATAATATTCATCACCACCATAGAGCAAAAGCCAACACTAACCAGCCCGGTGGTAATATGCCCACTGGCGATATACATGAAGAAGTAGTTGCCTGAAAACAAGCACAAACCCAACAGGGCAAGCCATATGTGCGTTTTACGATCAAACGCAAGAGAGCGTCGCGTAAAGACGCAAAAAGCCAGCAATAAAATACTGGCTAATGCGAAACGGTATGCGATGGAGGCTTCCACCGCAACCACGCCCAACTGATATTTAATCGCAAGCCACGTTGAGCCCCAGATCAAAACCGTTGTTATATAAAGAAAGGCATTGGGCATGCTGAATTCATTCCGCCTTGTTCCAAAAACGTCGCTCTGGCAATAAAGCCAGAGCCTGAATTCACGGGAGTATCCAGATCCCGGTGCGACGGGATGACGTAACCGCAAGCATTAATTTATCTCACCCAAAACGGCTTGGCAATTTCTGCTTCCACTTGCGCTTTTGTCAGGCCCACATCTTTCAACATGTGCTCACTCAAATGCGCAAGGGACTTGCGGGAATTATGGCGGTGAAGCCAAACAAAAAGCGTTTTGTGTGCTGTCTTCAGCATTGTACCCAAACGTGCCTGTGCTTTTTCGCCGTTATGGGTTGAACAGCATTCAATAATGTTAAGAGTTTCTACTGACATAACGATCTCCATCACGTTTAAGGTTTAGTCAATAGAGGCGCGCCTCTTATGGTTTCTTTTTACAGATGTTTTCTTCTGTCCTCAAACGATCTTTTTTGCTATACAGCATAAGTAAAACTAATCCGAACAATAGGATTGTATCGAAACAATGGCCCGTAAACTCCCCCCATTGAATGCATTGCGCGCATTTGAATCGGCTGCACGCCACCTCAGCTTTACACGTGCGGCAGAAGAACTCTATGTGACTCAGGCTGCCGTCAGCCATCAGGTCAAGGCTTTAGAAGATCACTTGGGACTTAAGCTTTTCAAGCGGTTAAACCGTGCTTTGATGCTAACAGATGATGGTCAGCAATATTATCCTGAGGTGCGTGACGCATTAGATCAGTTATCGCGTGCAACGGAAACTTTATTAAAATCCGACCTCAATGGGGTCTTGACTGTATCGGTCATGCCGTCCTTTGCCTCCCTGTGGCTGGTGCCGCGTTTGCAAAATTTTACTAATCAATACCCCGACATTGACGTTCGCATTGCAGCAGACGACAGCTTAACTGATTTTGCTCGCGATGATGTGGACTGCGCCATTCGATACGGACTGGGCAATTGGCCAGATGTGTATCAGGAACGATTTATGGAGGAAGATGTTTTTCCAGTATGTTCTCCCCTTTATCTGGAGAAACACCCCTCATTAGTTTCTCCACAAGCCCTGAAACATCATACGTTGATCCATGATTACGCCATCCATAGCGATGCGGAAGCCCACCTTGCGTGGAAATACTGGTTAAAGGAAGCGGGGATCAAAGGTGTCGACCATACCAGAGGACCAAAATTCTCTCATACCCATATGGTCATGCAAGCCTGTATGGTCGGTGAAGGTGTTGCATTAGGGCGATCAGCCCTGATCCAGACGGAATTGGATGCCGGGCGATTGGTGCGTTTGTTTGATTTCAGTATCTCCGCTAACGTTGCTTACTATTTTGTATGCCCGAAAGGCGCGACGGAAAGGTATAAAATTAAAGCTTTTCGCGACTGGTTATTATCAGAATCAGCCTAAATTTAAGCATTCATTTCAAATATTTTCTGATAAGCTAGTTTCAAATGAAATTATATTAGAGAGGCCTTTCACATGCAGCTAGCCGAAGCCCTTTTTTGCGCCCTAAAAGATCGCGGCGCTACCGAGGTTATTGGAATCCCTGGCGATTTTGCCCTTCCCTACTTCAAAATTCTGGAAGACACTAAAGTTCTACCGCTTTATACCCTCAGCCATGAACCCGGTGTCGGGTTTGCAGCTGATGCGGCAGGACGTTTCAACAGCCGCCTGGGGGTGGCTGCGGTAACATATGGTGCAGGTGCCCTTAATATGGTTAATCCGGTGGCACAGGCTTATGTGGAAAAATCACCCTTGGTGATTATTTCCGGTGCACCGGGCAAACAGGAAAGCCAGCGCGGCCTTGGCTTGCATCATCAGGTGAAACGAATCGATTCCCAATATAAAATTTTTGAAGAAATTACCTGTGCGCAAGTCATTCTGGACGATGTCCAGACCGCACCACAATTGATCGCACAAGCCTTGGATACCTGCATTCAACAATCACGCCCGGTTTATATTGAATTACCGCGTGACATGGTGGCCGAAGATATTGCGGCTGTCCCTGCCTTTCATCCCGGCTGTGACAACATGGACGCCGCACGTGCCTGTGCTGAAGAAGTTCTGGAACATTTACGCGCCGCCAAACAGCCCTGTATTATGGCCGGCGTGGAAATTCGTCGTTTTGGTCTGGAAAAAAAACTGGCGGAACTCACCAATATTCTGGGTGTGCCGGTTGTGACTTCTTTCATGGCACGCGGTATTTTGGCCGACAGCGAAATCCCCTTGATCGGTACTTATCTGGGCCTTGCCGGTACGGAAAAAGTCCGCAAAGCGGTCGAACGTTCCGATGGCCTGCTGATGTTAGGCGTCATCCTGTCCGATACCAACTTCGGGGTTTCCAAGCGTGAGATTGATATGCGCGCCTGCATCCATGCCTTTGATCGCGAAGTCAATTTCGCCCATCACACCTACCGGGAAGTTACGCTGGAATGTTTGATCGAAGCCTTGATTGAAATCGCCCAACCTATTGGGGATGCCAAACGACACCCTGCCCCTGTCTACCCGCGTAATCTCAGCGCCGATGATAAAGCCATCGCACCGACCGATATCGCCTGCGCCGTCAACGATATGTTTGCCAAACATGGGAAAATGCCTATCGCATCGGATATGGGAGACTGTCTATTTACCGCAATGGATATTTCCAATACCGCCCTGATCGCACCGGGCTATTATGCCTCGATGGGACCGGGAGTACCGGCGGGTCTCGGTATTCAGGCGACATCAGGCAAACGTCCATTAATCATGGTTGGCGATGGCGCTTTTCAAATGACAGGTTGGGAATTGGGCAATTGCCGCCAGTATGGCTGGAACCCGATTGTCTTGCTGTTTAACAACCGCAGTTGGGAAATGCTGCGCACCTTCCAGCCGGGACCGGACTATCACAATCTGGATGATTGGAAATTCGCCCAAATGGCAGCCCCGATGGGCGGGAAAGGTGTGCGCGTCACCACCCGTAAAGAATTGGTCGAGGCCTTAGAAGCTGCCCAAAATGATACATCCTGTTTCCAACTGATCGAAATCATGCTGGAACGCGGCGAAATTTCCCAAACCCTCAATCGCTTTGTCAACGCGGTGAAACGATTAAGTACAACGAAATAGGACCTTGAAGGAGGGTGTGGATAAACTAAAGTCGCATCCTCCTTTATATAAAAAGATTTGTACCTGTGGATAAATTTCTCTAGCTTGGAATAGTTTGATTATTCTTTTTAAAGTTATTCCATGCACGCTTTTTTGCTTACAGCTTGCGCCTTGATCCCACTGGCAGCCAATTCTATCCTCTGTCGGCAAGCCCTTGAAACCGGTGCAATTGACGCAGCTTCTTTTACCTCCATTCGGATTATTTCCGGTGCTGTGATGCTGTGCCTGATCGTCCTGATCCGCCGCCGTCCCTTATCCAGACAAGACGGAAACATCAAAAGCGCCGCCATGCTGTTCACCTATATGGTGTTCTTTTCTTTTGCTTACCTTTCCCTAGGTCCTGTTGACAAAGTGGGTTCACAAATTGCTTAGAATGTGATTCAAGACTTCTTTTTATGAGGAGAAGTCTATGCGGAATTTGATGAGCGACGATGAATGGTTATTCTTCGAGCCATTCCTTCATGCCCAAGGGCCAAAATCTGGCCGTCCTCCCTCAAATCACCGCCTCACTCTTGATGGTATTTTTTGGATTGCCCGGACAGGAGCACCTTGGCGTGACCTCCCCAATTACTTCGGTAAATGGTCCTCTGTTTATCGTCAATTCCGCCGCTGGACATTGCTCGGCGTTTGGGATGTTCTACTGGATGCCTTGAACGATGCCAAAGCCGTTCCAGATACAGTGCAAATGATAGATAGCACAATCATCAGAGCCCATCATCAGGCTGCTGGGGCAAAAGGGGGACTCAAAAAGAGGGTCTCGGCCGTTCAAAAGGTGGCTTTACGTCCAAAATACACCTTCGAACAAATGCCGAAGGCTTGCCAATAGCTCTGGAAATCAGCGAAGGCCAAACATCAGATTACAAAGGGTATGCTCCATTGATGGAATGGGGTGGTCCAGATGCCAAGGTTCTATTGGCAGACAAAGGCTACGATGCAAACTCCATTCGGGACGATATGGAGAAACGCGGTGGATACGCCATGATCCCAATGCGGAAAAACCGAAAGGAAATCACTCCCGTTGATGATTTCGTATATGGCTTGAGAAATCAGGTTGAACGCTGCTTCAACAAACTCAAAAATGCTCGCCGGGTTGCAACTCGGTATGACAAGACGATGCTCAGTTTCCTTGGCTTCGTGCAGGTCACATCAATTCGGGTATGGGTAAAATATTTTGTCAACAGGACCTAGGGGCCGGAACGGGGGCTTTGATTTTATTCGGGGCCGTTCAGCTTACCATGTTTGTCTATGCCCTTAAAATCGGGGAACATTTCAGTCTTTTATCCTGGCTGGGCCTGGGAATTGCCGTCAGCGGGATTATTTATCTGGTTTCCCCCGGTCTGAATGCACCGGACTTGATCGGAAGCCTTTTAATGATTATCGCCGGAATTGCATGGGGGCTTTATTCACTGGCCGGACGGGGCACGACCAAACCACTGGAAAGCACCGCCATGAACTTTGTTTACTGCGTGGTGCCCGTTATTGTGATGAACCTGTTCTTTCTGGATCAAACGATTCTCAGTAATCACGGCGTTCTTTTGGCAATTGCCTCAGGGGCATTCGCTTCCGGCTGCGGATATACCATTTGGTATGCAGCCTTGCGTTATCTGAAAGCCACCCAAGCCGCCACCGTTCAATTATGCGTTCCAATTATTGCCGCCCTTGGTGGAACGGTGCTGCTGGATGAAATCTTGACACTGCGTCTTGTTTTGGCCTCCCTTGCCACATTGGGCGGGGTTGCCTTGGTCCTTTCGCAACGATCCCATAAAAGAAGCTAAATTCACATAGAATAAATTGGTTATTTTTGTTTAATAACAACTTCGCGCTGCGGATATGGAATCACAATATTATTTTCTTGAAGGGCTTTATAAATCATAAACAATAGGTCGCCTCCGACTCTATTCCTTCCGTCATCAACACCTTCCATCCAAAATTCTAAAAGAATTTCAATTCCACTATCCTTAAATGCTTGAATTTCTGCATCAGGACGTTCTTCTATTGGCACATTATCACCGCTTAGAACCTGAGGGTGAGAGGATGCCACCTCGCGAAGAATCTTAAAAAGTTTTTCAAGGTCAGTATCATAGGCAACCTGAAAGACAATTGGATATCGTTGTTTTTTATGTGCGTGTGACCAATTTACGAATGCTGTCGTGATAAAACGTTCATTTGGAACCATAATATCCTTGCCGTCATAGGACTCGAGCGTTGCCGAACGCATCGTAAGTTCCCGCAGAACACCTGCACGTCCATCTTCAAGCTCGATGTAGTCACCGATAGCGATTGAACGATCAAGCAAAATGATAATACCTGATATAAAATTAGACGCAATTTGCTGCAATCCAAAACCGAGACCGACCCCAATTGCACCGCCAAACACGACAAGCGCAGTAAGATCGATACCCGCAATTTGCATAATGACGAGGGCAATAAGTACAAATAAACCAATTTGGAATGCCTTAAGCACCAATTCCTTGGTCGTATCCGTAAGTGTCTGACGTTGACGGATAAAATCGCGCCCTTTTCTGTTGGATACACGCCCCAGCCAAAATAAAATAGTTCCAAATATGACTGTGCGTGCAAGTGCGTAAAGCGTAAAGCTAATATTGCCGAGATTGATATTGACGCCTTCTAGAATAGAAACCAACTCATCAAGAAAGCCGACCGCGTATATCATGATAGTAGGCGAAAGCACAAAGAACGCGAAGTAACGAACCCCTGAGTTCGTAGAGACCTGCGTTGCTGCAATATACACTATTGATAAAAAATTAAGCCCCTGCACAAACTGTACAAGCCATTTTTCCTTAAAAATTTCTTCTGAAACAGCAACGGCGACACCCAGAAAAATCACATTGGTAACCGGAAAAATAAAATCCCGTAAACGTGACGTGCCCCTGCCAACAAAAAACGTGTTTTTATTGGATAAAGTCTCTATTTCATCAGTAGAAACTTTATACATCCGACTTTTAATAAAGCTTGAAGTTGACCAAGAACAAAGAACCGTAACCCCAATCACAAGGAGTTGCAGATAAAAATCAACGCTTTTGAGTGTCGTAAAAACAATATTTAAATATGCATTTTCCAAAGAACATATCCCAATTCAGAAAACATCAAGGTATTTTAAACACTTCCTTGCCGCCTTACCACATCTAATGAATACAATTACCTTGTATAAGTCTTCATTCTGATATCCTGTGCAACATTAAAAAAACATCGTTATGTCCTTACCAATTTTCCGCACGTAGTTCGAAATGGCCTTGGGGATGATCACATGCAGGGCATTTCAACGGGGCCTCGGCACCTTCATGAACAAAGCCACAATTGCGACAGCGCCAAACCGTTTCTTCCGCCCGCACAAAAACCCGTTCATTTTTGATATTTTCTGCCAATCCTAAAAACCGTTTGCCATGCTGGCGTTCCGCAACTGCGATATTGGTAAAGGTGTCGGCAATATCATCAAAGCCTTCTTCCCAGGCAATTCGGGCAAATTCAGGATACATTTCTTCATATTCATGCTGTTCACCCCCTGCCGCGTCGCGCAGATTTTCTTCAGTGGACCCATTGCCTCCTGCCGGGAAAGTCTCTGTAATCGTAACCTCACCGCCTTTCAGGTATTTATAAAGGCGGCTGGCGTGCGCCTTTTCCTGATCTGCTGTTTCTTCAAAGACATGCGCGATCTGCACGTAACCTTCTTTCTTCGCCTTGGCAGCGAAGAACGTATAACGATTACGCGCCACACATTCCCCGACAAATGCTTTCAGGATGTTTTGTTCCGTCTGACTTCCTTTAAAAGGGACAGTCTTTTGTAGTTTATGATGGGAATGGTATTTCTTAAAAATGGCGTTTTGATGCGCTTCCAAAACATCATATCCCCCAATATGGTGTCCATCTATAATCACTTGCGGTACAGTGCGCACACCGGGTAGACGATCCTGCATTTCCTTAAACGACTCGATGGTTCCTGCATCAATTTCCGTAAACGAAATATCGTTTTCTTCCAGCAAAGCCTTTGCCTTTTTGCAGAACATACAATTATATTTTGTATAAATTTCAACTGTCATTTTTCTTCCCCCAAAATACGCCACTGTGCGAAAAGAAGACTAGGCTCGTAAAGACGATTTGACAAGTGGGGCTATATGAAGCTTTTCTTTTCGTTCAGAAAAAACTAAATTGGGCACAGATTTCGAAAGGAGCATTGAGAGACACATGTCTAACCCGTTCATCATTGGCCTGAAAACCAACCCACAGCTTTTTTTCAACGAACTGGACACCATCGAGGTCCAGGCCATCGCACAAGCCTGCTTGCGCGTTCTGGAAACCCGCCATAACGAAGGTGATATCGAAGCTGCCGGTTGTTTGCAAAACGTCTATCGCGACGTTGCCAATATCGAACTGTGACCCGTTTTATTCCCCTCCTCTTTGTCTTTTTATGGAGCACCGGTTTTATCGGAGCCAAATTCGGCCTACCCTATGCCGAACCGTATACCTTCCTATTTGTACGTATGACATTGACATGCGCCATTCTACTTGTTGTTCTCCTGATCTTAAAAAAAGAATGGCCTAAAAGCCGCCAACTGAGTGGGCATGTCGCAATCTCAGGCATTTTAATCCATGTTGGTTATCTCGGCGGGGTATTTACGGCCATCAAAATGGGCCTACCTTCCGGCTTAACAGCTTTGATTGCCGGGTTCCAACCTTTGCTAACGGCCTTTATTGCCAAGCCCGTTCTCGGGGAAAATGTGCGCCCGGTTCAATGGGTAGGCTTGGTGCTAGGAATCATCGGAACGGTCTTGGTCCTCAGTGAAAAAATTGACCTGAACGATACCGCCTTGTTTGAAGGCTTCCCCTTAAGTGCCGTTTTTATTGCTTTTGGCGCGGTTGTCTGCATTACCATAAGCTCGGTCTATCAGAAAAAATATTGCACGACCATGCCACTGATGAGCGGGACTTTCATCCAGTATTTCGCTGCCTGCCTGATTTACGGCCTGCTGGCCTCTGGTTTTGAAACAATGGAAATCCAGTGGACAGGGGAATTTATCTTCGCCCTGTTCTGGTTGATCTTCGTGCCCTCGTTCGGGGCTATCAGCTTATTGATGTGGATGATCAAGCAGGGCGAGGCCTCCAAGGTGGCCAGCATGTTCTATCTGGTCCCTGCCGTAACAGCGTTGGAGGCCTTCTTCCTGTTTGGCGAAACACTCGGTCTAAGTGCCCTGATCGGTATGGCTGTGGTCAGCGTTGGCGTTGCCTTGGCTGTGCGAAATTAAATTTTGAATTCAGGAATTTCTGTCAAAGGGCCAAGTGCAGTCAAAGTCGGTTTGCTGGCAAAGACACGGCGGGCCACCTTACAGACTGCATCGACATCAATGGCATCAATTTTTTCAACCACTTCTTCCACCGGAATAATACGGTTAAACACTGTCAATTGGCGGGCCAATTGTTCACACCGGGTTGAAGTGCTTTCCAGTGACATTAAAATGCTGGATTTTAACTGGGCACGTGCGCGTTGCACTTCATCTTCACTGACACGTTCGCAGACCTTGGCAATCTCATCAGCCAACACCGGAACCAGTTCTTTCATTTCATCACGGCCCGTACCGGCATAAAGCCCCAGCATCCCACCATCATCATAAGCAGAAACAAAGCTATAAATCGAATAGACAAGCCCTCGTTTTTCGCGGATTTCCTGAAACAGCCGTGATGACATGCCACCACCGAACAGGGTCGACATGACCGACAAGCTGTAAAAATCGGGATCATCGTATTTAACCGCATCAAACCCGGCAACCAAATGAACCTGTTCCAGATTGGGGCGGTTTTCCACAAAATCCCCCCCGACATAACGGGTCGGTTCTGGCAAAATCTGTGTTTCACGCGGCAAAGAGGTAAACTTTTCTTCGACCATGGCGACCAATGTGTCATGGTCCACATTGCCAGACGCACTAAAGACCATGCGCGATGTCGCATAATTATCCTGCATATAAGACAAGACCGTGTCACGAGACAGGGATTTGACGATATCCGCCTCGCCCAAAACCGGGCGACCCATGGCCTGGTCAGGATAAGCCGTCAGTTGGAAATGATCGAAAACAATATCATCCGGCGTATCGTTCGCCTGATAAATTTCCTGTAAAATAACGCTGCGTTCACGTTCTAATTCTTCGTTATCAATCACAGAATTTTGCAAAATATCAGAAATGACATCAACCACTAGGCCGACATCCTCTTTCAATACTTTGGCGTAATAGGCCGTATTTTCACGCGATGTATAGGCATTGATATGCCCGCCAACATTTTCAATCTCTTCCGCCAATTGCAAGGCATTGCGCGTCGTCGTCCCCTTAAAGGCCATATGTTCCAACATATGCGAAATACCGTTCAATTCCGGCTTTTCATGACGGGCACCAATTTCAATCCATGCACCAAGGGAAACCGACTGGACAGACGCCATATGGTTGGAGACAACGCGAAGACCGTTGTCCAGTGTCGTAATACGAACGTTCATTTAGGCAAGGGTCTTTTCAATAAAGGACTGAATGGTGGGTAAATCATTTTCCAGAACGTCAAAACGTTCTTCACGATCAAACAAATCGCTTAGACGTTCCGGCAAGGCCGGATGAACACCGGAAGCCTCTTCAACCGCCGCCGGGAATTTTGCCGGATGCGCCGTTGCCAAGGCAATGGTGACCGCATCGGTTTTCACCGCATCGCGCGCAACCGCGCAACCGATGACACTGTGCGGGTCCAGCAACTCACCCGTCTGCTGATAAAACGCATTAATCGCCTGTTTGGTTTCTTCATCATTCAGACATTGGGCTGTGAAATCTTCACACATGGCTTTCCAGCGCTCTGTACCAAAATCAACTTCACCGGTATCACGGAAATCTGCCAAAGCTTGAGTCAAGGCAGAACCGTCCGCCTTGTAATGTTGCGCCAGCAAGCGTTCGAAATTGGATGAAATTTGAATATCCATAGAAGGTGACAAACTGGGTTCCACCGTTTCCATTTTCATCACACCAGTATTGAAATAGCGTGTCAAAATGTCATTACGATTAGACCCGATCACAAAACTGTCGATCGGCAAACCCATTTTCTTGGCACAATATCCGGCAAACACGTTGCCAAAGTTCCCGGTTGGCACGGCAAAACGAGTCTTGCGATCCGGTGCGCCAACCTGAACAGCCGCCCAGAAATAATAGGCAATTTGCGCCATAATGCGCGCCCAGTTAATCGAATTCACCGCAGATAAGTTATATTTATCGCGGAAATCCATGTCATTAAACATGGCCTTCACGGCATCCTGACAATCATCAAACGTCCCTTCCACAGCAATATTGTGCACGTTGGAAGACAAGATTGTTGTCATCTGGCGGCGTTGTACATCAGACACGCGCCCTTTCGGATGCATGATAAAAATATCGATACATTCGCGGTCGCGACAGGCTTCAATCGCAGCCGACCCGGTATCGCCAGATGTGGCCCCAACGATCGTCACGCGCTCCCCGCGTTTTTTCAATACATAGTCAAACAAACGACCCAGTAATTGCAGTGCATAATCTTTAAAAGCCAAAGTGGGGCCGTGAAACAATTCCATGACCCATTGATCAGAATCCAATTGTTTCAAAGGCGCAACCGCCGGATGACCGAAATCCTTGTACGCATCCTGCACCAGCTCGTTAAAATCCGCATGCGGGATGGAACCTTCCACAAACGGGTACATCACACGGACAGCCATATCAGCATAAGATAAACCGCGCATATCACGGATATCATCGGCGCTGAACTGCGGCCAGCTTTCCGGCAGATACAGCCCGCCATCACGGGCCAAACCTGTCAAAAGAACATCATCAAAGGAAAGTGCGGGCGCTTTGCCGCGTGTGGAAACGTATTGCACCTTGGGCCTCTTTGCATCGAGATAAAAACCTAGACGCGCTGTTTAACATGCTTTGCAGTAGAGTCCAATAAACAAAACGGCCCTTACACAGGTAAGGGCCGTTCCATATCAAATGCGGTTTAAACAACCGATTATTTAGGGGCCATACGCAGGGCACCATCCATACGGATCACTTCACCAGACAGATAGGCATTGTTAACGATATGATTGACCAAATCGGCATATTCTTCTGGTTTGCCCATACGGCCACAAGGTACTGATTTGTTCAAAGCCTCTTGAACTTCGTCGGACATACCCAGCAACATCGGCGTTGCCATGATCCCCGGTGCAACCGTCATAACACGAATGCCTTTCGGGGCCATTTCACGGGCCACCGGCAATGTTAAGGAAGCCACCCCGCCTTTGGATGCCGCATAGGCCGCTTGACCGATTTGACCGTCTGCAAATGCGATGGAGGCCGTGTTAATCACAACGCCGCGCTCTTCCCCATTCACCGGGTCCAATTCCAGCATATCTGCACAGGCCAGTCGGGTCATGTTGAATGTCCCCACCAGATTGACGTTAATCACTTTAGAGAAAAGATCCAGATCGTGCGCGCCATTACGCCCCACGATTTTAGAGGCCGGCGCAATCCCTGCACAAGACACAACGATACGGGCCGCACCATGTGCCTCACGCGCGGTGGCAAATGCCGCTTCGGCACTGGCCGCATCAGACACGTTACATTCAACCGCAATCCCGCCAATTTCATCAGCGACTTTTTGCGCAGCGTCCACATTCATGTCGAAAATGGCAACTTTCGCCCCTTCGCTGGCAAGTTTGCGTGCCGTGGCTTCCCCCAAACCGGACGCCCCACCTGTAACAATTGCCGCCAAACCTTGAACGTTCATATCCTTCTCCTAAAAAATGTTTACCTTTACGTCAACGTAAACTTGAAGAAGCTTATATCAAAGACCGCCCCGCCCTGCAAAGAAAAAAGGGCCGCACCAGATAGGCACGACCCCTTTTTACAAAGCTTATAAAGCTGATGGTTGGTTTGGACTTAGAAGCCCATGCCACCCATACCGCCCATACCGCCCATGTCAGGCATAGCCGGTGCACCTTTAGGTTCCGGCAGGTCCGCAACCATTGCTTCGGTTGTGATCAACAGACCAGCAACAGAGGCCGCATCCTGCAAAGCTGCACGAACAACTTTAACCGGGTCGATAACACCAGCAGCCACCAGATCGGTATATTCGCCGGTTTGTGCGTTAAAGCCGAAGCTTGTGTCATTAGATTCAAGCAATTTACCAGCAACAACCGCACCGTCATGACCCGCGTTTTCTGCGATTTGACGGATCGGTGCTTGCAGGGCACGACGGATGATGTCGATACCGACTTTCTGATCCGGGTTCTCACCTTCCAGACCTTCCAGTGCTTTTGTTGCGTACAACAAAGCTGTACCACCACCGGAAACGATACCTTCTTCAACAGCAGCGCGTGTTGCATGCAAAGCATCATCAACGCGGTCTTTGCGTTCTTTCACTTCGATCTCGGTTGCACCGCCAACCTGAATAACAGCAACACCGCCAGCCAATTTCGCCAGACGTTCCTGCAGTTTTTCACGGTCATAATCAGAAGTGGTTTCTTCGATCTGTGCTTTAATCTGGTTGCAACGTGCAACGATATCGTCTTTATCGCCTGCACCTTCAACGATTGTTGTTTCTTCTTTGGTGATAACCACAGACTTCGCAGTCCCCAGCATGTCAACAGTCACGCTGTCCAGTTTTACACCCAGTTCGTCAGAAACAAGCTGACCGTTTGTCAGGATTGCGATGTCTTGCAACATCGCTTTACGACGATCACCAAAGCCCGGCGCTTTAACCGCAGCAACTTTCAAGCCGCCACGCAGCTTGTTAACAACCAAAGTTGCCAATGCTTCGCCTTCGATGTCTTCTGCGATGATCAACAGCGGACGAGAAGACTGAACAGAGGCTTCCAGAAGCGGCAACATCGGCTGCAAAGAGCTGAGCTTGCCTTCGTTGATCAGAATGTACGGGTTGTCCAACTCGCAAATCATTTTTTCAGAATTGGTCACGAAGTACGGAGACGTGTAACCACGATCGAACTGCATACCTTCAACAACGTCAAGCGTCGTATCCAGACCTTTTGCTTCTTCAACAGTGATAACGCCTTCGTTGCCAACTTTATCCATTGCTTGTGCAATCAGATCACCAACAGTTTTTTCACCGTTCGCAGAAATTGTCCCAACCTGGGCAACTTCTTCGTTTGTAGAAACCGGTTTGGAACGTGCTTTAACGTCTTCAACAACCTTTGCAACCGCGATGTCGATACCACGTTTCAGGTCCATCGGGTTCATACCGGCTGCAACGGATTTAGCGCCTTCGCGAACAATCGCCTGAGCCAAAACAGTTGCTGTTGTTGTACCGTCACCAGCCATATCGGCTGTCTTGGACGCAACTTCTTTGATCATTTGTGCGCCCATGTTCTGGAACTTGTCTTCCAGTGTGATTTCCTTGGCGACAGACACACCGTCTTTTGTGACACGCGGAGCGCCGAAGGATTTGTCCAGAACAACGTTACGGCCTTTAGGACCGAGTGTTACTTTTACAGCGTTTGCAAGAAGGTCAACACCTTCAAGCATTTTTGCACGAGCTTCTGTGCCGAATTTAATTTCTTTAGCCATGTGAGCTAGACCCTTATTTTAAGCAGTCAAAAATTATAATGAAATGTGATGAACAAGCTGATTAAGCTTCGATCACACCCATGATGTCGGATTCTTTCATGATCAACAGATCGTCACCGTCAACCTTGACTTCTGTACCGGACCATTTGCCGAACAGAACGCGGTCACCCGCTTTTACGTCAAGCGCGACAAACTCGCCGTCTTTATTGCGCACACCGGCACCCACAGCGATAACTTCGCCTTCGGACGGTTTTTCTTGTGCAGCTTCCGGCAAAATGATGCCGCCAGCGGTTTTAGTTTCTTGCTCTACGCGTTTTACGAGGACGCGATCGTGCAGAGGACGAAATTTCATGGTTTTAAACTCCGTGATAGTCACCAAAGTAATGACCCGAACGAGTCAATGATTAGCACTCGTTAGGTCCGAGTGCTAACAGAGGTAATTTGTGACCCCATTTCTGTCAAGCCATGAATTACTATTTTTTGATGAAACTCTATGCTGCGTCGCAGCATTTTCGGGTTTTACTCTTTACCACGACGATGGAGGAGATCAAGGTTGCCCTTCAATTTTCCCACATCAAAAATGATAAAATTATTACCCCGAAAATCTTGGACAAAATCAACCGCCTCATGATCCGGTGCCGCTTGTTTCCAAAGTGTAATCACCTTACTTCGCGGGTGAGCAACCAACCAATCGGCCATATCTTCCCCACGATCCGTCGCCAATTCTGCAATCGGTTTTTCCAAACGTCCTAAAAATTGGAATGTCCCGTGGTATTTCGCAATAAATGCCACCTCATACCCATCATCCTGCATGGTCTTAATCTTATGTGCCATCGCATGGAGATCAAACGACTGTGCAAGATACGGCGCAAGTGCAAGATGAAGCGCAACCACAAAGCCCCCCATCATGCTGGTAAAACCAATCACCGCAGATTTATTATTCAAAATCGGTTTGGCAATCATATAAAAGGCGACCATTAAGGGGATCAGCATCCAATAAGTCGGCAATATTGCGACCCAATCGGGCAATTTACGGATTGGCAAATAAGGGGCTGCGATTAAAACCGCGCTCAGCACGACCATAAATCCAGCAGGCAGTAAACGCCCCAACCGGGATGAAAATAATTCACCTTCAGCCAGCACACGCGCCAACACAAAGGCAAAGGCAGGAAAGATGGGTAATAGGTAATGAAGTTGTTTACCACTAATTAAGGAAAAGGCCACAAAGATCGGTACAAACCACAAGAGGCAAAACCGGATTTGGCTTTCGCTAAAAATCACACCTGCCTTCTTGATCAAACCGCGCCATAAGCTTGGCCAAAGAACCCAAGGCAGTAACAAAGGACCGATAACAGCCAGATACCACCACCACGGACGTGCATGAGCAAAAGATTTCACCACGCGCCCGGCTGTTTGCCCCCAAAAGATGGCATTGCGATATTCTTCACCGCCTTGAATACCTGCCGGAATTGCCCATGCCAGACCAATTACTGCCCCCCCCAGCACACAAAGCAGAATATTCAGATACCATCGTTTTCGATTCTTAATGCGTTTTTCACGATCCCAAAACGGCAACAGCAACGCAATCGGCAGAATTTGCAACAAAATCACCGGTCCCTTGGCCAGCACACCAAAGCCAATGGCAAGAGCCAGAAACCACCAGCCTTTCACATTGCCGTCACGCCAAACCATCAACAGGCCGAGTAATCCCCACAGGGTGCAGGCCGCAACCAGCATGTCAAACATCGTAACGGTGGTAAAAACAGTCCAAAAAGCCGCACCCAACAAAATAATCGGGGAAAGGTCCGCAATCATCGGACGTTCAGGCCACAATTTTTGTGCCATACTGCGGGTTAAAAACAAACAGGCCAACGCAAACAAAGGCGCAACCAACGGCGGCCACCAGTCATTTACCCCAAAAACGGCCCAGCCCGCATTCATCAACCAAAACAGCAAAGGCGGTTTATGGCTGTAGGTTTCACCGTTCAAATGCGGAACAATGAAATCCCCGCGTTGCCACATTTCCCACGCCACCGCCAAATAGCGCGTTTCATCCACCGGCAAAGCCGGACGGGTCCAGATCGCAACCACGACCAACACGAACCACATGACTGTAAACGTGACGGGAGACCAGTATTTCTGCAACATTATCCACACTTTCCTTGCCGATAGGCGACGGGCGTTTATGACATTGAAAAAGGTTGGCTTCAAGCCTGCGATGAAGAGGAACCGCGATCACTCTCGCGAACAATGGCTTCGGCCTCAGCTTCATCACCGCTAAGTTGACTCTCAATCTCGCGGCCCAATGTTTTACCATGACGATATCGACGATAAAGATAGACCCCCAGCACGCCGGAGCATAAAAATAAAACCACGCTCAAGCCGATCCGCCAAACCGGGTCCACGTCCACACCGCTGCCTGCCAAGGCAAACACAATCGTTTGCGGGATATATCCGACAAGCGAACCGATCACAAAGGGCAGCGCCCGTACACCGGACACCCCGGCGGCCGCATTTGTCGCGACGTTGCTCCCCGCTGGCAATAAACGGATCAACAAAGACATCAGGAACGGACTTTCCGACAAGAACTCATCAATCCGTTTCACCTTGCGTGGAAATTTGCGTTTGACAAAATTTCGACCCAAGGCCCGTGCGTAAGAAAAAGTCAAAATACAGCCCACACCAACGGCCAATACCGTGATCGTGGTGCCTTTCACGACGCCAAACGCATAGCCCCCCATGAACGCCAGAATTTGACGCGGGAAACCAACGGCTGCCAACACACCGCCGAGCGAAATAAAGATCAACCAGCCTTTTAAGCCCTGACCGCGCACATTCTCGTCGATCCAGCTTTCATCCATCCCTAAAGACAGCAGATAAGCCGCCCCGGCGAGCGAACATAGGAAAACCAGGCCTTTTATGAAGACCTTAAAATTCATGCCTCATCCTTGGGCAAAATGATTTCAGGAACTTTGCCCCGGCTTTGTAGCCACATCACACCCATAATATCGACAATGCCGACCCACAGGCGGTTCCACATACCATACTTGGACACCCCGCGTTCACGTGCCCGGTGATTAACCTGTACCGACTGCACACGTCCGCCACGCCGGATCATCAGTGCCGGTAAAAAACGGTGCATATGGTTAAAGTAAGGCAGATCGAGAAACGCTTCCCGTGTAAAAACTTTTAAACCGCATCCAGTATCGGGCGTGTTGTCACCCAACAGGCCAGCGCGAATTTTATTGGCGTTGCGCGATTGCCATAACTTAAACGCGCTGTCGTGACGTTTGGCCCGCCAGCCTGCCATCAACAGAAAATCCTGATTATCATCTTTGATCAATTCATCATACAGCGCCGGAATGTCCGCCGGATCGTTCTGCCCGTCCCCGTCCAAAGTCGCAATCACGCGCCCTTGCGCCTGCTTCACCCCGCTGCGAACAGCCGTACTTTGACCACAGGCTTGACGATGCGTCACCACACGCAGGTTATCCAGCTTGACCTGCATATCGCGTAATTTTTGCGGGGTGTCATCATCACTGCCATCATCCACATAAACGATTTCAAACGAGATTTTTCCCTCCAGCGCCGCGCAGATTTCTTCAATCAGGGGCTGGATGTTTTCCGCTTCATTTTTAACGGGAACAACAACGGACATCTCTGGTGTGGTGGTCATGGGCAATCAGCCTTGCTTGTATGGCACTTGAAACGCCGCGCATTATGGCCTTTTCATCCACTTTGTCTAGGATGAACTTCCCTTCGTTCATCAGTTTAAGCAGATAGATTTAATTTTTCCGCACGACCCGTAATCGTGTCCCCAATCCAACACATAAAACAACCAAACTTCCGAAAATAACCAAATCCAAACCGATATGCTCCCCCAACAATAACCACGACGCAATAAAAGTCATAAAAAGCTGCATTAACTGAAGTTGCGATGTCTTGGCAATCCCGGCAAGCACCATTGCTTTATATAAAAAAAAGAAACCGACCAGCTGCGATACAATACCAACGTACAAAACACCAATAAATGAACCCACACGCAAATCGTTCAATGAAAGAGGAATAAAAAAGAGTGACATCACAATCAATGGAGCTGTCAACACAATCGCCCAACAGGTTGACTGCCAACTACCAAGATCTTTGGACACCCGCCCGCCATACGCATACCCAATTGCGGCACTCAGCACGGCCAAAATTAAATAAACATCACCAATCGCGAGTACGCCTTCCGCCTGCCGAAAGGCGAATATGAATGTTAGGACCGTGCCGAACAATCCTGTCATCCAGAACCCAAATGACGGTTTTTCCTGTCCGATCAATGCCCCTGCCATTGCCGTACACATCGGCAACAACCCAACGATAACCGCACCATGGGACGCAGATACGGTTTGTAAGGCCAAGGTTGTAAAAACAGGAAAGCCAAAGACAATCCCAAACGCACATAAAGCTAGGCTTAGCAAATGATGTTTTTGCGGCAACGGCGGTTTACGGACGGCTAAAATAAAACCCGCGATTACGATAGCAATCAGAATACGACAAAGCGCCAACGTAAAAGCATCAATATCCATCAATGCAAGACGCGACATAGGCAGTGTCAAACTGAATGAGAGTACAGCAATAATACCAAGAAGAAGGCCTTTATGTTCACTTAGCATAAAACCCTCCTTCTTTGGTGCTCGTAAACATCCAGATGCGTATAGCAGATTTTCAATAACGGGGTTTGCACATCATGTCGGGTCGCACGTGCTAATAAATCCCCCAATATATGATTGCCTTCAGTTGGGTTTTGACAGGCTATATCATGAAGCATTGATGCACTTGCCGTTGACGTTTTATCCGTCAATTGCGCAACATATTGCAAAATCACATCATCTTGAATGTGATGACCTTCCTGTTCAGCAATCGCTTTACATTCTTCTAACAACTGTAAAATCAGTATTTTGCCATGTGTTGTCTGCAAAATGGTACCAATATCAGCACGCATCAAACACGTCATTCCGGCAAGCGTTCCCAGGAACACAAACTTTTTCCAAAGATCATGATAAATATGACGGCTGTATACGACCCGGACCGGAGATTTACCAAATGTAGAGATCAGGTCGTTGATTTGGGAACACGGTTTGACCTTGAGGTCCAATGGTCCAAGCGTGAAATCGTTGATCTTGTTAAAATGCGTAATCTTGCCGTAATCACCCGCACGAACCCCAATATGCACCAAACCACCCCAAAGATTTATAGATGGTTGGCGTTGGGCAATTCTCTCCAAATGCCGAAGACCATTCAACAATGGCAAAACGATTGTTTTTGAACCAATAAAACCAGAAACCGCATCAAGGGCTGAATCCAAATCATAAGATTTACAAGATAAGAGAACGATGTCGAAGGGTTCAGCCGGATCACCAACACTGAGTGTTTTGATATTTCCTTGCCAGTTCCCCAATGGGCTTTCAAGACTTAGACCACTTTTTTGAAGCACCTTGCGTTTCTTCGAACGTAGAAGAAACGTAACATCTGCCCCGGCTTCTTGCAGGCGTCCGCCAAAATAGCCACCAATACCACCCGCCCCGACAATTAATATCCTCATAACATTTCTCCTATAATGGATTTTTCTATTATAGGAGAAATGTTAATTTTGGCAATTTTATAATTTTAACGCAAATGCGTACTGTCAATGACGATGAAAAATTCAGCCGGCTCGGTACCTGGGTTTTCAAACGTATGTTCTTGATCCGCCGGATAAAACAGAAAATCACCTTCTTCCAGATCATAAACTTCATGGCCGACATGAACACGCAGCACGCCTGAGTGCACATAAATATGCTCTTCCACTCCTGCTCGATGAGAAGGGAACGGGCCTGTTCTTTGCCCCGCAGGAAGCATGTTTTTGGCAAAATCAACACCACGTCCACGATAAAGTGGCGATAAGGAGCGCCGCTGAAACCCTGTTTCTTCTTCGACAAAAACAGGTTGTTTTTTTGCAGGAACATGCACCGATTCATCTCGATTTTGTCCACCGACAAATTGAGTGATACTTAAATCCAGCGCTTCAGCCAACCGACCTAAAACGGTTGTGGACGGCACAGCCTGCCCGCGTTCAATTTTTGAAATCATAGACCGACTCACACCTGATTTTTCAGCCAAATCATCCAGTGTTAATCCTTCTTGCGTCCGTGTCTTTTTTAAAACCTCAGGAATAAAGGTCATATTTCGTGCCTCGTAAAAGAACTGATCCCAATTCTTTTATAATCGGCCCGTTTCCTACCCACCAGCGTTTTAATCATATAATAAATCGGCATTTACTGCGCAGCGAAAGACGATTGCGTAGGCATTTTCACAAAAGCTTCAAAATCAGCCGCTGCCATTGGCTTGCCATACAGATATCCTTGTATCTCATCACAACCGAGTTTACGCAGAAATTCCAGTTGGAACTCTTCTTCCACACCTTCGGCTGTAATTTCCATACCGAAACTATGGCCCATCGTTACAACCGCACGCGCAATCACACCTTCACTATTGAGATCGGTAATTTCATCAACGAAGGCCTTATCAATCTTGATGCGCTTTACCGGAAAACGTTTCAGATAATTCAGGCTGGAATAGCCTGTCCCGAAATCATCAATCGACAGCGAAACACCCAAATCCCGTAAACCTTCCAGAATTGTGATTGTCTCTTCGACATTTTTCATCACCGCACTTTCGGTAATTTCCAGTTCCAGTAAATGCGGCTGTAATCCGGTTTCCAACAACACCCGTCGCACCTGCGAGACAATGCAGATTTGCGTCAACTGAACGGCAGAAACATTGACCGCAACTTTCAAATCTCCCAACCCATTGGCCTGCCAACGTCTGATCTGACGACACGCTGTGCGCAAAACCCATTCTCCAATCGACACGATCAGCTGGCTACGTTCTGCAATTGGGATAAACAAGGCCGGTGACATAAACCCGCGTTCTGGATGGTTCCAGCGCACCAAGGCTTCCATTCCCGAAACACGATTGTTTTTTACATCCAGTTTTGGTTGAAAATAAACTTCCAATTCATCATTCACCAATGCCTTCTTCAGGTCTCGTTCAATGATTTGGCGCTCTAATGCCTGCTTGTTCATTTCTTCAGCATAAAAATGGTAACTTGAGCCCTGATCCTGTTTGGCCCGCTTACACGCCAAGGCCACATGTTGCAAGACATCTTCAACCGAGTTATCTTCCGTATTCAGTAATGTAATCCCTAACGAACAGGTCACATCAATTTCGTCCTTCTGCCACTGAACCGGCGGGCTGATATGATCCGTTATTTTTTGGGCTAAAACCGATGCATCGTCACTGCCAGAAATATCAAACTGGATCACTGCAAATTCATCTGCACTTAAACGGGCCAACGTATCGGATTCCCGCACCAAGCCTTGTAAACGATCTCCAACGGTTTGCAAAACCGCATCGCCACCTTGTGACCCATAGGATTGATTAATGGCATTAAATCTATCCAGATCAATAAGATGAACAGCTGCTTTCAGATCAGTCCGCTTCATTTGACGTAAAACCTGACGACACCGATCCATAAATAAATCACGGTTTGCCAATCCAGTTAATGTATCGGTATAAGCAATTTTTTTAAGATGTTCCGATGTACATACACCGTTTGACGCATCAAGCGCTTGTTCAATACGCTCACGTTCACTTGCTTCACGGCGCAATTCCCGCACCGTTTCATTTAATTCTTTCGTACGCTCAACCACCTCTATTTCAAGGCGACTATTATTTTCCTGCAAACTATCTTGCTGAATACGGATTTCACCAAAGGCTGCCGACAGACGTTTCAACAGATCATTAAAGGCCAAAGCCACATCGCCAAGTTCATCCTTTCTGCTTTTTTCAATCAAATGTGATCCAGGGTGGGATAAATCAACACAAGCATCGGTCATCCGACTACGCAACGTGCGGATTGGACGCAACATCAGACGATCCAAGATCACCATTGTCACAACGGTCACAAAAAATGAAATCAACAAGACAAGCCCGATAATTCGCCAGACAAAGGCCCGAATTTGCCCCGGTATTTCCGATTTATCCAGCACTGCCGTGACATACAACGGATAACCCAGTTTTTGTGGTGTCCAGGTCACTGTGAACGTTTCTTTATTCGGTGCCAAAATACTGTGTTGCGACAGTTTGGCAACTTCACGTCCCGCTTCATCGACAACATCTGCCGTAATCAAGACCGAGCCACTTCCGATCATCGGAGCCATCTTCTTCATGGTTTGTGGGCCATCTGCACTAATTTCCAGCCAGGCCCGTACAACCGCAAAACCTTCTCGTTCAACTTCCAACAGTCGATCACGCTCAAAGTTATTGACCGAAAAAATAAGGATTGCCCCTTCGACAATTAAAATTGCCAGAAAAACCGCTCCTGTCACATGTCGGCACAAACGGCACTGAAACAGAGTTTCCAAAAAGCTTTTTGAGGATAAGGTTTGCAAAAGCGCCATATCAATTTTCATTCTTGTTTTACAGATGTTGCATTAGACAATATCAATATAAGATGAGAATTGCATTTCACACTCGTTCACACATCCGTGAACATTTTAGAAAAGATATTTTGCAGGATCTGTAAACAAGTGTAACAAGAAGGTATCGTGACACAATACCAAGGGAGTTCACCGTGTCTGAGCAATATGCCGGAGATATCACCCCCAAGCAGGCTTGGGAAATCCTTCAATCTTCCAAAGATGCCGTTTTAATCGACGTGCGGACCGAAGCCGAATGGGCCTGGGTCGGTCAGGTCAATCTGTCATCATTGGAAAAAGAACACCTGTTGGTGGAATGGAACCATTTCCCCGGTGGTATGCGTAACGAAACCTTTATCGAAGATATCGCCAAACTGGTCCCCAACCAAACAACAGAACTCCTTATGCTCTGTCGTTCCGGTGTGCGCTCCAAATATGCCGCCATCGCCCTGACACAAGCAGGATACAAGACCTGTTATAACATTGAAGGCGGATTTGAAGGCGATCACGACGATCAACGCCACCGAGGTAACGTCAACGGCTGGAAAGTTGCCGGCCTACCGTGGATGCAGGGATAACCCTGCATTCCAACTTATTCAACCGATTGACGGACCGCAGCCGCTGCCGCAAACGGACAAAAGGCAAGACAGGCAAATAAGATGCCAGACAGAACGAGGATCTGGGATTTTACCGCAAATCCGCCAATTGCAGCCTCAATTAATCCCACGCCAAAAATCAAAACAGGTACAAACAACGGCAAAACCAGCAGGGAAATCAACACCCCACCGCGACGTGACCCCAACACAAGGGCCGCCCCGATTGCCCCGATCAGACTCAGTGCAGGTGTGCCGAGCAACAAGGCGAGCATGAGCATGGTAAAGCCATTGCCATCCATATTCATCAAAACTGCCAATAAGGGCGAGGCGATCATCAAAGGCAGGCCTGTTGTCAACCAATGTGCGGTGATTTTTGCCAGAACAATAATTTCCAACGGCAAAGGACTTAAGGTCAGAAGTTCCAGCGAGCCATCTTCATAATCAGTTTGAAACAGGCGTTCCAACGACAGCATTGACGCCAAAAGGGCCGCAACAAAAATCACACCACTGGCAACACGGGCGAGAATATTGCCTTCCGGCCCGATGCCGAACGGAAATAAAACAACCGTCAGAACAAAAAACATCACGACCATCACGCTATCACTGCCTTGGCGCAGAGCAAGGCGTAGATCACGGCGCACAATAGAAAGAAAACGACCCATTAGATGCCCTCCGCCAGTAAGGATGCGCTTTCGTGACCGCGTGCGGCACTAAATTCACTGACATTTAAAATTTGCTGGTCTTTAATATTCATATCAGAATGTGTTGAAAGAACCACCATACCACCTTTGGCGCGGTGACTTTCAATTACATCTTCCAGTTTTTTAATCGATTCTTTATCCAACGCTGTTGTCGGTTCGTCCAACAGCCACAATGGCGATTTCGACGCAATGATACGGGCCAGATTGGCACGGCGTTTTTGTCCGGCAGACAAGAAGCGTCCCGGCACATCAATTAAATGTCCGATGGAAAAGATATCCAGGGCTTCTTTAAAATTCGCTTGGGCTTCAGACGCATCACTGCGCAGGCCAGCCCAGAATTTCAGATTTTCTTCTACCGTCAGAACCGGCTTAATCGCGTCATGGTGTCCGACATAATGCAAACGTTCGCGATGTTCATCCATATCGTCAGCAACCACTTGATCATCCCACACCATGTCACCGCTGGCGGCATGAAGCAGACCGGCCATCATGCGCAGCAGAGAAGACTTCCCCGCGCCGTTATGACCGATCAGGGTCAAACACCCGCCACTTTCCATCGCAAAATTCAATTTTGAAAAGACCAGTCGCTCCCCTCGGATACAGACCAAATCCCGTCCTGCAAAAGTCGCCATGACTTTCCCCTTTATACCGTTCAGCCTATTGTTAAAACAAATCATCCTCGGGGGGCAAGTCCGAGGATGATTTGATGAGTTCTAGCATGATCGATTCGGTTATGGTCCAAGCGGTGTATCAAGAAAGTGTGTTTGATGGGATAAAACCGTTTAAGGGCTTTGGGGATTATCGCGAGGGGGATATTCCTCAACACACCGTTCTTTCCATGTTTCTTATTTAACACTGCAAATGGGGCAGTATTATGCGCCAAATCTGCCTTTTTTTGCCTTATTTATTTTTTTGAAGCCCCACTATCTTATCGCAAGTTACGTGCAATAATTTGCTTGATCATTCCGTTCGACTTTAACTTATCAATCGCTTGATTAATATCTTCCAATCGGTTTTCCAAGGATCGATGCAAACGCACGGCGACTTCCACCGAATAATAAGGGTCACCAAACTGGACCTTAAACTTATGGGAATTGATGTGAAACGAGGCCGCATGACGTTCCAACACGCCAACATCTACTTTGCCTTCATGCACCAATCGCAAGACTTCCAACGGGTTGTCCCCATCCACGCGGCGCCCATAATTATCCTGACCGGGATATGTAAACCCGCGAATACCTGCAACCGTTTTATCGGTTAAAACGGATGTGTCCGGAACGGGAAACTTTTTCCCTTTTGGAAAAACGAAAACTTCGATCAAGTGATATATCGGCTTGCTGAAGACATGAACATCTTGTTGCTTTGGAAACCAGACTTCATTCAAACAGCAATCAACCGTCACATCCCCTGTTTTAAATTTCTCACGCCCTTGCGCAATCGTAAAATCGGTGAATTTTAAATCCACGCCGATTTCATGGGCAATCGCAGACATAATATCCACATTGATCCCACCAGGCCCAAATCCATTACGATGTTTAAACGGGGAAAGATCGGCATGCTGCACAGACATAATCCATTCCTGTGCCGAAGCTTTGACAGACATGATCAAAGCCGCCGACAAAAAAATCAGAAACAGTCTTTTTCGCATTTCCCGAGCAAACATTTTTATATCGTTCATTTTGTGACACGAATGGCTTTTTATAAACCGCTGGTGTAAAGGAGCATAGCATATCTTCACACAACCTAATTATGTGAATTTTGCAGAGAAATTCTAGCATAAATGTTGACCAGCCACTCAAATATTTCAAAAATCATAAAGGAGTATGAAGTTTTCACGTATTTCAGAAAAAGAAAGGGAGGCAAATGCCTCCCTTTTTGTTTGTGTTCATTTCAATTTTTAGGATTATTCAGCAGCATCGATTTTTTTATAGATCTCGCCGCCTTCTTTTTTGAATTTTTCCGACATTTCCGCCATGCCTTTCTGCGCCTCTGCCTTTACTTCATGGCTGATGCGCATGGAGCAGAACTTCGGCCCGCACATAGAACAAAAATGCGCAATCTTGGCACCTTCCGCCGGCAGGGTTTCGTCATGGAATTCCAATGACTTTTCCGAATCAAGCGCCAAATGGAACTGATCGCGCCAACGAAATTCAAACCGCGCCTTGCTCATCGCATCATCGCGTAGACGCGCACCGGGGTGCCCCTTGGCCAGATCGGCCGCGTGGGCCGCAACCTTATAAGCCATGACGCCTTCTTTCACGTCATCGCGGTTGGGCAGGCCCAAGTGTTCTTTCGGGGTGACGTAACATAACATCGCACAACCGTACCAGCCGATCATCGCCGCCCCGATCGCGGAAGCCAGATGATCATGGCCCGCCGCAATATCTGTGACAAGCGGACCGAGTGTATAGAACGGGGCCTCGTCACAGACTTCGAGTTGCAGGTCCATATTTTCCTTGATCTTATGCATGGGCACATGGCCGGGGCCTTCAATGAAGCACTGAACGTCGTGTTCCATGCATTTCTTCTGCAAAACGCCAAGCGCGCGCAGTTCAGCAAATTGGGCTTCGTCATTGGCATCCGCAATGGAACCGGGGCGCAAACCATCACCCAATGAAATCGCCACATCATATTGTTTGGCAATCTCGCAGATATCGTCAAAATGATCCCACAGGAAGTTTTGCTTATGATAATGCAAACACCATTTCGCCATGATAGACCCGCCACGCGACACAATCCCGGTGACACGGTTGACGGTTAACGGCACATGTTCCAGCAAAAGACCGGCATGGATGGTCCAGTAAGATACGCCTTGTTCGGCCTGTTCAATCAAGGTATCGCGGAAAATTTCCCAAGTCAGGTCTTCGGCAATCCCGCGGCATTTTTCAAGCGCCTGATAGATCGGCACGGTTCCGATCGGCACCGGGGAATTGCGGATAATCCATTCGCGGATATTATGAATGTCGGTCCCGGTGGACAGGTCCATGACTGTGTCGGCCCCCCAACGGGTCGCCCAGACCATTTTGTCGACTTCTTCAGCCACAGACGAGGTCACGGCAGAGTTGCCGATATTGGCGTTGATCTTGGTCAGGAAGTTGCGCCCGATGATCATCGGTTCCAGTTCCGGATGGTTGACGTTGGACACGAGAACCGCCCGACCGCGTGCGATTTCAGAACGGACAAATTCACCGGTGCAGACATCGGGAATTTCCGCACCAAACGGTTCGCCGTCGCGCAGGTAAGCTTCCTTGCGGGCTTCGTTTTCCCGAATGGCGACATATTCCATTTCTGGTGTGACCATACCGCGTCGGGCATAGGCCAGTTGGGTGACAGCTGTTCCGTCTTTGGAACGTAACGGTTTTAAATCCCCGCGCACAAACGGTTCCACGCCGGGTTGGTCGTCTTCTTTTAACAGGCCGTTGTCTTCGGGTTTGACGTCGCGACCCTCATATTCAACCACATCGCCGCGATCCAGAATCCACTGGCGGCGCAATTTGGGCAGGCCTACGTTGATATCGATGGTCGCGTTCGGATCACTATAGGGACCGGATGTATCATAGGTCACAACCGGTTGTTCGCCGCCTTCAAGGTGGATACAACGCATGGCGACCGTGACGTCGTCCATCGTGTCAGAACCAAAAAATACTTTCTCTGAACCCGGCAAGGGGCCCGTTGTGATGTTAAGTTTTGAAGTGTCGTTGCTCATAGTCTGAGGATCTCCAATCAATTTGGGTCAGGAGATCCGGGGGTGAGCGTTGGGGGAAATTACGTCCATCCCTACGCCGGAATAACCCGGATCAGGTTCAAAGGGTTGTCACACGTTCGGACTCTCAGCCCTATTCAGGCACCCCTTGGCATCGGACTATAAGTGGGATAGTTGACTATAAAGGTCAAGAAAATTAGTTCGGAAAAACGTAACTCTCTCTCTCTCTCAGGCAGGATCTAAAGGGAAGCAACCGTTTGGCAGGTTTGCCAAAATGGTTTCTTTCAACATTTCCGCAATTTGCATATTGGGATAGGATGTTCTGAACGCCAAAGCAATATCACGTGACGGTGCCGGGTTTTTAAAATAGGCATAGCGCACCGTTTTGCTGGCACTTTTTGGGCAAGTATGTTCGGATTTGCACAAAAAATTTTCCAGTGCAGAGGTCGGCAGCACCGTAATACCGGTTCCCACCGCGACCATATGGCGGATGGTTTCAAGGGAATTGCCTTCAATTATATTATGGACCCCTTTGCTGCTGTCTTCAAAGCTATGTGGTGCTTCGCAAATTTCCAGCACTTGATCCCGGAAACAATGGCCTTTCCCCAACAACAATAATTTTTCATCCGCCAATTCATCCCCGCCAATGTCATTGCGACCTTCCCAAGCATGCCCTTTGGGGACAGCTGCGACAAAGGGTTCTTTGTAAAGGGGGATCGTGCTCATACCCGGATGATCAAAGGGTAGGGCAACCAACGCCATATCAATACGACCGTGGGCGAGAAACTCCAACAGAGTCGAGGTGAAGTTTTCTTCAATCAATAAGGTCAGCTTTGGGGCATTTTGATGAACGTTCGGGATCAGATTTGGAAAAATATAAGGCCCAACCGAATAAATTGCACCCAAACGCAATGTGCCGGAAAGTTCGCCACGCAGACCGTCTACAATTTCTTTAACCCGGTCCACTTCGCTTACGGCGATGGCGATTTGAGATAAAACCTTGTTACCTTCTTCCGTTACTTTCAGAGAATTCTTAATTCTTTCAAACAGCGTGACATCCAGTTCCTCTTCCAGATTTTTAATCGCCACACTGAGGGAAGGTTGGGACACATGACAAAGGTCGGCCGCCCGACTAAAATTCTTTTCCTGAGCCACCATCAAAGCATAACGCAATTGTGTAATCTTCACGGACCTGTTCCTTCTGCACTTAAAACGACAAGAGGGAAGAGACGATATTTACCGTCTCTTCCTTTTCTCAACTGCTTTAGTTTTTACTTATTTCATTTCTAAAGGTTTAGGTGTTGTCGCGCTTGACTTAGGTAAAATTGGATACTCAATTTTTGGCTGGTCACCTGTCAATGTACGCAAGAAGGCCGTGATAGATTCGACTTCTTTTTCAGACAATTTCTCACCTAACTGACTTGCCCCCATAATGGAAACTGCCTGTTTCAAGTCCCAAACCTTGCCTGAATGGAAATAAGGCGCTGTCAGTTCGATATTGCGCAACGGTGCCGCACGGAAAACATAGGAATCATCTGCTGTCTTGGTTACAGCAAAGCGACCTTTATCGCCTTCCGGCAAAATTTCAGAACCGGGTTTTTCAACAACACCAAATGGATAATACCCTTCGCCACCAAAGTTGGTGCCGGCATGACACGCCACACAACCTTTTTCCATAAACAAATCAAGACCTTCGGCCTCTACTTTATTCAGGGCGGATGTATCGCCCATCAAGAATTTGTCAAATTTGGAATTCGGCGTAATCAAGGTGGCTTCGAACGCTTCAATCGCACGCGCCATATTATCAAACGTCACCGGGTCTTTGTCGCTCGGGAAGGCTTTGGCAAACATAGCCACATAATCAGGCATGCTTTTCAATGTTTCCACGACGCGTTCAGGTTTGTTGTTCATTTCAACCCCGGCCTGAACCGGGCCTTTGGCCTGTGCCTTCAAATCCGCCGCACGACCATCCCAGAACTGAGCAATATTAAACACCGCATTGAAAGCTGTTGGCGCATTACGCGGTCCCTTGGCCCAACCGTGTCCGATGGATGTTTCCAGGTTATCATCCCCACCCATGCCAACGTTGTGGCAGGTGTTACAGCTGATCAAATGACTAGAGGACAAGCGTGGGTCCATAAACAGCATTTTACCGAGCTCAACTTTATCGGAAGTGACTTTGTTGTCGGCAATTTCCGGCACAGCCGTCGGAATAGCCTTAAAATTTTCTTTTGCGCGTGCCAGTAGATCGTCAGCAGCCGTTGCCGGCTGTATGAATGCGCATGTGGCTGCAATAAGCGATAATCCTACGAAGATACGTTTCATTGTCTTCTCCATTAGTGAAACGGTATCCGGGGCATAACACCCCGACCCCACCCCCCAAAGATGGGCAAACCCATGATGTAGAATTAGACAAATGAAAGGAAATACTATTAATCAATCCAGACCATAGGAAAAAACTATGTCCTATTCAGAAAAAATAAAAACCCGGTAGGTTCAATCACCTGCCGGGTTTTTTATAAAATATTCGGGTAAGCCTATTAAACGAGTTTATTTAACTCGGTAATCAGGGCATCCCCCATCGCCGCGCAACCAACTTGTTGCATACCAGCCTGCATGATGTCGCCTGTACGAATACCCGCATTCAGGACATTTTGGACACCTTGATCCAGCAGGCCGGCATCTGCGCCCATGTCAAAGCTGTAACGCAAGCACATGGAGAACGACAAAATCGTTGCCAACGGGTTGGCGAGGTCTTGACCTGCAATATCCGGGGCTGACCCGTGGACCGGCTCGTACATCGCACGGACTTTGCCGTTTTCATCCTTACCGGACAAAGACGCAGACGGCAGCATCCCCAATGAACCGGTCAACATCGCCGCACAATCAGACAGCAAATCGCCAAACAGATTGTCTGTCAGGATCACGTCGAATTGTTTGGGGTTACGCACCAACTGCATCGCGCAGTTATCTGCATACATATGTTCCAATGTCACATCTGCATATTCTTCTGCATGTAGTTTGGTCACAACTTCACGCCAGAATTTACCGGATTCCATCACGTTGGCTTTTTCAACAGAATGGACTTTATTGCCACGTTTTTTCGCCAGATCAAAGGCCACATGCGCCGCACGAATGATTTCTGCATCCGTATAGACTTGTGTATCAAACCCTTTGCGACCGCCACCGGGCAGATCTTCCACACCGCGCGGTTCACCGAAATAGACACCACTTGTCAATTCGCGCATGATCAGGATATCCAGACCACGAACCACTTCGTCCTTCAAAGTCGATGCGTCAACAAGCGCATCAAATACCATCGCCGGGCGCAGATTGGCAAACAGGTCCATTTCCTTGCGCAGACGCAGCAGGCCGGCTTCGGGGCGGGCATGGCGTTCTACGTTATCCCATTTCGGGCCACCGACAGCACCCAACATGACCGCATCCGCAGCCATCGCATCAGCAAGAGTTTCGTCTGTTACAGCACATTTGTGTGCTTCATAACAGGCACCACCCACAAGACCTTCGGTGATGTTAAAATTGACAGAACGGTTTTTCGCCAGCCAATCAATGATTTTACGGACTTGACCCATGACTTCCGGACCAATGCCGTCACCCGGCAAGAACAACAGGTTTTTAGCGTCGGACATATTGTATTCCCTTAAAGACGCGCCACCCCTGCAAGCACAGGGATGGCGGTAGTGGTGTTAACGAACCAACCACGGCATAGAAGCCGCGCGTTGTTCTTCAAAGCTTTTGATCTGTTCTTCACGTTGCAAGGTCAACCCGACATCATCCAGACCTTCAATCAGACAATGCTTGCGGAACGGGTCCACATCAAATTTGATGGTGCCGCCGTCCGGGCCTTTAATTTCCTGATTTTCAAGATCGATTGTGATCGTCGCATTTGCCCCACGGGACGCATCGTCCATCAACTTATCAATATCTTCTTTCGGCAAACGGATCGGCAAAATACCGTTCTTGAAACAGTTGTTATGGAAGATATCGGCGAAGCTTGTGGAAATCACACAACGGATCCCGAAATCAGCGATAGCCCAAGGGGCGTGTTCACGTGAAGACCCACAACCGAAGTTATCACCCGCAATGATGATCTTAGCATCACGGTATGGTTCTTTATTCAGAATAAAATCGTCTTTTTCCGAACCGTCTTGATTGTAGCGCATTTCATCAAACAAATGCACACCCAGACCGGAGCGTTTAATGGTCTTGAGGAACAGTTTCGGAATGATCATATCTGTGTCGATATTGATCAACGGCATCGGGGCGGCGATGCCCGTCAGTGTGGTGAACTTTTCCATGTTCTTAGTTCCCCTCTTTCAACAAGTCGCGAACGTCTGTCAGTTTGCCGGTGATCGCAGCAGCAGCAGCCATTTCAGGGCTGACCAAATGGGTGCGCGAATCGCGGCCCTGACGACCTTCGAAATTACGGTTGGATGTGGACGCACAGCGTTCCCCCGGTGCCAGGCGATCGTCGTTCATCGCCAAACACATGGAGCAACCGGCCTCACGCCAGTCAAAACCGGCTTCGATAAAGATTTGATCCAAACCTTCTTCTTCGGCAATTTCTTTGACCAAACCAGAACCCGGAACGACCATTGCTGTCATCCCGTCAGCAACTTTACGGCCCTTTGCAACCGCAGCCGCTGCCCGTAAATCTTCAATGCGGCCGTTTGTACAAGAACCGATAAAGACGTGATCAACTTCGATTTCATTAAGCGGTGTGCCAGCTTCCAGACCCATATATTTAAGGGCGCGTTCAATCGCACTGGCTTTACCGGCATCGCGTGCCTCTGCCGGGGATGGAACTTTCGCCGTGATCGGCAACGCATCTTCCGGGCTGGTGCCCCACGTCACATAAGGAACCAGATCTTCCGCCTTGATGATAACGGTTTCGTCGTAAACCGCACCCTCATCGGATTTCAATGTTTTCCAATATTCAATGGCTGCTTCCCATGCTGCCCCTTTCGGAGACATCGGACGGCCCTTGACGTAATTGATGGTTTTTTCGTCCACAGCGATCAAACCGCCACGCGCACCACCTTCAATTGCCATGTTACAAACCGTCATACGACCTTCCATAGACAGGTCCATAATCGCCTGACCGGTAAATTCGATCACGCAACCTGTACCGCCGGCTGTACCGATTTTGCCGATAATGGCCAAGATCAAGTCTTTAGCAGTCACACCTGGTGGCAAAGCGCCTTCAACACGGACTTCCATGTTTTTGGATTTTTTCTGCAACAAGGTTTGCGTGGCCAGAACGTGTTCAACTTCAGACGTCCCAATACCGAAGGCAAGGGAACCAAAGGCACCATGCGTCGCGGTATGGGAGTCCCCACATACAATTGTGGCACCCGGCAGTGTGAAACCTTGCTCTGGTCCAACGATATGCACAACACCTTGACGAATATCATCCATCGCAAAATAGGGAACGCCAAAATCTTTGGTATTTTTTTCCAGCGCTTCTACCTGAATACGAGATTCCTCGTTTGTAATCACAATACCGTTTGAACGGTCAGATGTCGGAATATTATGGTCAGCAACAGCGAGGGTCAGTTCCGGGTGGCGTACCTTACGCCCCGTCAAACGTAGCGCTTCGAAGGCCTGTGGTGAGGTCACTTCGTGTACCATGTGGCGATCGATGAAGATCAGACTTGTACCATCGTCCTGTGTTTCAATCAGATGGCTGTCCCAGATCTTGTCAAAGAGTGTACGGGGGTTGCCCATTGTCGTTCTTCTCCGAATGAGTTCGAATGTCTAATATCTATATAAGAAATGCGCCCCTTCTATAAAAGTTTTAACGCCAAAGGTCACGCACTTTATCTTAATGTCGTTTAAGGGTTGGAAATCAATCAAATTCATATCGGCATCCCCCCTTATAAAGCAAGAATATTTCATATTTTATAAGGTCACGAATCGTAACTTCGCCATAACATGAAAACTTGGAAATTAAGCCATCACTACAAAATGGAATAACGCCACCTATAAGTTACGCAACCAAAAAGAACTTTCATGTCATTTCAGCCATTCAAGCTGGAATTCCGTACAAGTTATTTGTGCATATAACAAGCGCTCAAATAGAATGCTGGACTAAAAAGGATTTCTACGGTTGAATATCGGAATTTCTTTACCAATTTAGCCGTTTCGTGTTTGGAAAACGTCATACAAATGATTATCATTCTGCCAGTCGATTTGGGGGTATACGACGGCCGTGTTCATTGTACCACTCAGGCCATAACGAATGGAGAGGTACACCGAGACAATCTGCAATAATTTTATTTCCAGTCGGCTGGGGACGAATAAGCGCAGCACGTACGACGGAGTCGGAGACACCATGATAGCGCGCCAAGGAAGCCATTGAGCCAACTTTTTTCCGAACGGCGGCTTTCACATCTTCTGGGTGTGCGTTTTTGGTTCTGCATGTTGAGTACGGCATAGAATCCCCAAATTCTGGTCCGGTATATTCCGGATTTTTTTGGTTACACAATTATCACGATTGGGATGAGAACTCTAAATGGCAAAGCAACCAACTTTTTCATCCCAATGAATAGAGTATGCCATATATGGGAAAAACAAATCTAGAGATTTTATGTTTCAATATTCAATCTCAAGACCAACATAAAAAATCTTTCCCAAGGCTCAATAATACGACTTCGAGGGAGATTTCGTTTTGACCGATCAATTGCAAGTACGCCTGAAAGAAATTGCCAAGGAATGCGGTGGCAATCGCGCCCTTTGTGAAAAGTCAGGTGTATCCGAACGTACATTCGCCAATTGGTTGGCCGGATCAAGCGAGCCAAAAATCATCGGCATTGCCGCCATCGCCCACGCTGCAGGCGTAACAATCGACTGGCTTGTAACGGGCGCCAACCCCAAACAACCACTCGGTACACGTGTTGACGACACCTTTGCCATCGTTCATGTCCCGGTCATCAGCAAGGACTTGAAAGAGTCTGACAAACCCTTCACCGAACGGTTTGTATTGCAAAACCATATGCCATTTTCAAAATCTTTTCTCGAAGAACGTTTAGGGCATCAAGAATTTGATCAACTCTGTCTTTTCAAAGTTCATGGAGATTCAATGGATCACACGATGAGCAGCGGAGATTATGTCCTTGTCGATCGCGCCCAGACCAAGTTGGAAGACGGTATATATGCTTTCATCTTTAAAGATCAGATCAACATCAAGCGTATTATCAACATTCTTGATGGTGTTGAAATTATAAGTGATAACCAGACCCTGTATCCACCATATCTCGTCAAAAATGACAAGTTTCATCAAATCCAGATTATCGGTCGCGCCCTTTGGGTTGGTAAACACATTCCCTAAACTCGATATCTCTGTTTTTACATACAGAGAGTTTAAAAAGCGAAAAGCGCCGCGCCCTTCACGCTCGACAAGTGAGCAAAGGACACGGCGCTTGCCAACAGTGGCTCTTCTACTTACAGCAAATATCGGGCAACCTTGTTAAAGTCACGTCGATTAATTTGCGATGATAGCTGAAAGCATAGTCTTCCAGATCTATCAAAGCAGAAAGAGGCCGAGAGGTCGTCTGTTCAAAAAGAGGCATTTCCATTTCTTTGAAAAAGAAACACCATCACTTTTCTTACCAGTCTTTTTTCTCAGCGATACGAGCAGCTTTACCCGTACGGCCACGCAAGTAGTAAAGTTTCGCACGGCGAACATCACCGCGACGAACCACATTAATTTCTGCAAGGTTCGGGGAGTACAGCGGGAATACGCGCTCTACGCCTTCGCCAAAAGACAATTTACGCAGTGTGAAAGCAGAGTTGATGCCGTCGTTTTTACGGGCAATACAAACGCCTTCAAACGCCTGCAGACGCTCACGCTCGCCTTCTTTTACGCGAACTTGCACACGCAGGGTGTCACCTGCGCCGAATTTCGGGATTTCACGTTCAGCAGTTTGCTTTTCAATCTGCTCTTTACCGAGTTGTTCTACAATATTCATGGTCTCGACCTTCTAAAAAAGGAGTGATCTCAGTCAATGGAGAGGTGCCAATCTCAGGCACTTCCTTTGGTTTCTTTGCAGTAAGCAGCCCACAAATCGGGGCGGCGATCCTGCGTAATGCGTTGCGCCTGACTTTTACGCCAAGCCAGAATTTTTTCATGATGTCCAGATAACAGAGTTTCAGGAACTTCGCGCCCCCGCCACACACGTGGGCGAGTATAATGCGGATATTCCAAAAGCCCGGCTTCAAAGCTTTCGTCCTCGTGGCTGGCTTCCTTGCCAATCACACCGGGCAGCAGACGCACACAGGCGTCCAACAACACGGTTGCAGCAGATTCACCGCCGGAAAGAACGTAATCTCCGATACTGATTTCTTCCAGATCATCATGTTCATCCAGAACACGTTGATCAATGCCTTCATAGCGACCGCAAAGCAAAATCACACCCGGCCCTTCGGCCAATTCGCGGACTTTTTCCTGCGTCAATGTTTTGCCACGCGGTGTTAAAAACACCTTCTTGGCCATCGGAAAACGAACAGAGGCCGCCTCCAACGCATCGCCGACCACATCGGGTCGCATCACCATACCGGCACCCCCACCACAAGGGGTATCGTCCACTGTATTATGTTTGTCTGTCGCAAAATCGCGGATTTGGATGGTATCCAATGACCAACGACCTTCTTCCAGCCCCCGTCCGACCAAGGAATGCCCCAGCATGCCGGGAAACATTTCGGGAAAAAGCGTCAACACACAAGCCGTCCAAGGCAACAATTGAGGGCTCATTGCGGATCCTCCTTGCCTTGCGCCTTTTGCGGCTTTTTGCGTTTTTTCTTTTTCTCTTCCGGCAATAGTCCCTCAGGTGGATCGACGACGACACGCCCTTTTTCAATATCCACAATCGGTACAATTGCCTTGGTGAACGGCACCATAATCAGTGCCCCTTCTTTGGGAAGAATTTCCAGCATATCACCCGCACCGAAATCAAATACCGCCCGCACAGTTCCAAGGGTTTTACCACTGGTCGTTTTGACCGTCAGACCGATCAGGTCCGCATGGTAAAATTCCTCATCACCGGCTTCAGGCAATTCGGTACGCGAGACATAGAGACGTTCGCCTTTCAACAATTCGGCTGCTTCACGCGTTTGCACACCATCAACTTTGACAATCAATTCGCCTTTGCCTGTATGGCTGACGACTTCGATTTCATAAGTCCTGGTCGCATCTTCGTTTTGCAACACCTTAAAGGCCGCAACATCATCCGGATTTTCAGTAAAGCTTTTCAAACGCATGGCCCCACTTACACCGTGCGCGGACGAAAAAGCAGCCACGCACACGCGCGCACTTTCATTATCCTTTATGGGTGTATTTGAAGACATGATCTGTAAATCTTTATCCAAAAATGAAAAATTCAAAAGAAGAATTAAGCTTCCGCAGCTTCTTCAGCCGGTGCAGCAGCGGCAGCAGCGGCTTCTTCAGCAGCAGCTTTTGCAGCTTCTTCAGCTTCGCGGCGTTTCTCTTCTTTTTCCTGGATACGCATTTTAGTCTTTTCAGACTGTTCAGCTTTTTTGGTTTGCTGCGGAATAGCACGTTCGGCTTTACCGGCATTAACCAAGAAACGCAAAACGCGATCAGACGGCTTCGCGCCTTGACCGATCCAGTAATCAACGCGTTCGATGTCCATGTTCACACGATTTTCGTCGTCTTTGGCCAGCATCGGGTTGTATGTGCCGACTTTCTCAATGAAACGGCCATCACGCGGAGCGCGCTTGTCTGCAACAACGATACGATAGAACGGGCGCTTTTTAGCCCCGCCACGTGCCAAACGGATTGTAAGAGCCATTGTTGGTCTTTCCTATGGTTTGGGTTTAGTACAAAAGGTTAAATCGAAAATTCAAACATTAAAGGCCTTCACTTTTTGAAAGGCGGCAATCCCGGTGGCAAGCCACCTTGTCCACCCAGACCATCTAGTCCGGGCAAACCATTGAGTCCACCCGGCGGCATTGCACCACCCGGTCCACCCATCATGCCGCCCAATTTGCCGAGCAGGCCTTTTTTGTTCATCTTTCCGACTTTTTTCATGACGGTCGCTGTTTGCTGATATTGTTTCAGCAACTTGTTCACGTCCTGAACTGTGAGGCCGCAGCCTGCCGCGATACGCTGGCGGCGCGATGCCTTAATAATCTTTGGATTTTGACGCTCTTTAACCGTCATAGACAGAATAATCGCTTGTTGACGAGCGATCATTTTGTCATCCACTTTGGCTTCAGCCAGTTGTTTTTTCATCTTGCCGATACCCGGCAACATGCTAAGCAAACCGTCCACATCACCCATTTTACGAATTTGATTGAGCTGTTCCAGCATATCTTCCAGCGTGAACAAGCCTTTCATGACCCGTTTGGCTAAGGCTTCGGCTTTATCCTGTTCGATGGTTTCCTGTGCTTTTTCAACCAACGAGACCACATCGCCCATGCCGAGGATTCGACCAGCCACACGATCAGCATGGAAAGCTTCCAACTCATCGATTTTTTCACCAACACCCATCACCTTGATCGGTGCGCCGGTGACTTCTTTCATGGACAGCGCTGCACCACCACGCGCATCCCCGTCCACACGGGTCAGAGCAATACCGGTAATGCCGATCTTGTCGTTAAATTCCTTGGCAACATTGACAGAATCCTGCCCGGTCATGGCATCCGTAACCAACAGGGTTTCCGCCGGGTTGGCAACGTCACGAACCTGCGCGACTTCATCCATCAGTTTTTCATCAATATGCAGACGACCTGCCGTATCGAGGATAACCACGTCATAACCGCCCTTACGGGCCTCAACCATCGCACGTTTGGCAATGGCAACCGGTTGTTCGCCAAAGACGATCGGCAACGAGTTCAACTCCGCCTGTTTGGCGAGGACCTCAAGCTGCTGTTGGGCGGCCGGACGATAAACGTCAAGGCTGGCCAGCAAAACTTTTTTGCGCTCTTTCTTCTTGAGCATCAGGCCGATTTTGGCAGAGGTGGTTGTTTTACCCGCACCTTGCAGACCAACCATCAAAATCGCAACCGGGGGAACGGCCTTCAGATTAATCGCCGTATCATCCGAACCCAGCATTTCAACCATGCAGTCATGCACGATCTTAATGACCATCTGGCCCGGATTAATCCCTTTTAAAACTTCTTCGCCAATCGCCTTTTCTTTAGCTTTTTTGACAAAATCTTTCACAACCGACAGGGCAACGTCAGCTTCCAGCAAAGCAACACGGACTTCGCGCATCGCCTCGCTAACGTCGGCCTCAGACAGAGAGCCACGTTTTGTGAGTTTATCAAAAATGCCGCCAAGGCGACTCTGAAGACTTTCAAACATACCAAATCCCAACGCAAAACGCGCCAGTGCCCGATACTCGAGGACTGGCGGCACCCCTTAAGGTGACAAGAATGTCAAAGAGGCCTGTGAATTTGGCGCTGTTCTACTGGCTTTCAAGCGCAGAGTCAAGCAAAAGCAGACTTGTCTTAAAACCAAAAGATGAGTAGGTTGCGAGTCTTGGAAATTCACTATGGATAGCGGTATGCTGTATTTCATCGCCTTACTTCTTTCTTTCGTCGCTGCACAAGACACTTATGCAGCAGATGACATACGAGATTACGCAGAATTTCAGGCGTTTCATGCCGAGAATACCATTCAGGCAATCGATTTGGCCTTGCTAGATGCCAGTGAATTAATTGAGCGAAATCCAGAGGCCGAAGAACTGGTTCTGCACACCACATTGGCAAAATATGTTGAACGCACGCCGGGCTTGCGCGCCATTATCTCAACCGATCACACGGGTCAATTAAAGATCGACAGCTTCACCTACCCGGCAAAAGACATTGATTTGTCGGATCGAGAGTATGTCAAAACGGCACTCAACAACGCAGAACGTGACTTATATATAGGCTCCCCACTGGTCGGACGCTCTTCCGGCGCCGCCTTTGTTCCGTTTGCGCGCGCGTTGCTGGATAGTGATAAAAAATCCCTCGGCGCAATTGCTGGCATTATCCATCCCGGTTTTCTGATTAAACAAGATGCCTTATGTCCACAATGTATCGTAAGCCTGTTCAATGACCGGAATGAAGTTTTGGTCAGCTACCCCTCCAACACAAATTACCCAGGGGATTTTATTGAAAAAATCAACGCGTTGAATACGAATGGCGAACTAAACGGGACAATTAATGAGCATAAAATTCAAACCTGGGTTATTATATTAAAAAAATACAATGTTCGCGTTAGCGTCAGCAAATTCGCGAATAAATAATAATTTCATTCCAATAAGTTCGCTATGATTGTGTTCTACGTTACGTACTGATATGGTTGCTTCAGTTTCTTCTTAGAGTGGTCTAATGGTGCGTTTTTTCCTTCTAACCTTGATATTACTATTCAGTTCCGTCCAAGCACAGGCCAATATGGACAGGGAACTCAAGCTATCTGCGCTTTATCAGGCTGTTCACGCACAAGGGCTGCTGCGCTCTGCCGATATTACATTGGTCGGGATCACCAGCCTGTTTAGCCACAAAGAAACCAGCGCGATTAATGATCTCATCATTCATAATTCCCTAAACCGTCATGTCGAGCGTGTCCCCGGTCTCAGCGCTTTGTTCACAACAGATGTGAATGGCAATCTGAAACACGATAGCTTTCGTTACCCAACCCGCACACTGAATCTAAAAGATCGTGCCTATCTCAACAATGCATTGCGTTTAACCAATAACGAACTCTATATCGGCGAGCCGATTAAAAACGCCATTGTGGCCTATGACAGTTTGCCTCTGTCTCGCCCGATTTTTAATGAGAAAGGCCACATCACCGGTGTCGGGGTCGCCGTCATGACACCAGACCATTTATTACAACGGACCAAAATCTGTAAAAAATGTGTAGTTTCCATTTTTAAAACCAACGGCACAAAGATTGTCAGCTTTCCTGCGGCCGTTCAGGCACAGCCTAATATCCAGAAATTCATGGCGGATCATCCAGATGATGTCATTGTTGATATTAATATCAACAAACTGCCAACCCTAACTGTCTGGACAAAAATTGCGGATTACGATCTCGTCCTGCTTTATTCTTACTTCAAATAAAACAGAACTTAGCTATCTTTCGGCCAGCGCCGGTGCAACCAAAGCCATTGTTCTGGCTTTTCCCGGATCCAATTTTCCAAAATGCCGTTAATCTCAGTCATAACCTTCACAAGATCATCTTGGCGATTACCGGTTTTTTCAATTTGCAGCGGCGGATAGAAAGTCATGCGAAAGCGTGTACCCTCAACCCGTTCCAATTGCATAGGGATAATCGGACAGTCAAACTTCAGGGCAAATTGTGCGATTGCCGGGGCTGTCATAGCATCACGGCCAAAAAAGGGAACGGCGATACCATCGTTCATTTTCTGGTCAACCAATAAAGCCAGATGCCCACCTTTTTTTAAAATATTCAAGGCCTGACGCGCCCCTTTTGTACCTTTAGGCAGCAAGCTGCATTCTGGTGTGGGCATACGTTTAGCAAATAATTCACGCACATAAGGGTTATCGGGTTCGCGGTAAATCAAATGAACAGGCAAACTTGGTGTGCGCTGCGCACTGGCACGCGCACTGAATTCCCAATTGGCAAAATGACCAGAAAAAAACATCCCGCATTTGCCATCATCACGCAACAAATCCACATATTGCGGGTTGATTATTTCAAAACGATCCGTGTCTTCATAGACATTCATGGATCCGACATGGGGAAATTCAAAAGCGACCCGGCCGAGATTATCCCAAACACCCAACAGAATTTTATCAATTTCAGTCTGTGTTTTTTCAGGAAAAGCCCGTTTTAAATTTTCAAGCCCGACTTTATTGGCTTTGGTATGCGGACCGATCTTTCGGGCAAGCCAGCCACCAAAATTAGAAGCCATATCAAATGACATAAGACGAATCAGAAAATAAAGCCCATAGGCCAGCGCTCCTTGCAAAGGATGGCTGATATATTTCTGTCGTAACACTTTCATCAGACTGGATCCGTAATTTTCGAAAGCACTGCCTTTAACATGTCTTCCCCCTGCCAGACCAGAGAGATTTTTATGACATCGACTTCCTGCGCAAACTCTTTGGGTAAACGCATATGATCTTTACGCGTTGTGATCAAACGTGCCCCTGCCAATTTTGCCCGTTCCCGCAAAGGTCTGATATCCTCGATTAAATAAGGGTGATGATCAGGAAAAGGGACGCAATCCAATAAATCACAATCCATATTACGCAATGTCTCAAAAAACTTTTCGGGCCGCCCGATCCCTGCAAAGGCCAGAACCTTTCGTCCCACCAAATCAGGACGTTCCAAAGGTTGAATATAGGCCTGCACTGCCGGAATATCCGCACGAATGCGTTGTATGCGCTCCATCGCCCCTGTTTGATCAGCCCCAATGAGAACAAGGCCGTCCGCTCGCTGTAATCCGCTATGTAAATCTTCACGTAATGGTCCGGCTGGAAAAACTTTTTCATTGCCGTGTCCATATCCGCCATCGACAACCAACAAGGAAACATCCTTATGTAAATGTGGATTTTGGAAGCCATCATCCATAATGATGACATCCGCCCCTTTTTTAACACACAATTTTGCCCCGGCAACACGGTCCCGCGACACACAAACCGGGGCAATTTCTTTTAACAGCAACGGTTCATCACCAACTTCATGCGTGCCATGCCCACCGACCATAAGCGGACCTTTCATATGCCCGCCAAATCCACGCGACAAGAAATAGGGATTCTTCCCAGCGGCTTTCAAATACTGGGCAATTGCAATGGCTGTTGGCGTTTTCCCCGCCCCGCCCATTGTCAAATTACCAATGCAAACAACCGGAATGGGGGCTTTCCACCGCGCCGGACGTTCAGCCCGTGATCGGGTCACTTTGTTATAAATACAAGCCAGCGGGGATAAAACCATTTCCCACAAACTGTCATATCCATATGCCCAAAAAGACGGCGCCTGTTTCATACACGCCCCCTTTGTGCCGTCTTGATAAATGGGGCCAACGCCGACAATGTACGCGTCAACACCTCAGCCTCTCCCACCGCGACGTTATAGGCGCGCTGTGCCTTTTTTTCCCGCAGAGTTTCGTCCGACAACAACGAAGTAACTGTTTCAACCATCTCCGTTTCATCATGGACGATGAGAACGCTGTCTTGTTCGGCAAAACGCGTCATAATTTCTGCAAAATTGGTCATATAAGGCCCGCACAAAAGGGCGCAGTTCAGACGCGCTGCCTCCAACGGATTTTGTCCGCCTAAAGGTTCCAGCGATTTCCCCATAAAGACAATCGGGGATAAGCGATAAAATAACCCCAGTTCGCCCATTGTATCGGCAAGATAGATATCACAAGACGGTGCCAAACCTTCTTCAACACTGCGTTGTGCAACCGATAATGATAGCGCCCGCAGATCAGCCGCAATGGATGGCCCCCGTTCTGGATGACGCGGGGCAATAATCGTCAATATATCAGGGAAACGTTCTTTCAGGCGGCGATGGACTTTAGCGATCAGGATTTCTTCACCATCATGTGTACTTGCTGCCATCCAAACGGGTCGGTTTGCGATTTTTTCCCGCAACGGGGCTAATTCTTCATCATCTACCGGTAAATCCGGCGACGCATATTTCAAATTGCCCGGACAATGCACATTTTGCGCCCCTAAATCACGATAACGCTGCGCATCTTCTTCGGTTTGGGCAAGGCATAAGTCGAATGCCCCCAAAAGTTTTTTCGCAAAGCCTGGCATACGTCGCCATCTTTTCAATGACTTATTCGACATACGTGCATTGATCAATGCCATCGAAACACCGCGTTTACGGGTCTCGCAAACCAGGTTAGGCCACAGTTCGCTTTCCGCCCAAATCGCCACATCCGGTCGCCAATGATCCAGAAAACGGCGCACATAAGGCAAACGATCAACCGGAATAAATTGATGAATAACACCCGCAGGCAATCTTTTTTCCATCAAAGCGGCAGACGTCACCGTACCCGTCGTCAACAAGATCTGGCAATCGCTATAATCACGACACATTGCCTCAATCAACGGCAAGAGTGAAATAGCCTCGCCCACGCTGGCACCATGCAGCCAGATCAAAGCCCCTTCCGGCCGTTTCAAACTTGTTTGCCCCAAACGTTCGGGAAACCGGGTTGGATGTTCCTTCCCCTTTTCCAATCGTTTTTGCAAATACCGGGAAATCAGCGGGGCTGCAATTGTTGTTAAACCGCGATAAAGCGAATAAATCATGCGGCCTCCACCGGGGGATGACCTGTCAGACGGTCGCTTTCGTTGGTGACGCGTGTCAGTTCGTCTTCCACCTTTAAACGGTAGGCTTCCAGTTCCGCCCCTTTTGCCTCTTTGGGCACATAGATCGGGTTGCCCCAGACGAAGACACCTTTGCTAAAGGGAAAGGCCACACAAAAACGATCCCAACTGCGCACATGCTTTCTGGAGACACTGCCAAACGCGCATGGGATAACAGGAACTTGTGCCATCTTGGCGACATTAACCACCCCGTTTGAGGCACGCATACGCGGTCCGCGTGGCCCGTCCGGTGTAATACCGATACAATCGCCATTTTTCAGCGATTTCAACATGGCACGCAAGGCGGTTGCGCCGCCCTTGGAGGTCGAGCCTTCAATCGTCTGAATGCCAAAATGACCGACCGTGCGTGCAATCAATTGCCCGTCACGATGTTGGGAAATCAACATATTAATCGCTTTTTTCCGGTTCCAACAATAAGGCATCAACAAGATGCGCCCATGCCAGAAGGCCAGAATAAACGGCTTATCCGCATCCCAATACCCTTGGGCGGTCTCGCCATTCACCACCTGCCAACGGCCTGTCGCATAAACAAAACGGATGTACTGCGCCCCGATCCAACACAGGATTTTTCGAAACCCGTCAGATTTTATAATGGATTTCAAAAGGCTCATTTAAGCCTCCGCTTCATCTTCGCTAAACTGCATGGCATACAGACGGGCATAAATCCCATCCATATCAACCAATTGCTGATGGTTGCCCTGTTCAACCACCCGACCACGGTCAATGACATAAATCAGGTCGGCATCCACAACCGTAGACAAACGGTGGGCAATCACTAACGTTGTGCGATCTTTCATCAATTCATGCAAGGCTGCCTGAACTTTACGTTCGCTTTCCGTATCCAAGGCAGAAGTCGCTTCATCCAACAACAGGATCGGCGCATTTTTTAACATGGCCCGCGCAATGGAAATCCGCTGGCGTTGCCCCCCGGATAATTTTAAGCCACCTTCGCCCACCATGGTGTCATAGCCATCGGGCAATTCCATAATGAATTCATGTGCCGCCGCATTTTTCGCTGCCTTAACGACATCTTCTTCGCTGGCATCCATACGTCCATAAAGAATATTAGCACGGATGGTATCATCAAAAAGAACAATTTCCTGACTGACAAGTGCACAGGCTTTACGAAGGGACGCAATGCTCACCTCGCGCACATCCTGTCCATCAATACAGACCGTCCCTGCATTCACATCATAAAAACGCGGCACCAAGTTAAGAACGGTTGATTTACCTGCCCCACTTGGCCCCACAAGCGCAACGGTTTTACCGGCAGGCACATGCAAGGTCAGTTTACGCAAGGCTGTTTTTTCTTCTTCGTAGGAGAAATCAACATTTTCAAAACGTATATCCCCGCCTTGAACAGAAATCCGTTTTGCATTCGCCACATCGTTAATGGTCGAGTCCACTTCCAACAAACGATAAAGACGTTCCGCACCAGCCAAGCCGCCTTGCATTTCTGAATTCAGGTGCGCCAAACGTTTTGCAGGTTCGTAAACCATGAAAGCGGCCCCGATAAAGGCAAAGAAATCCCCCGGCGTCTTCACACCTTCGATCACTTGATATCCGCCATAAACAATAATCAGCGCAATGGCAAAACCAGCAACCCCTTCCATAATCGGAGAATTCAGCGCTTTTGTGCGTTCTGCCTTAAAAACCAGTTTACGGACGACCTCTGTTAAATCGCGCACACGGGTACGTTCATATTTTTCCATACGATAGGCTTTGACATGACGAATACCCGCTAACGTCTGGGTCAATAATGTCACGAGTTGCCCGATTTGTACCTGTGTATTGACCGTTACTTTTCTTATCCGTTTACCGATTTTTAAAACCGGACCGATTGTGACCGGAAAAACCACCAACGCCAGTAATGCCAGTTGCCAATTGGTCGAGACCATCACAATAATCATCCCGATTAACAAGGTGCTGTCCTTGCCTGCACTGGTCAAAACCTTGGTTGCCGTGGCCCGCATCAACAAAACATCATTGGTAAAGCGTGACACCAGCGTACCGGATGGATTGGCGTGAAAATAGGCCAGATCCAGCCCCATCAAATGATCGTACAGTCGCACCTGAAGGTCGGTGATGATACGCAAGCCCAACCACGACATCGCCACGGTTTGCCCGTATTGTGCCAACCCTTTGGCAACAAAAACAAAAACAATTGCCAAACCTAAGGGCCATAACATATCGCCGTTTTTGCTGACAAAAATATCATTCACCACCGGTTTCAACAGCCACATACTCAAGGCGGCAGCCGCCGATGAAATACCCATAAACAAAAGGGCAAGGGTCAATTGCGTGATATAAGGCCGCACACTTTCCTTGATGAGACGTTTCATCAAGGCAAAAGTACGCGTATCAAGCTGTGTTTTCGGTTCCAACGAGAGTTGTTCCTCATAGGGGGTCGTCAAATTTTGCGGACAATATCACGGGTTTGCCGATTGTGCTACCGCTTCATTTCATTGTTTGTATTTAAAAGAGAGATAGAGTAAAGAACGCTTATGGAAGATAAAATCGTAACCGCCGTTCAACAAGCCGTCGATCAGGGCGTTGCCGCCCGTAGCGTCCCCTTTGACTGGCAAGGAAAACGCTACTGGATCAAAATCGCCCTGCACGAACAAGCAAACAATTGGCATCGTTTCCAAAATCTGTTTGCCGGGCTATTACGATGCCCCATGCTGCGCGCCACCGTTTCCGATGCTATGGATGACGGACTGAACGCCGAAGCCAGACGACTACGAAAAATTGCCACACGCGGCGTGCGCGTCCCCACCGTTATTGCCCAACAACCGGGCTGGATTCTACTGGACGATATCGGTAACAGCCTGTTTGACCAGATCAACCAACACGATGATCCTCAAACCTTGATTTTAAAAGCCGCCAATGCACTCAGCACCCTTCATCACACAGGCGGCTGGCATGGCACCGGACAATTGCGCGATATGGTCCTCTGTCCAGATGGCGAGATCGGTTTTATCGATTTCGAAGAAAATGTCGGCGAAGCAATGGACCCATCGGCGGCCCAAGCCCGCGATATTTTACGTTTTTTAATCTCATCCGTTCGCTTTGATGATGGTGACGGCGCATTACTGTGCGCCATTATGGAGATTTATCAAGACAAATCCCCTTCTACCGTTTGGCCCCATATTCGCGGTGTTATCCGCTGGGCCACACCCTTGACGTTCCTGCTGAAACCATTTCGCAAAAAACTAGGGCGCGACCTACGCCACGCCCTGCTTGTTATTGAAGCCTTAAAAGCTTCCCTGAAATAAGTTCAAGAAGACGATCCGGCAACGGTCAAGCCTTCAATCCGCAAGCTTGGGGCATTTGTACCGTATCGAAATTCCAAATCATCGGCAGGCGTTAAATTCAGGAACATATCTTTCAAATTCCCCGCAATCGTCAATTCAGAAACCGGGAATACTATTTCACCGTTTTCAATCCAGAAACCCGCAGCCCCACGGCTGTAATCCCCGGTAACCCCATTAACCCCCATACCGATCAATTCCGTGACATAGAAACCCTGTTTAATATCGCCGATCAATTCTTCCAGGCTATGTTTCCCGGCTTCCATATAAAAATTAGTCACACTGGGCGATGGTGGTGAACCAACCCCACGCGCTGCATGTGCGGTACTTTCCAAGCCCAATTGCCGGGCAGAACGTAAATCCAAAATCCAGCTTTGCAAGACACCGTTTTTAACAATCTCGCGCTTTTTATTGGCAAGTCCTTCTCCGTCCATTGGTTTGGAACGCAACCCTCGTTTTCGATGCGGATCGTCCACAATCGAAATCTCAGGATTAAAAATTGTCTGCCCCATCTTGTCTTTCAGAAAGCTTGTTCCACGTGCAATCGAATTGCCGTTAATCGCCCCGTTTAAATGACCAAGCAAACTTTGCGACACACGGGTCGAATAAACCACCGGCACCTGCTGGCTGGACACACGACGTGGATTCAGCCGTTTAACAGCCTTTTCCCCGGCGCGCCGTCCAACCTGCGCAAAATCTTCGAGGTCTTCGGCATAAACGGCAGAGGTATAATCATAATCACGTTCCATCTGCGTCCCTGTGCCTGCCAAAACAGAGGCGCTAACCGAACAACCCGATGAACTGTAGGCATGGGCCAATCCGTTGGACGCTGCTATCGCTACATCATTGCGTGACCACGAGGCTTCCGCCCCTTCAGAATTTGTCACCCCTTCAACGGCACGTGCGGCATCTTCGGCCTCGGTTGCCCATGAAATCAGGCTTTGTTCATCCGGCTCATACGGATCATATCCATCGACATCAGGGAATTCAGTTGCCAATTGGTCGGTATCCGCCAACCCACAAAACGGGTCTTCCGGCACCACGCGCGCCATATCCACACAACGTTGCGCCAATTCTTCCAAGGCATCAGCCTTAAAATCCGCAGAAGAAACAATTGCCTGACGTTTACCGATAAAGACACGCAACCCCAAATCCTGACCTTCGGCGCGTTCCAGATTTTCCGGTTGTCCCAAACGTTGCGACAAGGACAAAGACGTGCCCTGCACCAAAACCGCATCCGCCGCATCGGCCCCTTTTTGACGGGCTTTTGCAATCAGGTCGTTCAGCAGGTCGAGATTGTTTTGGTGTTGGCTCATATTTTATCCTTAAATCTATCGAGGCTATTTTTAAAAAGATATTCCAAATAGCTAAACAATCAAGCACCGTCTTTCCAAATCGGCTTGCCGGACCCGGGCAGGCCGAGCTTGTCCCACATATCAGACACTTTATCGACCACATCCTGATCCATACGGATTTTTTCGCCCCATTCACGATGGGTTTCATTGCCCATCTTATTGGTGGCATCAAATCCGATTTTGCCGCCTAAACCACTTTCAGGTGAGGCAAAATCCAGATAATCGATCGGAGTATTTTCCACCATCATGGTATCACGCACCGGATCCATCCGGGTCGAGATTGCCCACCAGACATCTTTCCAGTCACGACAATCAATATCATCATCCACTACGATGATAAACTTGGTGTACATAAACTGGCGCAAAAACGACCAGCAGCCCATCAAGACCCGCTTGGCATGACCGGGATAAGCCTTTTTGATCGATACCACCGCCACCCGGTACGAACAGGCTTCCGGCGGTAACCAGAAATCAACAATTTCAGGGAACTGTTGCTGCAACAAGGGAACGAAGACATCGTTTAAGGCTTCGCCCAGCACAGACGGTTCATCCGGTGGTCGTCCGGTAAAGGTTGACAGGAAGATCGGTTTTTTGCGCATAGTCACAGCGGTAATTTCAAACACGGGGAAATCTTCCACGCTGTTATAATATCCGGTGTGATCGCCATAGGGTCCTTCGGCGGCCTCTTCATCATGGCGCACATAACCTTCCAGAACGATTTCGGCTTCGGATGGGACTTTCAGCGGAACGGTTTTACAATCAACCAGTTCCACCTTTTTGCCACGCAACAATCCGGCAAACTGATATTCAGATAATGTATCGGGCACCGGTGTCACCGCTGCCAAAATCGTCCCCGGGTCCGCCCCCAATACAATGGCAATCGGCATGGGTTCATTTTTTTCTTTGACCCAGCGCGCAAAATGCTGTGCCCCGCCACGATGTTTTAACCAGCGCATGATGCAACGGTTTTTACCCAAAACCTGCATGCGATAAATGCCCAAATTGAAATTATCCGTTTTCCCCTGACCCGGTCCATGCGTTACCACCAGTGGCCATGTAATCAAAGGTGCCGGTTCGCCGGGCCAACAGGTCTGGATCGGTAATTTGGCAAGGTCGATATCGTCGCCTTCCAACACCACTTCCTGACACGGTGCAGAACGTACCGTCTTGGGTTTCATAGATAAAACAGTTTTCACCAACGGCAGCATCTTCAAGGCATCTTTAAACCCACCCGGTGGTTCCGGCTGTTTTAAAAAGGCCAAAGTCTCGCCGACTTCGCGCAATTGATTGGGTTCGCGGTCCATCCCCCAGGCCACCCGTTCAACCGTACCGAACAAATTGACCAACACCGGCATATCGTATTTTTGCCCGGCCCCATCCACCACATTTTCAAACAAAACAGCGGGGCCTTCTTCTGCCAACAAGCGGGTTTGAATTTCTGTCATTTCCAAAACAGGCGACACTGGTTCGCTTACACGGACAAGGCGGCCTTCTTTTTCAAGTCGGTCCATAAAATCACGCAAAGAAGCAAAGGGCATCTGACACTCCGAGAAAAAATCTGTCACGTCATCTCATAACAAGCTGCGCAACAGACTTACAGAACTTTATCTAAAAAAAGACAGGACATTTTATGATGCTCACCGCCAAAACAACCCATAATCTTTTGCAAACCTTGCGTCTCGACTTGCAAAAACATCTCCCAGATGAAGTCGAGACAAGTGAAACAACACTGTTTTTAGAAACACAATATCATAATCTTTGCACATTGCTTTCTCGCGCAGAAGATGATTTCTCCGTTGTTCTGTCCCTGATTGAACAAGACCCGGACTGCAAAGACAATAACCCACACCGCCGTTTAAACGCTTTGATTGATTATCTAGATATAGCTGTTGCTATATACGATACGATACCCGCGAAGCCACATCTTAGAGTTATAAACTGACGAGTACATTTTTTTGCAAGGTTTTAATTTCCAAAAGGCAGAAAACTGTTAGAATAGGCGAGGATAATCAAACGAATAGAGACCGGACATAGATTACGGGCGCCATGGTCGATTCACGAGAACAACATTATCGCAAGCTTTTAGACATCGGACTGGCCCTGTCGACCGAACGCAATTCTGTGCGCTTGATGGAAAAAATTCTCGATGAAGCAAAATCCATGTGCAACGCCGATGGTGGCACACTTTATCGCATGGTCGATAACGACCAACGCCTGCGTTTTGAGATTATGCGCAACGATAGCCTCGGTATTTATAACGGCGGGACGTCGGGGAAAGAAATCAATCTTCCCCCTGTCGAACTTTTTGATCCTGAGACGGGGAAAGAAAACCATAAAAATGTCGCCTCCTATTGCGCCCTATCCAAAAAAACGATCAGTATTGATGATGCCTATGTTTTCAAGGATTTTGATTTTCAAGGCACCAAAAATTTTGACAAAGCCACCGGCTATCGCTCCAAATCGTTTCTGACTGTTCCGCTTTACAATAATGAACGTCGCGTTATTGCCGTTTTGCAATTGTTAAACGCACAAGACCGTGACACGGGCGAAGTCATCGGGTTTGATACCTCCTTACAACCGTTTGTCGAAGCCTTAGCCGCACAAGCTGCAATCGCACTCGACAATCAATTGCTGGTCGAGGCCCAAAAAGAATTACTGGCTTCCTTCATCAGTTTAATCGCAGGCGCGATTGATGCCAAGTCAGCCTACACCGGGGGACATTGCCAGCGCGTGCCCGTCCTAACCGATATGCTCGCCCAAGCCGCAATTGATCAAAAGTCCGGCCAATTCGCTGATTTTAAGATGAGCGAAGAAGAACAATATGAATTGCACATTGCAGGTTTGCTCCATGACTGCGGCAAAGTCACCACCCCGGAATATATCGTTGATAAAGCAACGAAGCTGGAAACCATTTATGACCGCATCCACGAAGTCCGCATGCGTTTTGAAGTGATGAAACGCGATGCCGAGATTGAATATTGGAAAGGTCTACATAAGGGTGAAGGTGAAGCCACCCTCAAAGAGGCATTAGACAAAAAACTTGCCCAACTGGATGATGATTTCGCTTTTGTTGCAGAATGCAATGTCGGCGGTGAATTTATGGCCCCGGACCGGATGGAACATCTGGATCATATTGCCCAACAAACCTGGACACGTACGTTATCCGACCGTCTCGGCATCGGACATGAAGAAGAAACCCGCAAAAAAGCCTGTGGGCCCGAAGTCCCCTTACCTGTGGAAGAATCCGTTCTTGCCGATCGCGCGGACCATATTATCGCACGCCGTGACAAATCGCTATTCGCCGCAGATAACCCCTTTGGCTTTAAAATGACCCCGCCGGATAATTTGTATAACCTGGGCGAACTGTACAACCTGAAAATCAAAGCGGGCACCCTAACCAACGAAGACCGCTTCAAGATCAACGACCATATTGTTCAAACCATTATTATGCTGGATCAATTGCCCTTCCCGCGTCATTTGCGCCGTGTCCCGGAATATGCCGGTGGGCATCACGAAAAAATAAACGGAACTGGCTATCCCCGTAAACTCCATGCTAGTGAAATGTCCCTTCCTGCCCGTATGATGGCAATCGCCGATATTTTCGAAGCCCTGACAGCTGCAGACCGCCCGTATAAATTACCCAAAACCATATCCCAATCCATCAAGATCATGTCTTTTATGGTCAAGGATGAGCATCTCGACAAGGACTTGTTTGAGCTGTTCCTCACCTCGGGTAAATATCTGGAATATGCGGAAAAATTCCTCAAGCCCGAACAAATCGACGAGGTTGATATCTCGCAATATCTTGCCAACACCACAGATACGGCCTGATACGTATATAAAATTATGGGACAAATCGTCAGTATCAGCCGCCGAACCGACATTGCCGCCTTTTATAGCGATTGGTTTATCAACCGGGTCCATGCTGGATTTGTGAAAACACGAAATCCTTTTAATCCCAATCAAATTCGTGAAATTTCCCTGCGCCCCGATGATGTCGATTGTTTCATCTTCTGGACACGAAATCCGGCACCGCTTTTTCGCCATTTAGACATGCTGGAAAAACAACAATTTACCTCTTACTTCCACATGACCATCACGGGTTATCCACGTACAATTGAAAGCAAGACACCATCACTTGAACAAGCCCTAAATCATTTTAAAAGCCTGTCACAGAAAGTTGGATCAGATCGTGTTATCTGGCGCTATGATCCCATTCTTTTATCCAACCTCACCTCTATCGAACATCACATCGATACGTTTGATAAAATTGCCCACGCCTTACAGGGCCACACCCATACGGTTATGTTCGCCTTAACCGATTTTTATGCGAAAACGGAACGCAATCTCAAGAAAATAAACGCCCTTACCTATCAAGATATCAGCCAACAAGAAGGCGACCTCAACCAGTTGCTGGCGGCTTTGTCGACCATTGCCCGTTCCTGCGGGCTATCTTTAAAATCCTGCGCACAGGAACAAGACTGGCACGCCTTTTCCATTGATCACGGGAAATGCATTGACGACGATCTGATTCGTAAAATTTCCAAAATAGATCAAGATTGGCGCAAAGATAAAGGCCAACGCAAAGCCTGCGGATGCGTTCAATCGGTTGATATCGGCGCCTATAACAGTTGCCTACACGGCTGCCAGTATTGTTATGCGACCTACAATAACGCACAGGCAAAAGACGCCTATCGTCAGCATGATCCTCAGAGCCCGTTTTTGCTTGAACGCAGTGCAACAAAAAACGTAAAACAGTCGTAATAACACCGCAATCAAAGAAATATAATTTCAATACAGGCATTGAAAAAACACCTTTTATTGCGCTGCAAAAAATGCTAGAAAACCTCCAAATTACACAAAAAATGAGGACGTCCTAAAATGACAAAAACAAACCCGGGCAATTTCTTTGAGGATTTCTTCCTCGGTCAGGAAATCGTTCACGCCACACCGCGCACCGTGACAGAAGGCGATGTCTCGCTTTACACCGCCCTTTACGGTTTTCGCCATATGCCGCACAGCGCCGAACCTTACGCAATGGGTTTGGGGTTTGAAGCCATGCCGTTGGATGACATGCTGGCTTTCCATATGGTGTTTGGTAAAACAGTTCCCGATGTTTCCCTCAACGCGGTTGCCAACCTTGGTTATGCCGTCGGACGTTTTGGTGCCCCGGTTTATGCCGGTGATACGCTGCGCACGACCTCGACTGTCATTGGATTGAAAGAAAATTCCAACGGCAAAACGGGTGTTGTCTATGTCAATTCCATCGGCATTAACCAAAAAGACGAAGTCGTTCTGGATTATGTCCGTTGGGTCATGGTAAAAAAGAAAGATCTGAATGCACCGACACCGGACACCATTATTCCCGATCTGCCCAAAGTTGTTGATGTCGATGATCTTGTGATCGCAGAAGGTTTGGATTTCTCGTCTTACGATGTTGAATTGGCAGGCGCCCCACATCTGTGGGAAGATTACGAAATCGGTGAAAAAATCGACCATATTGATGGCATGACCATTGAAGAAGCCGAACACCAAATGGCAACCCGTCTCTATCAAAACACGGCCAAAGTTCACTTCGACCAGTTTGCCGCCAAAGACAACCGTTTCGGCAAACGCCTGATTTACGGCGGTCACATTATTTCACTGGCGCGCGCGCTTTCCTTCAACGGATTGGGTAATGCATTCAAAGTTGCCGCCATCAATGCCGGTGCGCACGCCAACCCGACCTTCGCCGGAAATACAATTTTTGCCTGGTCCGAAGTTCTGGATAAGCAGGAAATCAAGGGTCGTTCCGACATGGGTGCCCTGCGTCTGCGTCTGGTTGCCACCAAAGACCATCCGGCAGACGACTTCCCTTACAAGGATGACGAGGGTAAATATCACCCAGATGTGGTTCTTGATCTTGATTACTGGGTCCTCATGCCCCGCCGAAGCTAGGACTTACACTTCGCCTGATCATAAAAAACGCCATGCTTCTTCTAAAGTGTGGCGTTTTTTCTGTCTGGTCCTTTTCCAAACAACTCTCTCTATAAATATTTTCATCATTCCTTCATATAAGCTGTAACTCAATCAAATAAACGCTTTGCGCCCCCCATAGACACGATTATCAATCTTAATCAATTGACCAAGATTATTTCCTTCTTGGCGAGTCAGATATAAATCCTTACTCTTGTTCAATTGAAGATGGATTTGAGGTATTCAATGACGGCTGTCATTGCCATTATGAATCATAAAGGCGGCGTGGGAAAAACAACAACCACACTCAATATGGCCAGCGCCCTTGCTGCTGGAGACAAAGCCGTCTTGATTATCGACATGGACCCGCAAAGCAACGCGGCAACCGGACTTGGTTTAAATGCCAAAACCATTCAGGCCGGTAGCTATGAGTTGATTCTTGGCGATAAGAAACTTCAAGACGTAATCCATAAAACGGATTTACCTAATCTGTCCCTTGTGCCGGCGACTTTTCAGCTCGCCGCCCTCAGTTCTGTTTCCCCAGATGATGAAGACCCGGAATATTGGTTGCGCGAGAGTCTCGAGCAAGAAGACATTCCCTTTGATTACGTTCTAATCGATTGCCCGCCTTCATTTGGGATTCTCAGCCTTAATGCATTGGTAGCGGCACATAAGGTTATCGTCCCGGTACAAAGCGAAAGCTTTGCCATTGCCGGATTACAACAAATGGAAACGTCCATTAACGATATCCGCGTCGAAGCCGGACACGATTTGGATTTTCGTATCTTGATGACACTGAGTGATAAAAGCCAGCAGCTTCATCAACTGGTAGACCGCGAAGTGCGCGCCCATTTCAAAGAACATGTTTTTGAAAACGCCATTCCGGTTGAACCAAAAATTGCCGAAAGCGCTTTTCTCGGCCGTCCTGTTATCTTCCATTCCCCTAATTCGCAAGGCGCACGCGCCTATATCCGCGCTTGTGCAGAATGCCTGCAATGGACACAGGAAGAAGGCGATAACAAAGACCTTGCCACTTATCGTGACACAATCGTTAGCGGGCTGAAACAATGGCTGAAAGACGATACCATTACAGCCCATGCCGACCCGGTTCAATTTGATACTTCCGTCAAAACACCTGTGAAAAACCAACCGCCTGGCGAAGATGTGAACAGTTTAAAAATCACCATCCGCAATGGTGTGATTCTCGCCCTTGCCCTGACTGCGGGTATGGCCCTCGCCTTACTGGGTTTATGAAGCTATATATCAATTTCAACCATGACCGGGGCATGGTCACTGGGCTTTTCAAGCCCGCGTAAATCCAAAAGAACTTCGCAGGATTTAACCCCATCTTTTAAGGCAGGACTGACCCATACATGGTCCAGTCGTCGCCCCTTGTTTGCCGCACGCCAATCACGTGCGCGATAGCTCCACCACGTAAAACATTTTTCATCCGGTAAAATATGCATGCGCATGGCATCCACCCAATGACCTGCCGCCTGCAAACGATCAAGACGATCAATTTCAACCGCCGTATGGGTGATAATATTTTTGAGTTTTTTATGGTCCCAAACATCGGTTTCCAGCGGGGCAATATTAAAGTCCCCCACCATAATCCGGCGGGTCCCCTCTTGATAGCTCTGCGCCGCCCAATCCGTCATTTCATCCAGAAACTGCAATTTATGGGCAAATTTCGGGTTAATATCCGCATCGGGTTCGTCACCACCGGCGGGAATGTAAAAATTATGCAATTCAACGCCACCAGCCAGACGGACACTGACATGACGTTTATCTGCGCGCCCGCACCACAATAAAGCATCTGTACCTTCAAACGGGACCTTGGATAGGATAGCAACCCCGTTATAACTTTTTTCCCCGGCAAAGTGGATATGTTCAAATCCAAATGCCTGTAAATCCAGCAAGGGAAACAATTCGTCCCGAACCTTGGTTTCCTGAAAACAAATCACATCCGGATTGGCGGTTTCTACCAGTTGGCGCACATGGTCCAAACGAATACGCACGGAATTAATATTCCAGGTTACCAGTTTCATTGACTAATCCTGTTTTGAAATCATTTAAAAAAAGACTTGTAGCAGAAAAGAAAAGCGCCCGACTAGGGGGCAGTCGGGCGCAAAAGGCTTTTTCTCTCATGGCTGAGAGGTCTCAGGTGGCAGGGGAACCACCTGCGAGTGGCTATGGTAGGTGAACAGCCATTCTAATCTTTAGATGGGGTCACACATCCGGATTCATCAATGCAAATAATGCAACTCTGATATGTTAAAAACACATAGATCGTTAGTTATTTTGCGTATCGTATTTTGGGTCAATAAAATCAAACTGTTTGGCATCTATCGCCCCGCCATATGTCGCATTCAGCAGAGAAACCTGCGTCATCACGCCTTGTGCATCCACAATTGACCATTTACGCAATTCCAAAGGCGCATCACTGAAAACCAGCGTGACAGACCCCATGCCCGGATCCTCCCGATCCACCAGTGTCAATTCAATCACGCCTGTTCCTTGAGCCAGATCAACGATTTGGACATCTTTTTCAAAATTGATCTTTTCATCCAATAAAACAGCAAGCGGTGTTGAGCTTAGCGGGTAATAATTCACCTGTTGATATTCTTTATCATGGTAAATTATTGTGCCACGTCGCACAATAATTTCCGTTTTCACAGGTGGATTATAGACCAGATGCATTTTACCGGGGCGCGACATATAGACTTTCCCATCCGCATAGGTACCGTCCGAACTGATTTGTGCAAAACTGCCTTTTAACGTTTTCAGATCGTCCAAATAATTGCGTATTTTTTCCACCAAGGCCTGCTGGTCTGCATTTAACGACGGTTCATTGGCCTGAACCGGCATAGCAATCAGTAAAAAAGTCAGAACGGCAAACAGACGCAACATGGAAATCGCTTTCAAGATGGTAAAGGTGGAATTCAATTTAGCCGATCATCGCCTGAATGCAACAAGGGATCACTTTTTCAGCTCTGCCAAAACTCGAAATGAGATATTATAACTAAAAACGTTTTCGGCATTTTTGTAACGATAGGCGGACCGGGACAGTTTGGGGAAATAATACCACGACCCGCCGCGCGTCACCGGTTCCTTGCAATTTCCATCCATGCGTGCGCTACCGTCAACCGGGGCCAAGGCGTAATGAGGACTCCAACAATCAGCAACCCATTCCCACGCGTTGCCATTCATATCAAAAAAACCCCACGGGTTCGCCTTAAAAGATCCCACCGGGGCAGAACCAAAGCCGGACCATTGCGACCCGCATTTGCGACAATTGGCATTGTTTTTACCAACCTCGTCCCCCCACCAATATTGGGTCGTTGTGCCCGCCCGTGCCGCATATTCCCATTCTGCTTCGCTGGGCAGGCGATACGTTCGACCAGATTTCTCACTCAACCACTTTAGATAATCACCGATATCATCGTAGGTCACATTGATAATCGGATAGCGTCCCTTGCCCCAACCATGGTCATCGGGGGCTTCTTTACAGGCGAGTTCCTGTGCGCAAGCTTCCCATTCATCAAAGGTGACTTCATAGACCCCCAAAGCAAAGGCGTAATCAATGGTGACCCGATGAGCGGGACGTTCATATTTATAACCGTGATCATCACCCATTATAAATGAACCGGGTTCCACCACTTTCATTTTTGGACAACCTGCGCAATCACTGAATTCCTGCCCAACTTCCCATTGTTTTTGGGCAAAGACTGGGAAAGTGATCAGACTAAATAACACCAAAAAGAGAAAAAACCGTCTCACTAAAATCACAACTCCATCATTTCAGGACAGTTATCAGAATCCCTTATTCATCTGACGAGGTAAAGAATATTCTCGCACATAAAAAAAGAGAGGACCGAAGCCCTCCCTTTTCAATCTTTTTGTAAAACCGTTTGTTAGCCCGCTTGGCCAAGATCCGGTTTCACCGCAGACATACGCAGACGCAAGGCATTCAACTTAATGAAACCTTCTGCATCGCGCTGATCGTAAACTTCGTCTTCTTCAAACGTGACGTGTTCTTCGGAATACAAAGAGAAATCAGATTTACGACCGACAACAATCACGTTGCCTTTATAAAGCTTGAGACGAACCACACCGGAAACATTTTCCTGTGTTTTGTTGATCAAAGCCTGCAAGGCTGCACGTTCCGGTGACCACCAGAAACCGTTGTAGATCAGTTCCGCATAACGCGGCATCAATTCGTCTTTCAAATGACCTGCGTTACGGTCCAGTGTGATGGATTCCATTGCACGGTGTGCCGCCAGCATAATGGTGCCGCCCGGTGTTTCATAAACACCACGTGATTTCATACCGACAAAACGGTTTTCCACCAGATCCAGACGACCGATACCATTTTTACCAGCCACTTCGTTCAAGGCGGTCAGCATGCTTGCCGGGGACAGTTTTTTACCGTTCAAGGCAATGGGATCGCCTTTTTCATATTCAATTTCGATATATGTCGGTACGTCCGGTGCATTTTCCGGTGAAACGGTGCGCAAGAACATGCTTTCGTCATATTCCTGCCACGGATTTTCCAGCGCTTTGCCTTCATAAGAAATATGCAGCAGGTTCGCATCCATTGAATAAGGAGCTTCGCCGTGCTTATCCTTGGGCACCGGAATTTGGTGGTGCTGTGCATATTCGATCAATTTGGTGCGAGAATTCAAATCCCATTCACGCCACGGTGCAATAACTTTAATATCCGGCTGCAGGCCGTAGTAGCCCAATTCGAAACGGACCTGATCATTACCTTTACCCGTTGCACCATGAGAGACCGCATCCGCACCGACTTCGCGGGCGATTTCAATTTGACGCTTGGCAATCAACGGACGGGCAATCGATGTGCCCAGCAGGTAAACGCCTTCATAAACCGCATTGGCGCGGAACATCGGGAAAACGTAATCGCGCACAAATTCTTCGCGCAAATCATCAATGTAGATTTGCTTGATGCCCAGCATCTCGGCTTTTTTGCGGGCCGGTTCAACTTCTTCACCCTGACCAAGGTCAGCCGTAAAGGTCACCACTTCGCAGTTATAGGTGTCTTGCAGCCATTTCAGGATGATGGAGGTATCCAAACCACCGGAATAGGCCAATACTACTTTTTTAATGTCGCTCATATCAAAATCGCCTCGAAAAGATGCGTACTATATTGCGCGCAAAATAAGACAAAGCGTTGCCAAGAGCAAGGCCAGATAACAGGGAAAAGACAATTCCCGGCCTTTTTCTGGATCAAACCAAACCAACACTACCTTTACTACAAATATGTCGCCGTTTAATTAAGTTTGATCTAGAATGCAAACGCTGAAGTTTCTAACGGAGGGTATAAAATGGACGAATCTTTATTGCAGAATGCCGCACCCGCCATTCTGGAAGCCAGTAGTGAAGCCATTTTAACGATAGATGCGAGAGGCGCAATCAAAGGGTGCAATAAGCAATTCCTCCTGCTCGCGGGTTTTAAGTCGGAAGATGCCATTTCCTGCACAATTCAAGAACTTTTCCCCGATTTTGATTTCGTCAGCCCGCGCCACGACAACGATATTGCCACTTTCAGCCCGACCAAATTCACCAAGCCGGATGGCTCATCCTCACTGGTCCTTATAAAAGTCATTCCCATCGGCAAGGCAGGGGATGCTTTCAAAACCATCCTCATTCAAGACCCAGAAATTATCCGACGCATTATTGATCATCTGGACTATATTGATTGTTATGATGTCGCCTCCGGCCTTCTCAATCGTCACAAAGGCACACTTGAATTCGGACAGCTTCAAACCAGAGGCATGAAAGGCGGCGCCTTTTTTGTCAAAGCACAAATCCCAAGTACGGTTGATACCGATGATCGTGAATATGGCGAAGTCTTAAAACGGGTTTCCAACCATCTTAAACCGTCGACTCAACAGGCCATTATCTGTCGATATTCCATTTCTGAACTTCTTGTTATCTGTGTCAACGAAGTCCCGTGTCACATTGATCTCTTGCGCGACGCCATCGACAAGATAAAAAGTGACCCTCATCTTGATGATGCCATCTCAATTTGGCTCGCCTATCAAGAATGGAACGGGGCCGATGATGACCTTAACTCCATCGTTTATAACCTGCGTCATCATCTTGTAGAAATGTACACCCCAAATGTGCTGGAAAAAATAAAAGAGCAATCATCCCCCAGCTTACGCAACATCTTCTTGCAAAACCTGAATGAGGCACTGGATAGCAATCAGTTACAATTTTACATTCAGCCACAAGTCAGTTCGGAAAGTAACCATGTCGTCGGTGGTGAGTTGCTCATTCGTTGGGTTCAACCCAACGGGCAGATCATTCCTCCCTCGCAGTTTGTTGATTTCCTGGAATATGGTGACTTTGGACGCACTTTCTTACATTGGTCAATGGAACGTTCCGCCGAACTCTTAACCCAAATCAAAAAGAAATGTGGACGATGGATCCCCTTATCCTTAAACGTGGCTTCTAATTATTTTTCAAAAGAAATTCTCATCGATCCATTAGTCCAATGCATGGACAAATACGATATTCCTTATGAAAATCTGGAAATTGAAATTACTGAACGCGTTCTTGCTGAAAACCCCAAAGACGTAATGCACACATTACAAATGCTCCATCACAAGGGATTTAAGGCAGCCATTGACGACTTCGGAACCGGGTATTCCAGTCTCTCCTATCTGCGTAAATTTTCGCTGGATCGTTTGAAAATCGACCGGGTTTTCGTCACCAATCTCGCTGAAAACGAAGAAGACCGCCTCATTGCCGTTGCCATCGCCTCACTCGCCCATGTTCTCGGCCTTGAAATCGTTGCAGAAGGTGTTGAAGAAAATGCACAAGCCGCATTTCTCAATAGTATCGGTTGTGAATATTTCCAAGGTTTTCTGACCGGCAAACCGATGCCTGCTGATCAATTCATTTCCTTTTGTATTGAGAATGAAAAAAACGTTGGACCCGTCAAATGGTCAAACAATCAAATTGAAGACCTGAAACTCAGCCACCGTCCACGCAAGGTCAATTGGAAAAAAAGCTTCTCTACAGATATCGTCTCTGTTGATAACGAACATCGCGACCTGATTGAGCTGTTAAACAAAGCGACCGAAACATATTTGAATGATCCTCTTTCGCTTGATCTTGGGGAAACTTTCGATCTTATTGGTGCCGAAACGCTAAAACACTTCGATCACGAAGAAAACGTCATGCGTAATATGGCTTATCCGCGTTATGAAACCCACCGGGACAAACACAAATGGCTTATTGCTGATCTGTCCAAACGCAAAGCCGAAATTCTCAGCGATCCGGAAGGGACGAACTTCGATGAAGTCTTGCGTTATTTAAAATACTGGCTGCTGCGACACCTGATTAGCGAAGACACACATCTCTTGCGCTATTTAAACAAGGCCAACACGCCGTAGAACTCTTTTTTTTCCATTTCCCAAAAAGCTGTGATAGTTTCTCCGTCAAATTCATAGATATTCTTACCTCGCGGAGCGTTAAAAATGAAAATCGGTATTGTCGGCTGTACAGGCCGCATGGGGCGTATGTTGGTTCAGGCTGTTGTCAATACAGAAGGCGCAGAACTTGCCGGTGGAACTGAGCGCGAAAACTCCCCCTTTATCGGGCAGGATCCAGCGGTTGTTGCCGGTGAAGTGCCCAGCGGTGCCGTCATTACAGCCAACGCGGACGAACTGTTTGCTGCTGCCGATGCCGTGATTGATTTTACCGCACCAGCTGCCACGATTGAACATGCCAAGCTGGCGGCAAAACATGGCACCGGGCTTGTTATCGGCACAACGGGATTAAGTGCAGATGATCAAGCCATCATTGCTGAAGCTGCAAAATCCACAACCATTATTCAGGCCCCGAATATGAGCCTTGGTGTCAATCTGGCTTTTGCCATTACAGAAAAAGTTGCCTCCATGTTAAGTGACGATTGGGATATCGAAATCGTCGAAATGCACCACAAACATAAAGTCGATGCCCCCAGCGGCACTGCCCTTGGACTGGGCCGGGCCGCTGCAAAAGGGCGCGGTGTCGATCTGGATGCTGTTGCCGATAAAGTCCGGGATGGCTTTACCGGAGAACGTAAAAAAGGCGACATCGGATTTGCTACATTGCGCGGTGGTGATGTGGTTGGCGATCACACAGTCATGTTTGCCATTGAAGGCGAACGTTTCGAAATCACTCACAAGGCTTCCAGCCGGGTAATTTTCGCACGCGGTGCTGTCACCGGTGCCCTATGGACCAAATCCGCAGATGCAGGACTTTATGATATGCAAGATGTTCTGGGCCTGAAAGATTAACCCATGAACAAGGCCAACCGTGAAGAATTTTTCCGTCGCCTTTGGGAAGATAACCCGGAACCCAAAGGCGAGCTGAACTACACCAACCCCTATACTTTATTGGTGGCCGTTGCCCTGTCGGCACAGGCTACTGATATCGGTGTCAATAAAGCCACGCAAAAGCTCTTCCAAATTGTCTCAACCCCTCAAGAAATGTTGGATTTGGGCGAAGCGGGCTTGAAAGAACATATCAAAACCATTGGATTATATAATTCCAAAGCCAAAAATGTCATGAAAGCGGCACAAATGCTGGTGGACCATCATGACGGTATTGTCCCCAACGACCAAGCTGCCCTTGAAAAACTCCCCGGTGTTGGTCGCAAAACCGCCAATGTCGTACGCAATATCGCATGGGCTGTCCCAACCATCGCAGTTGACACCCATATTTTCCGCGTTGGTAATCGTACCGGACTGGCCAAGGGCAAAACCCCCTTAGAAGTCGAGAAAAAATTAATCAAGGCCGTGCCCAAAACCTATATGCTGCACGCCCATCATTGGTTGATTTTACATGGTCGTTATATCTGCAAAGCCCGCAAACCTGAATGTGGGCAATGCAAAGTCTATGATTTGTGCAGCTATAAAGCCAAAACCGTGTAGCATTCCAACAAAAAAAGCCCTTCCCGCATTCCGCAGAAAAGGGCTTTTCTTAAAATTGACGCCTTTTTAAGCGGCTTCGTTCTGTTCAATCAAACCGACAATATCAGCCATGATCATATTGATTTCATAATCCTTGGGCGTATAGATGCGTGATACACCGGCCTTCAACAAGACTGCCTCGTCTTCCGGTGGAATGATCCCGCCGACAACCAACGGAATATCGTTGATATCGGCCTCTTTCATGCGTTCTAAAACTTCCGTCACCAAAGGAATATGAGAACCGGACAGAATGGACAAACCAATGACATGCACCCCTTCTTCCAAGGCTGCATTTACGATTTGTGCCGGGGTCAATCGAATCCCTTCATAAACCACTTCCATACCGGCATCGCGCGCACGAACGGCAATTTGTTCTGCCCCGTTGGAATGACCATCCAGTCCCGGTTTCCCCACCAGCATTTTCACACGACGGCCCATTTTACTGGAAATCGCGTCCACACGGGTGCGCACATCCGCCAGTTGGTCACCATGTGCGGCACTGGATGCGCCGCCAACACCGGTCGGGGCACGATATTCACCAAAAACTTCACGCAAGGCAGTGCCCCATTCCCCGGTAGTCACACCGGCATGGGCCGCCGCAATACTGGGTTCCATAATATTGCGACCTTCACGGGCTGCGGATTTCAATTCTTCCAGCGCTGCATCAACCTTGGCATTATCGCGTTGTTCACGCCACGCTTTCAAACGTTCGATCTGTTCTGCTTCTGCCGCCGGATCAACCGTCAAAATAGACCCATCGCCTGCAGTTAACGGACTATCTTCCCCTTCAGCAAATTTGTTTACGCCAACAACAATTTGTTCCCCAGCTTCAATTGCTGCCAAACGGGTTGCATTGGATTCGACCAGTTTTTGCTTCATATAGCCCGTTTCAACTGCCGGGATAGATCCACCCATTTCATCGATTCGCGCCAATTCATCACGGGCACCGGCTTTTAATTCTTCAACCTTGCGGGTGACTTCAGCCGATCCATCAAACAGATCACCATATTCCAGAAGGTCGGTTTCATAAGCCATAATCTGTTGCAAACGCAAAGACCATTGCTGATCCCACGGACGCGGCAGACCCAGCGCCTCGTTCCAGGCCGGAAGCTGCACGGCACGCGCACGCGCGTTTTTGGACAAAGTCACCGCCAGCATTTCCAGCAAAATACGATATACGTTGTTTTCCGGCTGCTGTTCGGTCAGACCCAAGGAATTCACCTGAACACCATAGCGGAAACGGCGATATTTTTCTTCTTCCACACCGTAGCGTTCCCGACAGATTTCATCCCACAATTCCGTGAAGGCACGCATTTTACAAATTTCGGTGACAAAACGGATACCCGCGTTCACAAAGAACGAAATACGACCAACAACTTTGGGGAAATCTTCATCCGGCACCTGACCGGAGGCCTTAACAGAATCCAAGACCGCAATCCCGGTTGCCAAGGCAAAGGCCAGTTCTTGTTCGGGTGTCGCGCCAGCTTCCTGCAAGTGATAGGAACAAACGTTCATCGGATTCCATTTCGGGATTTCACGATAGGTGAAGGCCGCGATATCCGTAATCAGTTTCAAACTCGGTTCCGGTGGGAAAATGTAAGTTCCACGAGACAGGTATTCTTTAATAATATCATTCTGTGTCGTGCCCGCCAGATCGGAACGTTTTGCCCCCTGACGTTCAGCGGCTGCAATATAAAGCGCCAACTGCCACGCGGCCGGAGCATTGATCGTCATGGACGTATTCATTTTTTCAAGCGGAATATCCTTAAATAAGGTTTCCATATCGCCCAAATGAGAAATCGGCACCCCGACTTTACCAACCTCGCCACGTGACAGAACATGGTCAGAATCGTACCCCGTTTGCGTTGGCAAATCGAAAGCAACAGACAAACCCGTCTGACCGCGACCTAAGTTCGTGCGGAAAAGTTTATTGGTTTCCACAGCTGAACTGTGACCGGAATAGGTCCGAAACAGCCACGGGCGATCCTTTTGAACCGTTTGTTTTTCAGTCATTTCTTGGGCGCTCCTAAGCGTAATAAAATATCCGTGGGCGACAGCATTTTGATTTGATTATTGCCCGGTAGAATCCTCATTGGCTTGCAATCTATCACTTACTGCATCGCAAAAAAAGCTAGAAATGCGTTATAAACTAAGATTTTTTACAATATAGTTGCAAGTGCAACCACTTTTTTGTGTCGCAATGCAAAAAAAGCTTGTTCGGCAGTAAAAATGGTGTAAACCAGATAGTAATGTTAAACGCCGCACAAAAAACAACGCGGTCAGATTTATGAAACGTCTTTGAAAAAACGATGGGAGTATCCCGATATGAGTTACCTCGCCGAAGTCACAGCGAACCAGGAAAAGAAAGACCTTTATGAAATCGGCGAAGTGCCGCCGCTCGGTCATGTCCCTGAAAAAATGTACGCTTGGGCTATCCGCCGCGAACGCCACGGCAACCCCGACACAGCCATGCAGTTGGAAGTCGTCGAAACACCGAAACTTGATAGTCACGAAGTTCTCGTTTACGTCATGGCTGCTGGCGTAAACTACAACGGCGTCTGGGCTGCCCTTGGTAAACCAATATCAGTATTTGACGTTCACGGCGAAGATTACCATATCGCGGGTTCTGATGCGTCCGGTATCGTTTGGGCCGTCGGTGATAAAGTGAAACGCTGGCATATCGGCGACGAAGTTGTTGTTCATTGTAACCAGGATGACGGCGACGATGAAGAATGTAATGGTGGCGACCCGATGTTCTCCCCTTCTCAACGTATTTGGGGTTATGAAACACCGGACGGATCGTTCGCGCAATTCTGCCGCGTTCAAGCACAACAATTGATGGAACGACCCAAGCACCTGTCTTGGGAAGAATCCGCTTGTTACACGCTCACGCTGGCAACAGCTTATCGTATGCTGTTTGGTCACCGCCCGCACATTCTGCGTCCTGGCCATAACGTTCTGGTTTGGGGGGCTTCCGGTGGTCTCGGTTCCTTCGCCATTCAGCTTTGCGCCGTTGCCGGTGCCAACGCAATCGGCGTTATCTCTGACGAATCCAAACGTGATTTCGTTATGGGTCTGGGTGCAAAAGGCGTCCTGAACCGTAAAGATTTCAACTGTTGGGGCCAATTGCCGACTGTAAACGGCGAAGGCTTCAACGATTACATGAAAGAAACCCGCAAATTCGGTAAAGCCATCTGGGAAATCACCGGTAAAGGCAACGATGTGGATTTCGTATTTGAACACCCGGGCGAAGCAACCTTCCCTGTTTCCTGTAACGTAGTTAAGCGCGGTGGCATGGTTGTCTTCTGCGCCGGTACAACAGGCTTCAACCTGACGATGGATGCCCGTTTCGTCTGGATGCGCCAAAAACGTATTCAAGGTTCTCACTTTGCAAACCTGAAACAAGCCTCACAAGCCAACAAATTGGTCGTAGAGCGCCGTATTGATCCTTGTATGTCCGAAGTGTTTGCATGGGATGAAATCCCCGAAGCACACATGAAAATGCTGGCCAACCAGCACTTGCCGGGCAACATGGCTGTTTTGGTAAACGCCAAAACAACCGGCCTGAAAACATTGGAAGAAAACCTCGATTAATTTCGATTTACGAGGTGCGCCCCGAACCCGGTTCGGGGCCTTTTCTCCTTTATAAATCCCTATCTTTAATAGGGAAAATGTTTTCATTTCTATTTCTTTTGAAAGGACCGATCCATGAGCGATCTTATCCTCTCCGACCTTCTCGGCTCCTGTGCGCGTGCAGTCGAAGCCGCCGATAAATTGCTGGAACAAGCCAAAGACGCTGTTTCTGAAAAAGTTATGACAGACGGTCGCGTCGACTCCCAGAAACTGGAACTCGAACAAACCGCCGCTCATGGCCTGTCCTGGATGGCAACTTATGTTGAAGCTTTGCGCCAAATGCATAAATGGGGCGTAAAGCTGGAAGAAGAAGGTCATTTCAGCGAATTTGAACAATTGATTCTGCAATGTGCTTTTGGTGAATATTGTACACAATTGACCCACGGCATCGCAATTTCACAAGTCGAAGTCATCCGCCCGCATGATCTTGGCCTTACCGCCAAAGAATGCCACGAATATATGACCAAGGATGTTACGACTTTTAAATACAAAGCCAACACGCCTGCGGTACGTCGTAAAATTGCTGAATATGCAAAAGATGGTCTGGATACCGGATCCTTTGGTCAAACAGGTCTGGATGAAGAACTGGAAATGATCCGCGATCAGTTCCGCCGTTTCGTCAACGAACAAGTTATCGACCAAGCGCCGAAATGGCACGATAACGATGAACTCATTCCGCTGGAAATCATCGAACAGGTTGCCGAAATGGGTGTCTTCGGACTGACCATCCCTGAAGAATACGGCGGGCTTGGAATGGGTAAAACCGCCATGTGCGTTGTTACCGAAGAATTGTCACGCGGTTACATCGGTGTGGGTTCCCTCGGTACCCGTAACGAAATCGCCGGGGAATTGATCCGTCTGGGCGGCACCGAAGAACAAAAAGAAAAATACCTTCCCAAAATTGCCAGCGGCGAAATTCTGCCGACCGCCGTTTTCACGGAACCCAATACAGGTTCCGACCTTGGTTCATTAAAAACACGTGCCGTTCTGGAAGGTGATGTTTATAAAGTCACAGGCAACAAGACATGGATCACCCACGCGTCACGTTCTGATTTAATGACACTTCTATGTCGCACCAACCCGGACGAGAAAGGCTACAAAGGCCTGTCCATGTTGTTGGCTGAAAAACCCCGTGGCACCGATGATGATGCTTTCCCCGCTGAGGGCATGAGCGGTGGCGAAATCCACGTTCTCGGCTATCGCGGTATGAAAGAATACGAACTGGCTTTTGACGGTTTTGAAGTTCCTCAAAGTCAATTGCTCGGCGGTGAAGAAGGGCAAGGCTTCAAACAACTGATGGAAACGTTTGAATCCGCACGTATTCAAACAGCCGCACGGGCTTCCGGTGTGGCAACATCGGCTTTGGAATTCGGCCTGCGTTATGCAACGGAACGCGTTCAGTTTGGCAAGCAGATCTTCGAATTCCCGCGCGTTCATTCAAAAATCGCCTGGATGGTTGTGGAAACCATGATCGCAAAACAGCTGACCTATTTCTCCGGTTGGGAGAAAGATCACGATGTGCGTTGCGATATCGAAGCCGGTATGGCCAAATTGCTGGCAGCCCGTGTAGCGTGGACCAACGCCGACAACGCCCTGCAAATCCATGGTGGTAACGGTTATGCGACCGAGTATCCCATCTCTCGCGTTCTGTGTGACTCCCGCATCCTCAATGTCTTTGAAGGGGCAGCTGAAATTCAGGCAGGCGTTATCGCACGCGGTCTTTTGACCCGTCGCTAAACCCAAAAACGGCGCAAACCTCTTACTGTATCCGAGAGGTTTGCGTCAGATTTCATGCGCAGCTTTTATCCTTCCCTCTCCTTTTGGAATAAAAGCTGAACGTGAACTGGCGTGCGATAAGCCCTAACATGGACCCTGCCATCCACTTATCTTTTAGGCGCGCCTTCCATTGGAATCCCCAAAGGAAAAGGCAGACAGCGAAGCCGACTTGAGCCCTTCCTCAACCAACGAGGAAGGGTTTTTTTTATGCCTCCTCAATAGACGCAGTAACTTAAATTGGTAATACAAATTAAAATGACTCTTTTATGAACACGTAAACGGTGTTATTCTCGCGCAGAAATTATGTAAAAGCGCTTTCTAGTTGGGAATGAAATGAATTTCGAAGGCTTGGTTGGGCAGGCCGCGCGCTACAGTCCGGACATATATCTTGTCATTCAAAAAACAACGGATTGTAGCGACGGTTTTAAACTGCTTTATGCAAACAACGCCTTCCATATGGCCGTAAACTGCAACGTTCGTGATAAAAATAACTGTTGCGCCTGCCATTTTAAACTTGGTGAAATAGACCAAAATCAGCAGGCACTTCTCTCCATTACTGATGGTAAAGAAGTTACAAAAACGTTTCGCGTCAGCATCACCGATCTCCCTTCAGAACATACCGGTGGTTTAACCGCCTGCATGCTTATGGTCGGTCGTCGTGCCGGTATCAGCCTTTCCGAAGAACGCGAACGGCTTTACAGCACCATTGCCAAAAAATTCATTGAACTTTCTCCGGACGAAGCCGCCCTGAATGCGGTGCACGAAGCCGGCCTCTATTTCGATGTGGATGCCAGCTATGCCGCGCGTGTTGATGTCCAGAATCGCAACATGGATTTCCGTTATATATGGCGCAATCCCCATATTCCAGATTTACCCGAAACGCCCCAGCGCAATAAAATGTGCCATTGGGTTCTTGATCAATTGCGCAGTGGAGATGTCGTCAAAATCGATCGTCTCGGTGATCTAACTCCCGATGTACAGGAAGAATGCGCGGTCCTTCGCACCAGTGGCACCAAAGCCTGCATCCTCGTCCCCGTTCTGCAAGCCGATGATGCCGTTTGGTTTATCGGTATACACACATTTGAAAATTCACGTTGCTGGTCCCATCAGGATGTGGACACCCTGAAAGTCGTTGGAAATTTACTTGGCAATGCCTTTACTCAAACTGAAATCGCATGGTCATTAAAAGAAACGCAACGTCGTTTCAGTGATGTCGGGGCCAACATTCCGGGCATTGTCTATCAAATACGACGCACAGAAGTCGGTCAGTTATCTTTCAGTTATATCAGTCAGGGCGTTTCCGACCTCACCGGTTGGAGCCCAGCCGACATGCAAAATGATCCAAGCTTATTTGAACGGATCGTTATTCGTCAGGACCGTGGACGTTTTCGCGAAACACTGGAACGTGCCGGTCGAGAATGCGACCTCTGGACAACCGATGTCAGAATCCGGCACCGCAACGAACAAACCGTCAAATGGGTTCGTGCCAGTGGTCGTACCCATTTAGGGGTAAACGGTGATACGGTTTGGAATGGTCTGATGCTCGATATATCCGAACACCGACAAGCCGAAGAAGCCTTACGAATTTCCGAAGAACGTCTGCGCCGTATTCTGGGAACAAGTCCCATCGCCATCGGCATCAGCCACGTAAAAACCTTCAAGCTTTTATTCGCCAACAAACGCTTGGCGCAAATGTATGAAATTCCGCGCGACGACATCATTGGTTTCGATACCCGCAAGTTCTATAAAGAACCCCGCATGCATCGCCGCCATTGGGTAGATACACGCAGAGGCAAACATTTGGATAATGTGGAAACAGAATGCCAACGCACGAACGGTAATCCATTCTGGGCACAAATTACAACACGCCTCATCGAATACGGTGGACATGAAGCCATTCTTTGGTGGGCATTCGACATTACCGAACATAAACACACCAAAGAAGCCCTTGCCCATCTTGCCCATCACGACGCCCTGACCGGATTGGCAAATCGACGTTTATTTGAAGAACATCTTCATAACGCGATTGCACTGGCAGCGCGAACCGATCGTCCCGGCGTCCTGTTCTATTTTGATCTGGACGGTTTCAAGGCAGTGAACGATGCCTACGGTCATAATTTCGGGGACTGGGTTCTGGATCAGGTCGGTTTACGCTTGCGCCATGTCCTGCGCGAAACCGATATCGGTGCCCGTCTGGGCGGGGATGAATTCGCCGTTATTGCCCACGGGATCGAAGATATCCGCGCCATCGAAGCTGTTATTGAAAAGATGCAGCAGGCCATTTCCACGCCTTATAAGAAAGAGGGAAAAATCGCCAAAATCGGTCTTTCCATCGGCGTCGTGCGTTTCTTTGGACATGAAAACGATATCCATGATCTCGTCATGTGTGCCGACACCGCAATGTATCAGGCCAAACAAGCAGGTAAGGGAACCTATCGCCTGATCAATATGGCACGAAACAACAATCTTAGCTCTAATTCATAGTGCATTTACAATTCAAATGCCTTTTTGTTCGCCTCCTTAACATTTTTTTACCTCTTTAGTCTTGACCCGCAGCCCAAAAACTTCAAAAGTCTGCACTGCACTTTTTTGCACATTTACCAAGATAAAGGCTGGATTAATCAATGGTAACATTAACCAAAATCTATACTCGCGGCGGTGACAAGGGTGAAACCTCACTCGGCGACGGTACCCGCATTGCCAAACACGACCTGCGTGTCGAAGCATACGGTTGCGTTGATGAAACCAATGCCACATTCGGCCTGGCCCGATTACACACAAATGGTGAATGCGACAAAATGTTGGAACGTATTCAAAATGACCTGTTTGATTTGGGTGCTGATCTCTGTACCCCTGAAGACGGGCGTAAAAGCGAAGGTGCTTTACGTATCGTTGAAGAACAGATCAAACGTCTCGAATCGGAAATTGATGACATGAACGATCAACTCGATCCGCTCACGTCATTTGTATTACCCGGTGGCAGTGCCGCATCCGCCCATTTGCATTTGTGCCGCACCATATGCCGCCGTGCAGAACGCCTCTGCACAGAGCTTTCCACACGTGACACCATTAATTCCCTTTGTGTACAATATCTTAACCGACTATCCGACCACGCATTCGTCATGGCTCGTTTCCTCAATGAAAAGGGGAAATCTGACGTTTTGTGGAAACCGGGTGCCCATCGTTAAATCTGGGGAGATTCACTGCCTGAGGTAAGGCATTGTCCAGCAGTTGCATGAGTTGACATTCATTTCAGCAACCCGTATTGTGCAATGCGAAAAACGTGATAAGCAAGGGTAGGCTCCCACGCTTAAAAACAAAGCCTCAGGCGTTAACGAAACGACTTCTGAGAAAGGAATTCCATGAAAGTCCTCGTCGCAGTAAAGCGCGTAATTGATTACAACGTGAAAATCCGTGTCAAATCGGACAACACGGGAGTAGAAACAGCGAACGTCAAAATGTCGATGAATCCGTTTGACGAAATCGCGGTTGAAGAAGCAATCCGTCTGAAAGAAGCAGGCAAGGCTGACGAAGTCGTTGTTGTTTCCATGGGCGAAAAGAAATGTCAGGAAACCATCCGTACCGCATTGGCGATGGGCGGGGACCGCGGCATTCTGGTCGAAACAGACGAAGATTTGCAACCCCTCGCCGTTGCCAAAATCCTCAAAGGTATTGTTGAAAAAGAAAACCCGGACATGATTATTCTGGGCAAACAGGCCATTGATGATGATAACGGTCAAACCGGTCAAATGTTGGCGGCTCTGTTGGGCTGGCCGCAAGGTACCTTTGCTTCTAAGGTTGAATTGGGCGATGGCTCTGTCAACGTGACCCGCGAAGTGGACGGTGGTTTGCAAACGGTAAAATTGTCTTTGCCGGCAATTGTGACATCCGATCTGCGCTTGAACGAACCACGCTATGCCGCGCTGCCGAACATCATGAAAGCCAAGAAAAAGCCGCTGGATACGGTCAGCCCGGCTGACTTCGGTGTCGATGTAACGCCTCGCCTCAAAGTTCTCAAGGTTGAAGAACCTGCTGCACGCTCTGCCGGGATTAAGGTCGACAGCGTTGCGCAACTGGTGGATAAACTGAAAAACGAAGCGAAGGTGATCTAAGATGTCTGTACTAGTTATTGCTGAACACGATAATGCGTCCATCAAAGACGCGACATTGAGCGCCGTTACAGCTGCTAAATCCTTGGGTGACATTACGGTTCTGGTTGCCGGAAACGGCTGTCAGGCTGCAGGCGATGCGGCTGCGAAAATCGACGGTGTGTCTAAAGTGCTGCTGGCCGATGATGCGGCTTATGATCACGAACTCGCGGAAAACATGGGCACCTTGGTTGTGTCTTTAGCCGGTGATTACAGCCACATTCTGGCACCTGCAACCACCAACGGCAAAAACTTCATGCCACGTGTAGCGGCTCTGCTGGATGTTGCGCAAATCTCCGACATTGTCAAAGTAGAAAGCGCTGATACATTCGTACGCCCGATCTATGCGGGCAATGCGATGGCGACTGTACAATCCTCTGACGAGAAGAAAGTCATCACCGTACGTACGACCGGCTTTGATGCTGCGGCAGCTGAAGGTGGTTCTGCCACAATTGAAGCGATTGCAGCCCAAGGCGACAGTGGCAAATCTTCTTTCGTAGGCGAAGAATTGTCTGTGTCTGAGCGTCCCGAGTTGACTTCTGCCAAAATCATCATCTCTGGTGGTCGCGGTATGGCAAGCGGTGAAAACTTCGCCCTGCTGGAAAAAGTTGCTGACAAGCTGGGCGCGGCCATTGGGGCCTCACGCGCTGCTGTTGATGCAGGCTTTGTCCCCAACGATATGCAGGTCGGTCAGACCGGTAAAATCGTTGCCCCGGACCTTTACATCGCCGTCGGTATTTCAGGTGCCATTCAGCACTTGGCCGGGATGAAAGATTCCAAAGTGATCGTTGCGATCAACAAAGACGAAGAAGCCCCCATCTTTAGCGTGGCTGACTATGGTTTGGTTGCGGACCTCTTTGATGCGGTACCGGAACTGGAAAAAGAGCTGGGTTAACCCCCGGCTCTTTGCCTAACCGCCTTATCTTTAACAGACAGCAAAAGAGGGACCATGTCTGTAGAAATCAAAACGATCGGCGTTATTGGCGCCGGACAAATGGGTAACGGGATCGCGCATGTCGCTGCCGTTTCCGGCTTCACTGTAAAACTGATCGATGTCAGTGCTGATGCATTGGAAAATGCGGTTGCCACTATCAAGAAAAACCTTGATCGTCAGGTAAAGAAAGAAAAGATTTCCGCTGAAGATCGCGACACGGCTATGGCCTTGATCGAAACTTCTACCACGATGTCTGCTCTGGCTTCTGCCGATTTGGTCATTGAAGCTGCAACAGAAAACGAAGAAATCAAAAAGATGATCTTCAAGCAGGTCTGCGACGTTGTCGGACCAGATTGCTTGCTGGCTTCTAACACTTCTTCTATTTCCATCACACGTCTGGCGGCCTCCACAGACCGTCCGGCACGTTTCATCGGTATGCACTTCATGAACCCGGTGCCTGTGATGAAACTGGTGGAATTGATCCGTGGCATTGCTACTGATGAAGAAACTTACAATACCATCAAGGAAATGACGACGAAGATGGAAAAGACTTCTGTTTCTGCAGAAGACTTCCCGGCCTTCATCGTTAATCGTATCCTGTTACCGATGATCAACGAAGCGGTTTACACCCTTTATGAAGGTGTCGGTTCTGTTGACTCCATCGACACAGCCATGCGCCTGGGTGCAAACCATCCGATGGGCCCGCTGCAACTGGCGGATTTCATTGGTCTGGACACCTGTCTGGCAATTATGAACGTCCTTCACGAAGGCTTGGCCGATACCAAATATCGCCCTTGCCCGCTTCTCGTGAAATATGTGGAAGCCGGTTGGCTTGGTCGCAAGACCGGTCGCGGTTTCTACGACTACAGCGGTGACGAACCGGTCCCGACCCGCTAAGTCAAACCAATCAAGCAAAACCCCGCCGGTTCAGATCCGCGCGGGGTTTTCTTTTTGAAGAAAGGGGGCTCCCATGACAATCAACTGGTTTTGTCTCGCTTTTGGCGATTTAAATACGGACCAGCTTTATGAAATCATGCAACTGCGGGTCAACGTTTTCATCGTCGAGCAAAATTGTCCTTATCCGGACCTTGATGGGTACGACACACAAAACGGCGTGCAACATATCATCGGATATCAGGATGGTAAAATTATCGCCTATGCCCGCTTGTTACCCGCCGGTGTAAAATATGATTACCCCAGTATTGGTCGGGTTATCACCCATGCAGATTATCGCAAAGATGGGTTAGGGCACAGACTTATGAAAACAGCTTTGAACCAATGCCAGATCCTATGGCCCAAGCACAAAATCTTCATACAGGCCCAACAGCACCTTGAAGGATTTTACCTAAAACATGGTTTCCAAACATGCTCCGAAACCTATCTGGAAGACAACATCCCCCATATCGATATGATCCGGAATTAATCGTCCAGTCCCACAAGTGCATTGGCAAACGCGCGGGCTTCGAAGGGGCGCAGGTCTTCGGCGGCCTCGCCCACACCGATGGCATGGACGGGTTTGCCGAAACGTTCTGCCAAAGACACCGTCACGCCGCCTTTGGCGGTGCCGTCCAGTTTGGTCACGATCAGGCCGGTGACATTGACGATTTTATCAAAGGTTTCTACTTGAGAATGAGCGTTTTGGCCGACTGTGGAGTCCAAGACCAAGACCGTATCATGCGGAGCGGTTTCATCGACCTTTTTGATAACGCGCACAACCTTTTCCAGTTCATCCATCAAATGTGCCTTGTTTTGCAGGCGTCCTGCGGTATCGATTAACAGGACATCGCAGCCATCCGCCTGTGCCTGTGCCACCGCATCATAGGCAAGGGCGGCGGCATCGGCACCCGTTTCCTTGGCAATAACGGGCACGTTTGTGCGCTCCCCCCAGACTTTCAGCTGTTCAACGGCAGCTGCGCGGAAGGTATCGCCCGCTGCCAGCATGACTTTCAGCCCTTGGTCGCTATAGATTTTAGCAAGTTTGCCGATGGTGGTGGTTTTGCCCGAACCATTCACCCCACAGACCAAAACCACATGGGGCTTACGCCCGGTTTGCACATCCAGCGGCTTTGTGACGGGTTCGAGAATAGGGACGATCTCATCTGCCAAAGCAGCCTTTAATTCTTCGCTGGAGATATCTTTGCCAAAACGGCTTTTCGCAATGCCCTGAACGATTTTAGCGGCGGTCGAAATCCCCATGTCAGAGGTAATGAGCAGGTCTTCCAGTTCTTCCAGTGCCTCGTCATCCAGCTTGCGTTTGGTGAAAATATCACCAATCCCGCTTGTCAATTTATTGGAAGATTTGCTCAAGCCCGCTTTAAGACGGGATAACCAGCCTTTTTTTTCAGTCATGTGATATGATTTCCCCGATAAGACTTCCGTCCTGAATTCCCGTGATTTTTGCGCTGACGATTTGGCCTGCTTCGGCGGCACTTGTCAACTGCACGGGGCAATAATGTTCGCAATGTCCGGCATTATTTTTTTCAACCAGCACCGAAACCGTTTTATTAAGACGCGATGCCATAAAATCATCCAACGCCGCATCGCCAAGAGCACGAATTCTGGCGGCACGTTGTTTGCGGATGGCACCGGGCACCTGTGGCATACGGGCCGCAGGCGTCCCTTCGCGCGGGCTGAAAGGAAAGACATGGGCAAAAGTAATGCCGCAGCGATCCAGCGTTTCCAGCGTTGTCGCAAACATCTCGTCCGTTTCGGTGGGAAAGCCCGCAATAAGATCGGCCCCAAACACCGCATCGGGGCGCAACATGCGGATTTTATCACACAAGGAAATAGCATCCGCAATGGTATGGCGGCGTTTCATGCGTTTGAGGATCATATCCTCACCCGATTGCAGGCTGAGATGAAAATGCGGCATCAAACGTGACTCGCGTGCGATCACTTCTAATAGGTCCGCATCAATCGCCGCCGGATCAAGGGAGCTCAGACGCAAACGCGGCAATTCAGGCACATTGCTAAGCACACGGCGCACCATCTGCCCAAAGGTCGGCTTACCCGGTAGATCAGGCCCATAAGAGGTAACATCCACGCCCGTCAAGACCACCTCTTTGTAGCCCCGTTCCACCAGATTTTTCACCCGGTCGACAATTTCCCCAATGGAAACCGAACGGTTTGGCCCGCGCCCAAAAGGAATAATGCAGAACGTACAACGATGATCACAGCCTTGCTGAACCTCGATAAAGGCGCGGGTATGACCATCAAACCCATCAATTAAATGATTGGCTGTTTCGCGCACTTGCATAATGTCGGTGACTTCGATCAGTTCGGTACGTTCGGGTAAAAAGCTTTCGACTTCCAGCTTTTCCTTATTGCCGATTACACGATCGACTTCTTCCATTTCTGCAAAGGCTTCAGGATCGATTTGGGCAGCGCAGCCTGTCACGATAATTTTCGCATTGGGGTCGGATTTGCGCATCTTACGGATGGTTTGGCGTGCCTGTCGCACCGCCTCGCCTGTCACCGCGCAAGTATTAATAATAATCGCATTTTCAAGGCCTGCTTCGCGTGCGTTTTTTCGCATCACTTCAGACTCATATGTATTGAGCCGACATCCCAGTGTGACGACCTTTGCCTCGCTCATCAGATCACGCGTGCCCCGGATAAACAGCCAGATCAAACGATCCGCTAAAGGCACGGCTCGCCGGTCCTGTCATCAAAATTTCACCGTTTTCAAGCCATTCAATCGTCAACGGACCACCGTCTAAAATCACTTCGGCTTTGCGCCCTTCGATCATACCACGGCGGACCGCTGCGACCAACGTGGCACATGCCCCGGTCCCACAAGCCTGTGTAATACCGACACCGCGTTCCCACACCCGCATACGCAGACGGTTCCCATCCAGTTTACTAACCACTTCCACATTAATGCGTTCAGGGAAGAAAGGATGCGTTTCCACATGCGGGCCTGCCGCCATCAAATCAACCGTTTCGCAATCATCGACAAAATAAACCGCATGGGGATTGCCGACATTGACCCCAACCGGACCTTCCAACGGACCAACGGTTACCGGCATGTTCAGGGTATCACATGCCTCTGCTGTCGGGATTTCATCCCAGTTCAAACGGGCCGGTCCCATATTGACACACACGTTGCCCTTTTCACCGGCACTTGCGCGCAACAAGCCGACAACCGTTTGGACAACCACATCGGATTTACCCGTTTCATCCATGATGATACGCGCAATACATCGCGTGGCATTACCGCAGGCCTCGACCTCGTTGCCATCGGCATTACGAATACGCATAAAAACGTCGGCATCCTTATGTTGCGCCGTTTCCATCACGATAAACTGGTCACACCCCGCCCCTGTGCGTCGGTCGGCCATCGCCTGCACCTGACTTACAGATAAATCAATCGGGGTTGTACGTGCATCCAGCACGACAAAATCATTGCCGAGCCCATGCATCTTGATAAAGGGTAATCCTGACATAGTGTGAGTATATATGTTCTATTACGCGTGAGAGTCCATAGCAAATCACGGTTTCTTTTGCTATAATACCCCTCATTATGAGCTATATTGATGCCACATTGCAATTAAGTCAGTATGGGGCCTTCGTTGGCGGGGCAACGCCTTTGCGCTCAACCGTCGGAACCGGGCATGTGCCTGTCGGGTTTCAGGCGGAAATAATTGATGGTCAATATTATCCGGATCGCCCGCTACCCATCAGTTACAGACCACTAGAAAACCCGTTTGGATCTTCCCTGCCGATCATTAACGCGATGCAGGACAATTATGGGACCGGGACCTCACCTTTTGGCGCTGTTGCACAACTTTATGCTAATCAAAGTAAATTTACCGCTGCCCTTATCGCCGGGCGGGATGCGGAAAATGGCTTAAACTTAAGGGCATAACCGCCTCCTGCTCAGCCCAAATCTATCCCTAAAAATTTATCCATATGAAACTGTGCATGTTCGCGGTGATATCTATAATCTGCCCCAACAGGACAAGCCCGGCGCGCCAAGCAACCGTTATGCATGCAGGATCCTTCTAGTTTTTTGTTCAAAAAATCCAGACATTTCTGGAATTTAAAGGTTCCTTCAACAAATGCATCAACAGGACAACTGACCAAACAGGGCTTTAATTCACATTTTACACAAGGTGAGTCGATCGCTTCGCGAACAGGAAGGCCCAAGACAGGTTCTTCAAAAACCAACGCCGCACGATAGGCATGCCACAGGCCATATTCAGGATGAATAAGGGGACCAATCGGAGATGGGAAAACCGCTTGGGCCTTCATCGCCCATGTTTGAAACGGCATAAAAGGCGGTCCGATAAAGGGGTATAATGCCTCTGCCCCAAACTGAGCTGCAATAGGATCAATATGACGCTTGGTCCATTCATCCAGTGGATTGGGTTCAACCCAATCATCATAAACCAAGCCGAATTTTTTCCATATATCCGACCCGATATTTCCAATCAAAATATAGGTTTTATCTTCTTCAACAAAACCGCCGCGCAGACACAGCTCCAATGCCTCAACCGGAATTTCTATATCGTGATAGTCAACCATACGGCCTGTGTCCTAAGCGCGTGCCCAGCCTTGATGTTGGAAAAAAACAATAACAGCAACAGGAACCACCATCATTGCAAAATCACTTACGGCACGGATGGGGGCCTGTGCCAGAAACATCACATCCGCAACTTCAATCGCCACTGCCAAAATAATAAGGGGAGCAATGCACACCAAACGGGTCATTGGCAAACGAAAGATCAAGCCTGTCACAAGCCAAATCAGCAAACCAAGCACAATTAAAGTCGCATCATTGCTAAACGGAAAGAATGTCATCACTTCTGATTTAATGGTGCCGTACATGTCTTTACCTTAATAAAATTAATCTCAGCGTTGGTATTGAAACTAGCAAACAAAGTTTAAAATTTAGTTTCCTCCATATACGAGAAATATTATGAAATAAAATCTATCTTGAATTAAAAACGTCTCATCCCATATCCTGTCATAGATAAGGAAATATACGTAAGGGCGCATTAAAATGTTATGGGCATTAATCGGCTTTATCGGAATGCTGGTGATTACAAGCTTCTTCCTCTATACACAGATTAAATAAGCCGTTTAAAGTTAGTCGACATTATCTATTAGTCTGGCTTTGCCTAGAAAAGCCGCCGCCAAAACACGGATCGGTTCGCCTTTAATCGCATCACGGGTTAAATCATCACCGTGGCAAATTGCCACATAGTCAACTTTTTGAAAGCCTGCATCCAATAATTGCTGGGCAGCCCATTTTGACAGGGCTTCGGCCTTTCCACCGACCTTAAAACGTTCTGAAACTTCTGAAATCGTCCGATACAGCGTTGGTGCGATATCGCGTTCTTCAGCCAGCAAATAAGCATTGCGTGATGACATCGCCAAACCGTCGGCTTCGCGCACCGTTGCCACCCCTTCGATTACAACCGGCACATTTAAATCCGCAACAAACCGTTTAATAACATTAAGCTGCTGATAATCTTTTTCCCCAAAAAAAGCGTAATCTGGTAAGGCTTGCAACAACAGTTTAGTGACAACCGTTGCCACCCCATCAAAAAAACCGGGTCTGAACTTGCCTTCTAAAATATCGCCCAGACCAGCAACCGACACTTTTGTCACGCCACCGTCCTTACCATACACTTCTTCCACATTGGGGGCGAATAACAGATGACCGCCTGCACTTTCCAGTTTCGCGGCATCTTCTTCTTCTGTTCGGGGATAGGTTCCGAAATCTTCGTTTGCCCCAAATTGTTTGGGGTTTACAAAAATAGTGGCAATCACCCGATCACATTTTTCCAAGGCAGTACGCACCAATGTCAAATGCCCATCGTGCAGTGCCCCCATTGTCGGGACCAAACCGACCTTTAAGCCCGCTGCACGCCAGTCTGCAGCCATGGCGCGCATATCGGCAATCGTGCGTACAATCTGCATTTATTGACCCTCTTTCTTCTCAGCCTTTGGCGGATTGTTATGCCCTATGCTTCCTTTATTATAGCCAAAACAATGTTCCGGGGCTGGGAAAACGCGCGTGCGGACTTCTGCACCATATTCCGTTACTGCTTGTGTGATCATTTCATCCATTTGCGCATAACGTTTAACAAATTTCGGTTTAAATTCAGCAAATAACCCAATTAAATCTTCGGTTACCAGAATTTGCCCATCGCATTGCGGGGAAGCTCCGATGCCAATTGTCGGGACATCAATTTCATTGGTAATACGCACGCCTAAGGGTTCAACCACCCCTTCCACGACCACGCAAGATGCGCCGGCCTTGGCCACCGCTTTGGCATCTTCAACAATGCGTTCGGCGACTTCTTCAGACCAACCTTGCGATTTAAAACCGCCAAAAGCATGCACAGATTGCGGTGTCAGACCAATATGGGCCACAACCGGAATACCACGCGCCACAAGGAAAGAAATCGTTTCTGCCATTTCCACGCCGCCTTCCAGCTTCACGCCGGAACACCGAGTTTCCGCCATAACACGCGAACAATTGCGAAAGGCCATTTGCGGTGATTCTTCATACGATCCAAACGGCATATCCACAATGACACAGGCCTTTTCAGATCCGCGCATCACACCTTTGCCGTGGGCGATCATCATCTCAACCGTTACACCCAATGTACTGTCCATGCCATAAAGCACCATGCCCAAACTGTCACCCACCAAAATCAGGTCCACATGATCATCGATCAGACGGGAAATAGATGTGGTGTAGGCCGTCAGACATACAATCGGATCGGCGCCTTTTCGGGCCGCTAAATCGGTTAACGTGATACGTTTGGTATTGGTCGCTTTACTCATAGCGGCATCCTTTAAATTTTATCTTCAGGCGGTAACGGTTTATCATCGTCATCATAAAGAATACGGCTGGCGTTGCCTTCCATATCGTCATATTGGCCTGATTTCAATGCCCACAAAAACCCTGCCAGTCCAAGACCGCCAAGCAACAGCATCGCCGGAATAAGATACAACAGACTTGTCACGACACTTTTCCTTTACTTAATCGAAGAGCGTTGGCTATCACTACCAAAGAAGAGGTGGACATGGCAACCGCCGCAATTAATGGCGTTACATAACCCGCAATCGCCAACGGGATGGTGACACTGTTATATAAAAACGCCAAGCCAAAGTTTTGTATAATCAGGCGTTCCGCCTTGCGTGCAACACCCAATACTTCCAGAACAGCTTTTAATTTATCACCTTGGAAAACAGCATCCGCCGTGGTTTGTGAAACATCAATCGCGGTTGAAGGTGATAACGAAACATGCGCTGCGGCCAAAGCAGGCGCATCGTTTAATCCATCCCCCACCATCAACGCAGCCTCCATATGCATCAAAACGTCACATTTATCCGCAGGGCTACATTGCGCTTTCCAGTCCTGAATATTTAACTCTTCTGCAACTTTGCGCACAGGCTCTACCCGATCACCCGATAACAGATGTGTTTGATATGACATTTGCAAACGGGCAACAACCTCTTTGGCATCAGAGCGTAAGTGATCAGCAAACTGGAAACAAACCGGTACACCATCCCCTTTATCCAGCCACAGTTCCGGCCCATCGCTTAAAGGCGCCTCTGCCCGCCCGCACCATTGACGACTGCCAAGGCGGACCTTATCCCATTGCAATCCACGACCGGGAACTTCCACCACACTTGATTTAACCGCAATATGAGGAACCGCGCGACACAAAGCCCGTGATAACGGATGCTTACTGGCCCCGGCAAGGGCGGCTGCCAATTCCAAATCGGTTTGGGCAACCTTTTCTTTATTGATCAGTTCGGCACGTCCTAACGTCAACGTTCCGGTTTTATCAAAAACGATGTTTTTAACATGGGCCAGACGTTCCAAGGCCGTACCGGTTTTCACCAAAATGCCTTGGCGCATCAAACGGCCAGATGCGATCACCTGAACAACCGGCACCGCCAAGGCCAAAGCACACGGACAGGTAATAATCAATACCGCGATGGCATTTAACAAGGCTTCGTTCCAAACAACACCGGCAAAGAAAAACCAATATATAAAGGTGCCCAACGATAACAAATGCACAACAGGCGCATAATAATGCGCGACACGATCTGCCAAGGCCACATAATTTGCCCGTCCGGCTTCCGCTTCTTCCATTAAACGGACGATTTCAGCCAACAAGGTTCCTTCACCTGTTGCCAATACACGGATTTTTAAGGGGGCCGACAGATTTACCGTCCCGGCAAAAACTTTATCTTCTACCTTTACCATCACAGGGACGCTTTCCCCCGAAATCAAACTGGTATCAATATCAGATATACCGTCAATAATCTGACCGTCCACCGCAACCCGTTCCCCTGCCGCACAAAGGACAATCATCCCGTCTTTCACCTGTTCAGGCGGTAACAAAGTTTTGTTTCCGTCCTCGGACAAGACCGTCACAGCCACCGCATTCAGGCCCAGTAAATGTTCCGCTGCACCACGCGCACGACCACGCGCACGTCGGTCCAGATAACGTCCGATCAATAAGAAAAACAGCAAACTGATGGCAGAATCAAAATAAGCATGTTCCGCACCGGTGATCACTTGAAACAGGCTCATGCCTGCAGCCAATAACACCGCCAAAGATATGGGAACATCCATATTCAAACGGCGTGCTTTTAAGGCCGTAAGGGCGGACCGGTAAAACGGACGCCCGGCATAAGCAACCGCAGGCAAGGCAACAAGCGCGGACAACCAGTGCATAAAATCACGCGTGCTGTCCATCATACCTTGACTGTAACCTGCCCAAATGGAAACGCTGAATAACATCACGTTTGCCGCAGCAAACCCCGCGACCGACATGGCACGCAAAAGCTCTTTTTCCTGCTTTTCATTTTCAGAATTGAGCAAGCAAGGATCATAAGGCACCAGCCGATAGCCCAAAGACGAAACCTTGGCAATCAGATCATTGGGATCAAGGGTGTCTTCGCGCCATTTCAGAACAAGCCGGCGTGTCGACATATTGACACGTGCCTGAATGATCCCTTTTTCTTTGCCAAGAACGGTTTCGATCAACCAGACACAAGCGGCACAATGGATACCCTCAACCATCAGATACAGAGTCTTCAGACCATGTTCATCATTGATATGGGCGCGATAATCAATCGCCACTACATCATCTTCAGGGCGTAAAACTTTGGCATCCGGGTCGATAACCCGTCGCTCGTAATAGGTTTTCAGCCCCAATCCATTAATGAGTTCATAGGCGCCTCGGCACCCCTTACAGCAAAAATCCGCGCCCCCTTCTGAGTGTTGAGGAACCGGATCACCGCAATGAAGACAGTCTGTGGTCATAAACAGGCCTTAATAACTAAAGTCGCTGCCCAAAAATAGGAACTCTCCCCCTGTTTTCACAAGGAGAGAGCCACCAAAAAAAACTATTCTACGACAACCCGTTCAACAAGCTGGTATTGTCGCCCTTTACTGACGGCATGAATGCGAACCTGCCATTGCCCATGTCGGGCCAGCATGATTTCGCCGCCCACAACACCCGGGGCCATGACATCAGTCGACTGATCTACATCCAGACCTTCGCTTGTCGGACGAATAAAAAAGGCATGGGCTTTCAAGTCTTCGACTGGCTTGCCATCATGATTCAGAAAAGTCGCTTTATAAGCAATCTTGCGACGATCCCCATTACTTTCAAGCGGCGTAACAGCCAATTTCACATCCCAGCCCAATGCTTCTTGCGCTTTGGCCCCTGACACATTGCTGTCATAAGCAAGGCCTTTTACATAGTGATCCTTGGTTTCCAGTCCTGTCCAGCTATCATAGGCAAAAAACATCATAATGCCGTTTACAATGATAATTACCAGAAAGAAAGCGACGAAGATCCAAGGGTACCACCACCCCGGCGCACGTTGTTTAGTCATAAATTATGGTCCCCGGAATACGGTTGACTGACTATGAATTTCACCAGTTTCAAGATCCTTTAGCACGAAATCAATATTTGTAGATTTCCCTGCAAGGGTATGACGACCAGCTTTCATAAAGATACGGTAAGTGCCGATATGGTCAGCTTTGACATCCAATTTCAAGGTCGGCTGGTCTTTTTCTTCCTGACCGATCATGGTCATGGTCACCCCTTCAAGCCCTTGAACGCTTAATTCATAAGACTTTGGCTGCGATTCCATATTCAAAATCTTATAGGTATACCCATTGCGGATCGTGCCATCAGAAAGCGTCACAAACAAAGGCGCACGATCCCGAAGAATATTGACTTCCAGACGATCACGCATCGACAGACTGAGCATCAATACAGCCATAACCCCTGTCAAAATAACAGCATAGATAATTGTTCGCGGACGCACGAGATGAACTTGTTTACCTTTCCCTTCCTCACGGGCCACCATATTGGTGTAACTGTCGTAAGAAATCAGATTTTTCGGCAAACCCATATTGTCCATCATTACATTACAGGCATCGATACAGAGACCGCAGCCAATACATTCCATTTGCTGGCCGTTTCGAATGTCAATCCCTGTCGGGCAAGCCTGCACACACAGGCCACAATCCACACAGTGTCCTCGGTCCGAGAAATCTTTATTTTTAGCCCCCTTCATACGCGGTTCCCCACGCCAGGCTTCATAGGTTACCAACAAAGAATCTTCGTCAGTCATAACCCCTTGGAAACGACCATAAGGACACATATAAAAACAAACTTGTTCACGCGCAAAACCGGCCATCATATACGTCATCGCCGTCAGTAACAGCAAGGTAACCAACGTCCAGCCACTGATCTGACCTGTAAAGATTTCTTTGGTAATGGTCGGTGCATCGTTAAAATACCATAAAAAAGAAATGGCAAAGAAAACAGAAATCGCAAGCCAGATTACATGTTTTACAGCACGCTTTATCAACTTATTCAACGAGATAGGCGCTTTATCCAAACGGATCCGTTTGCTGCGATCCCCTTCAATCCAGCCTTCGACCATCATAAATAAATCTGTCCAAACTGTTTGGAAGCAGGCAAAACCACACCAGACACGTCCGGCAATTGCCGCCGCCGCAAACAAGCCAACGGCAGCTATAATCAAAACACCTGTCAGGTAATACACTTCCTGAGGCCATATTTCGACCCAGAAAATATAGGCGCGACGCCCTGGCAAATCGAACAAAATTGCCTGATCCGGCACACCCGGTCCACGGTCCCAACGTAACCACGCAGAAAAATGGTAAATAGCCAGAAAAACCCATAACAAAATTGTTTTCCACTTTCGAAACGGGCCTTTAAAAATACGAGGGTGGACCTTAACACGTTCTGCATAAAGCGGGCCGCTACCATGCCCATCGGGTTCTTGATTTACTGCTTGTTGTGCGTCAGACATCGTTCAATCTCGATTCAATTATACGTCAGCAAAATTCGCGTTTTTTGTACTCTCGTTCACCCCTTGGTGCAATTGATAAACATCAATCAACCCGGGTAAAATTAGATTTTTTTAAATAATTATATTTTTGAAAACGTCTTAAAACCCTTGGTTTACAAGGAGAAGAATTATATTAAAATATTCTAAACTTTAAATTTACTAAATTTCAGGAACTAAAAAAGAAACGGCTGTCGCTACAGAAACACGACAGCCGTTTTCTTGTTTGATCAACTCAAACGTTCCTTACTGTCCGCCACCCAAAGAGTGAACGTAGATAGAAACTTGTTTGATCTCTGTTTCGCTCAAACGACCGGCCCAAGCTGGCATAACACCATGTTTGGGTTTGGTAATTTGTGCGACAACACCGTCTTTACCGGCTTTGTAAAGCCAGATGCCGTCATTAAGACGCGGTGCACCCAGTTCTTGCATACCAGCGCCGTCTTCAGCGTGACATGCAGCACAGTTTTCGTCATACAGATCTTTGCCTGCATCCGATCCGCCTTGACCACCGAGTTTCATAACATAGTCGGCAATCTGATCAGCATCGGCCGCCGTGATCATTTCATCAGCAACCAAAGCCGGCATATCGGAAAGACGTCCATCGTCGTGACCGGAACGAATACCATAAAGAACTGTTTGCTGGATATCATCCAACGTACCGCCCCAAATCCAATCGTCATCAGCCAAAACCGGATAGTTCGGCGCACCAGAACCGCTGGAGCCGTGACAAGGCTGACAGTTGTCCGCGAAAATAACGCGACCCCCTGCCATAGCGTAGTTCAACAGTTCAGAATCAGCAGCTACTTCGCTGATTTCCTTACCTTCGAACTTGCTTGTCCAAACTTCACGCGATTGAGCAACCGCAGCCATTTCTTGTGCATGTTCCAGACGGTTGGTGGTTTCCCAAACGCCTTTTGCATAATCGTTTAACGTCGGCCATGAGGGATAAACCACCCAATAGCCGATAGCCCAAATGATACTGGCATAGAATACGGTCAACCACCACTTCGGTAGCGGAGTATCCAATTCTTTAATGCCGTCCCATTCATGGCCGGTGGTATTTGTGCCCGTCACCGGGTCCTTTTCCACGTTTGCCACTGTAACCTCCTTAATCGTCATCCTGCAGGGGAATATTGGCAGCTTCATCGAAGCGGTCCTTATGGCGCGGCCACAAGGCAAATCCAATAATCCCCAAAAACAGGATCAGCAGCCACACGACCCATAACTGTCGTGCGAGTGAGACTATATCGTCCAAGCTCACGCTTGCACCCTATCGAGCCATCTCGCCTTCAGGCTTGTACGTCGTAAAGTCTACGAGCGTACCGAGCATCTGAAGGTAAGAGATAAGCGCGTCCAGTTCAGTTACTTTGGACGGATCACCGTCAAAGTCGCCAACAACCGCTTTGGGATAACGCGTGAGAACCGCATCAACGTCACCTTCTCCACTTGCTTGCGCAGTGAAATCAGCCGCCGCTTCTGCGATTTGTTCGTCGGTATACGGGTCACCTGCAGCACGGAGTGCTTTCAGGTGGGCACCAGCATCATTGAACGTCAGTTCTTTTTCAGCCAGGAAACCATACATCGGCATAACAGACTCAGGCACAACATCCTGCGGACGGATCAAGTGTGCAACATGCCAGGCGTTAGAATACTTTCCGCCTACACGCGCCAGATCCGGCCCTGTACGTTTGGAACCCCATTGGAAGGGGTGATCGTACATGGACTCAGCTGCCAAGCTGTAGTGACCATAACGTTCAACTTCGTCACGGAACGGACGAATTTGTTGAGAGTGGCAAAGGTAGCACCCCTCACGAACGTAAATGTTACGACCTGCCAACTCCAAAGGAGAGTAAGGACGCATGCCGTCCACTTTTTCAATCGTAGAGTCGATTGTGTAAAGCGGCACGATTTGAACCAGACCACCGATAGAAACGGTAATCAGGATTGCGATCGTCAAAAGGATCGTATTTTTCTCGAAAATTTCGTGTTTCATATCCGATCCCCTTACTCAGCTGCCGCAGATTGCGGTGCAACGAATTCGTCTTCTGTACGTACATCACCTTGAATGGTTTTGATAAAGTTCCAAACCATGATCAAAGCACCAAGTACGAAGAGCAAACCACCACAAGCACGGATTACGTAGTACGGATGCATCGCTTCAACAGACTCGATGAAAGAGTACTGCAAGAAGCCAAGGTCATCGTAAGCACGCCACATCAGGCCTTGCATGATACCGGAAATCCACATCGCAGTGATGTAAAGAACGATACCGATTGTCGCAATCCAGAAATGGTAAGTAACCAAACGCAGAGAGTACAAACGTGTACGGCCCCAAAGTTTCGGAATGAGGTAATACATCGCACCGAAAGATACGAAAGCAACCCAACCCAAAGCACCGGAATGCACGTGACCGATTGTCCAGTCTGTGTAGTGTGACAAGCCGTTTACAGCTTTGATCGACATTGCCGGGCCTTCGAACGTGGACATGCCGTAGAAGGCAACAGCCGCGATCAAGAAACGCAATACCGGGTCGGTACGCAGTTTTTCCCATGCGCCAGACAACGTCATCAGACCATTGATCATACCACCCCAGGACGGCATCCACAGCATGATAGAGAACGTCATGCCGAGAGTTTGCGTCCAATCAGGCAAAGATGTGTAATGCAAGTGGTGTGGACCAGCCCAGATATACAAGAAAACCAACGCCCAGAAGTGAATAATCGACAGACGGTAAGAATATACCGGACGATTAGCCTGCTTCGGAACGAAGTAATACATAAGGCCAAGGAAACCCGCAGTAAGGAAGAAACCTACCGCGTTATGACCGTACCACCATTGTGTCATCGCATCTTGAACACCAGAAGCCCAGATATAGGACTTGGCAAGGCTATCACCGCCGAACAAAACGACCGGCAGAGTGATGTTGTTCCCCAGATGCAACATCGCAACAGTAATAATAAAGGCAAGGTAGAACCAGTTTGCCACATAAATGTGAGAAACACGGCGTGTCATCAATGTGCCTGCAAAGGCAACCAGATACGCTACCCAGACAACAGTCAAAAGTAGGTCAGCATACCATTCCGGTTCTGCATATTCTTTACCCTGAGTAACACCCAGAACGTAACCCAATGCAGCAATCACGATGAATAGCTGATAACCCCAAAAAATTAAATTTGCCAGCAACTTTCCGCCAAAAAGCGGTGCGCGGCAAGTGCGCTGTACAACGTAAAAAGACGTTGCAAACATAATAGAACCACCGAAGGCGAAAATTACCGCCGACGTATGGACCGGACGCAGACGACCGAAAGTCGTCCATTCCAGACCGAGGTTCAGCGCCGGAAACGCTAATTGAAAAGCGATGAAAGTTCCGGCGATAAAGCCGATGACACCCCAAAATGTGGCAGCAAGTACAAACTTACGGACTACGTCCTCGTTGTATGCCACGTCGGAGGCGCCAGTAGCTGTGGTCGCTTGGTTCATGCCGAACTCCTGTTCTTCCCGAAATTTGAACGCAAGTTTATCGACGTATCAGGTTTGTGGACACCCCCCAGCGCCCACAAACCTTAACGACGACTTTGCGTCCCACTTCCAAACCTCGCACCCCAAACATACGAGAATGCGGGCTGGAAGGCTTGAAATATAGCGGCGAATATATGGATGCGTTTGATCTAAGTCAAATAAAGTTTCCAAGTAAAAACCAGTTTATAATGATTATAATCTGCTACTGAATGTAAAAGTGGAATAATCATAATTTCCATAATGATCTTGTTGATATTTATAAGCCTTTTATTTTAGTACTTAAGTACCGTTTATGGTAATTTGGCCCCTAAAGTTATGCACATTTAAAATCTAAAATATTATTTTTTACTTTATATATTACTACTTTTACTATTCTCTTCTTTATTTTTATAAATTTATTACTAACTTAATAATATATTTTAATATATAACCTGTGATTATTGAATATTTTTGGTGGAATACCCTTGTTTTATTCTATATAAAAGCCCATTCTAAGAGACATTCTAAATAGATTTACTTGGGTTCACGGCAATATGGTCATTCTCAAACGCACTCTTCACATTCCTGCAGTTTTTGCTTTAGTACTCAGCCTGTTTTTCGCGACGTCCTGTGCCCCCACGACCCAGAAAGATTACCGGGCAACCCCAGAAGCAGCAGGAATTCGCATTGAGAAGCCGCAAATTAAGGCAAAGCACGCCATAATTACTGTTGCCAACCCCCATGCTGCACAAGCCGGGTATCGTATCCTCAAGGCAGGAGGCAACGCAATTGACGCCGCCATTGCTGCGCAACTGGTTCTCAATCTCGTTGAGCCTCAATCTTCGGGAATCGGTGGTGGTGGTTTTTTACTCCTGTTCGACCCCGAACAAAAAGCCCTGACCAGTTTTGACGGACGCGAAACCGCCCCTGCCAAGGCCAGCTCTGATTTATTCATCAAAGCCGACGGCACAAAGATGGGATTTTTTGAAGCAGCCGTGGGTGGTCGTAGTGTTGGGGTACCCGGTTTATTACATATGTTGAAACAAGCCCATCGCAAATATGGGCGCATGGATTGGGAGCTCTTATTCAACGATGCCATTAATTTATCTGAACACGGGTTCAACGTATCTGCGCGTTTACATAAACTGGTAAGCACAGACCGTTTTCTAAAAACCGATCCAACGGCACGTGCTTACTTCTATAATAGAGACGGTATGGCCCATCCGGTTGGTTATCTTCTCAAAAACCCGGAATTTGCCGACACCTTACGCCAAATTCAAAAAGGTGGAATAGAGTCTTTTTATATAGGGCAAATTGGCGACCGCATCGTCGATAAGGTCCAAACCCATCCCGACAACCCCGGCTTACTCGCTTCAGATGACTTATTACTTTATCGCAGTATTGAACGTGATCCCATTTGCCTGGACTATCGTCAATATAAAGTCTGTGGCATGGCACCTCCCAGCTCCGGTGGCCTCACCGTTTTGCAAACCTTGGGTCTGATCGAACAATACGATCTCAACAATGATCCCAAACCCACCATTGATCGCAACCATTTATACTTGGAAGCATCCAAGCTTGCCTTTGCTGATCGCAATTATTATATCGCAGATCCAGATTTTGTTGATGTCCCGACACAACAACTTTTATCCAAAAGTTATTTAATCGGGCGGCAAACTCAAATCCAGCATGACACCATCGTAACCACACCAGCCGAGCCCGGCGGCCCGTTCATGTTTAGCCGGAAATGGGCCAATGATACCAATGAACATGGCCTGTCTACCACGCATATGAGCATTGTAGACGCCGATGGTATGGTTGTTTCCATGACCACCAGTATTGAAAATGCCTTTGGGTCACGCCAAATGGTCGGCGGTTTCCTGCTGAATAACCAACTGACCGATTTTTCCTTTAGGCCAAACAAAAACGGACTTGCAATTGCCAACCGGCTGGAAGCGGGAAAACGCCCGCGCAGTTCAATGGCCCCAACCATCGTTCTGGACCGGACCACTCATAAACCCGTTCTTGCCATTGGCTCTCCCGGTGGATCCCGTATCATCGGTTATGTCACCCGCAATCTGATTTCCATTTTAGATGAAAACCTTGATCTGGATAAAGCCCTTGCCCGTGGTCATATCACCAATCGTAATGGCGCGAGTGAGCTGGAACAAAATACCGCAGCCGAACAACAGAAAGAAAAACTCGAACAGCTCGGTCATTCAATAAAAATCAAGGAAATGACCAGCGGCTTACATGCCGTGCGCATCCTGCCCGATGGCACTTTACAAGGTGCCGCCGATCCCCGTCGTGAAGGTGTTGCCATTGGGTATTAGAGAATAAAAAACGCTCTCCTTTTGGAACATTTCTTATAAAGGATATAAGTTTTTATTCTTGTTACTCAGATTTCATTTTATAAGAAATTTTATAACAAAAAATACCATAATTTTCTTGTGATATTTTCCTTCTGTGTTACCCCTATGTCGGGATTAGGGGAGGAAACATCACATGAAAGACGGCCATTTAAACTGTATCGAACCACTTGAACCCATTGAAACGGCAAGCCGGGACGAGTTGGAATCTATTCAGCTCAAACGTCTGAAATGGTCGTTAAATCATGCCTATGAAAATGTACCTCATTATCGCGCAAAATGTGACGCCAAAGGTGTTCATCCTCACGACCTGAAAATCCATGCAGATTTAAAACTGTTTCCCTTTACGACGAAACAGGATTTACGTGAAATGTACCCGTTTCACAGTTTCGCCGTCCCAATGGAACAGGTTGTACGCATTCATGCCTCCTCCGGTACAACAGGTCGTCCTACGGTTGTCGGTTATACCAAACAAGATATCAAAACATGGGCAACCATTATGGCACGATCTTTACGCGCCGCAGGTTTAACCCGCCATGATATTGCCCATGTCGCCTATGGCTACGGTCTGTTTACCGGTGGGTTGGGTTTTCATTACGGGGCAGAGGAACTGGGATGCAGTGTCATCCCCATGTCAGGTGGTCAAACGGAAAAACAAGTCCAGTTGATCCGTGATTTCAATCCCCACGCCCTGATGGCAACACCGTCTTACAGTCTGGTTATCGCCGATGAAATGGAACGCCAAGGCTATGATCCCAAACAGTCCAATTTACGCCTTGGTCTTTTTGGTGCTGAACCCTGGTCCAATGAAATGCGATTAGAGATCGAAAACCGTTTAGGGATTGATGCACTGGATTGTTACGGCCTGTCCGAAGTCATGGGACCGGGCGTTGCCATGGAATGTCTGGACACCAAAGACGGCCCAACCATCTGGGAAGATCACTTCCTGCCGGAAGTTCTGGGCAAAGACGAAAGCCCGTTGGAAGATGGCGAATTTGGCGAGTTATGTTTTACCTCCCTCACCAAAGAAGCCTTACCCATTATTCGTTATCGTACCCGCGATTTAACCCGCCTTCTGCCCGGCACCGCACGTCCGCACATGCGCCGCATGGATAAAATCACCGGACGATCTGATGATATGCTGATCATTCGGGGCGTTAACGTTTTTCCCAGCCAAATCGAGGAACAGATTTTGCGTGATGACCGCCTATCACCGCATTATCATCTGCTGGTCGAACGGGTCGAACATATGGACCGCCTGACGGTTAAAACAGAATTACGCCCTGATACCTATCTGGATCAACGTGAAAATATCGCCCGCAGCCTGCAACTACACATCAAATCCTATATCGGTATCAGTGCAGCCATCGACGTATTGGACCCCGGTGCCATTGAACGATCCCAAGGTAAGGCCAAACGCGTAACCGATCTGCGCCCCGTCGATAATTCCTCACGGGGATAAGGCTATCCCTGATTTATGTGCCCTTTGTGGTCACACCTGCATCGGCAAAGGTCGCCATATTGTTATGGCACGCCACGGCAGAGCGCACCAAGCCAACGGCCAAAACCGCACCGCTGCCTTCCCCAAGACGCATATCCATGTCAAACAGGGCCTTTTTACCAATTTTTTCACAAATCAACTGATGGCCCGGCTCCACTGAATTATGAGCAACAAGACAATGATCCAGCGCACCGGGGCAAGCAACTTCAAGGGCGGCTACGGCACTGGTGCAGACATATCCATCCAACAAAACCGGGATACGTTTTAGGCGCGCGGCCACAACGGCCCCGGCCATTGCTGCCAATTCACGCCCACCCAAACAACGCAACACTTCCAGACCATCAGTCATCGCATCTTTATTCACCAGAACCGATTCGCCGACAATTGCAATTTTTTTGCCCAATGTGTCATCATTTACGCCAGTACCACGCCCAACCCATATTTCAGCACTCCCACCAAACAAGCCATGTGCCACGGCTGCAGCCGATGTCGTATTGCCGATTCCCATTTCACCAAGGCACAAAAGATCGGTATGGTCTTTTACGGTTGTCATGCCATAGAAGAACGCTTCGGCACAATCGGCGTCACTCATCGCCGGACCTTGGGAAAAGTCGGCTGTCGGTTGATCCAGCGCCATTTCATGAACCTGCAAATCCACATCAAACGTCGCACACAGCTGGTTAACCGCCGCCCCGCCGTTAATGAAATTTTGCACCATCTGGGAAGTCACTTCTGCCGGATAAGCCGAAACACCACGGGCAACCACACCATGATTGCCAGCATAAACATTACAATGAACCGATTTCACACGCGGGGGATAACTGCCCTGCCACGCCGCCATCCAATGCGCCACTTCCTCCAGACGCCCCAAGGAACCCTCCGGCTTCGTCAATTGCGGCTCACGCGCTTGTGCCTGTTGCAACGCGTTCTGGGAAAGAGCGGGCAAAACATTCAGGACGTCGCGGATATCTTTTAAAGACTGAACATGGGGTAATGTATTCATGGGGGTTTACTCTCTTTCCCAATGGCAGATGGTTCGCTATAAGATCAATAATCTTTTTTCACGTCCCACACATAGCATGTAAAATATGAGCGATACCAGTTCTACATTTGAAAAAACATCCCAATCCCCTCAAGCATGGTGGGCGGACATACAATTGGCTGCTGTGTTTCTGACACGCATCCCATGGCGCTTAAACGGTGATATCCCGCCAATGGCCTTAAACCGGGCCTTGCGCGCCTTTCCTCTGATCGGTTTAATCGTTGGCGGGGGCAGTGCCACGGTCTTTGGCCTTGCCCATTTTGCCAACCTGCCCGACCTCGCCTGTGCCCTTCTGGCTATTCTGAGCGCGGTTTTATTAACAGGGGCCCTACATGAAGACGGAATAGCAGACGTTGCCGATGGGTTTGGTGGCGGACAGGACAAAATCCGCAAGCTGGAAATTATGCGCGATAGCCGATTGGGGGCATATGGCGGTCTTGCGCTTGTCTTCAGTATCGGTTTGCGCACCAGTGCCTTGGGCGGTTTTGAAAGCTGGACCTTGGGTGCCGCAGCCTTGGTTGGCACCGCCTGTTTATCACGCGTTGCCCCGGCCCTGCTGATTTATATGATGGACCCTGCACGCCGTGATGGTCTTGCCGCCACGATGGAAAAACCCACCGGATTGATTATCTGTCAGTCCCTTGGCCTTGGTGTGGCATTTTTTCTGCTTTGTACACCCATCATGGCGGGATGGATTACCCTGTCCGTTTGTGCGCTGTCCCTGTTGATCTGGAAAGCCATTGCACAAAACCAGATCGGTGGACAAACCGGCGATGTCTGCGGGGCCAGTCAGCAAGTTATCGAAATATCAGCCCTTTTAACATTGGCCACCCTTACATGACGACATTCCCGGAACCCACCCGTTTTTATTGGATCCGGCATGCCCCGGTCAAAGCCATGATGCCGGGGCGCATTTACGGACAACGCGATGTCGGCTGTAACCTGAAAGATACCGATAGCCTGAAACGCCTCGCAGACCTTTTACCCGAGGATGCCTTGTGGGTAACATCCACCCTGTCACGAACAAAAAAAACCGCCAAAGCTATTGCCGAACAAAAAAACTGGACCATAAAACCCTTGGCCTACAAGGAACTGATGGAGCAGAATTTCGGTCTCTGGCAAAGCAAGACATGGGACGAACTGGATGAAGACCCAGAATCTAAATCTTTTTGGGACGATCCTGCCGGCACCTGCCCGCCTGACGGTGAAAGCTTTGTCACCGTCTGCCAGCGTGTTGAAAAATGCATCAACCATTTGGACCGCAAATATCAAGGGCAACATATTGTCTGTGTGGCCCATGCCGGAACCATTCGCGCCGCAGCAGCTCAAGCCTTAGGGCTTTCACCTGATACTGCCTTGAAATTAAAGATCGATACCCTGTCAATCAGCCGTTTCAGTTTATTTGACAACACATGGGCAGTTGAATGCATCAACGCCTAGTGCGTGTAGTTTATTGCAAATTGATAAATCGCAATGTGAATTAGTTTAATCTAATTTATTCTTACCGTTGAAAATACCATTAGTCCCGAATAATCGGGCATTGAGTAACAGACGGAGGATATTTCATGTCAATCAAACGCATCTTTGGATGCGGTGTGTTTGCATGGCTATTGATGATGTCGCCAGCCTGGGCGACCAAAGATAAGACATCAACAGCCGATCACACCCAATTCAAACAGCTTCAACAAGATTTTCAATCCGGACCGGAGGTCACAGCCGCTTGTCTGGAATGTCATACCGAAGCGTCCAAACAACTGGAACAAACCACCCACTGGACATGGCAGTTCGATCATATGAACGGCCAAAAACTGGGTAAGCGCGAGGTGGTCAACAGTTTTTGTGGAAGCGTTGCCTCAAACGAGCCACGCTGCACAAGCTGCCATATCGGATACGACTGGACCGATATGCGCAAAGACCATCCGGCAGGCACCAACGTGGACTGTCTGGTCTGTCACGACACCACCGGAATATATAAAAAGCTTCCTGCTGCGGCCGGACACCCCAAATACGGACCGGACCTTGATTTGAAAAAAATCGCACAAAATGTCGGTGAAACATCGCGGGCAAATTGCGGGGCCTGTCATTTTTACGGTGGCGGCGGTGACGGGGTAAAACATGGCGATCTGGATAGCTCCCTTGTCAACCCACCCAAAGAACTGGACGTTCATATGTCCAAGGATGGCGCCAATTTCACCTGCGCAACCTGTCATAACCCCAAAGGCCATAATGTCCCGGGTTCACGGTTTGAAACCACGGCCAAAGATACCAAGGGGATTGATATTGCCAGCGCAGAATATAAAGATCATGCCACATGCGAATCCTGTCATGGCATGACACCCCACAAATCCGAAGCCAAACTGAACGACCATACAGATAAAGTTGCCTGTCAGACATGCCATATTCCCGAATTTGCCCGCGGTGGCGTTGCCACCAAAATGTGGTGGGATTGGTCGCAAGGCGGCAAAATGAAAGATGGCAAGCCTTATGCCATCAAGGACGATCACGGTCACGATATCTATAATTCAAAAAAAGGCGATTTCAAACTGGCCGAAAACGTTGTACCGGAATATGCATGGTTTGATGGCAAAATGCGCTACACCCTGCGCAGTGAAAAAATCGACGATGCCAATCAGCCCGTTCCGATCAACACCTTCGGTGGTTCATACGATGATCCCACTGCCCGCATCTGGCCCTTCAAGGTTATGCGCGGCAAACAACCTTATGATACAGAACTGAAAGCCTTCCTCGTTAATCATGTATTTGGCAAGGATGACACGTCATTCTGGCGCAATTTTGATTGGCAAAAAGCCCTAACCGCCGGGACCGATTATGTCGGCCAACCCTATTCCGGTAATTTTGGATTTGTCGAAACCACCTATCACTGGCCGCAAACCCACATGGTTGCCCCAAAAAGTGATGCGCTACGATGTGACGATTGTCATGCCAAAGAAGGCGGACGGCTGGCTGGCCTGAACGGTTTCTACATGCCTAGGCGCGATCAATCCGATGTATTGGATATGCTGGGCTTCATTATGATCGGTTTAACCGGTACAGGCGTTTGTGTTCATGGCCTATTGCGCCTTGTGCTGCGCCGCAAAGACAAGAAGGAGGGATAAATCATGTCACGTGTTATGATGTACAAACGATTTGAACGGTTTTGGCACTGGTCACAGGCTGCACTTGTCCTTGCCCTTGCCTTCACGGGTTTCAATATTCACGGCACCTTTACGGTGTTGAGTTATAAACAGGCGAGCGACATTCACACCACATTATTATGGGCCTTGCTGGGTTTATGGGCTTTTGCCATTTTCTGGCATTTCACCACAGGGGAATGGAAAAATTACATCCCGACCACTGAAAAGATGGCAGAGGTCTTTCGCTTCTACACCGTTGGTATTTTTAAAGGGGAAGAACCTCCTTATGAAAAAACACCGGAAAAGAAGCTTAACCCTTTGCAAAGGATGGCCTATTTGGGATTAAAACTGATCCTTAATCCGGGATTGATTATTTCCGGCTTGCTCTATCTGTTTTACAATCAATGGCCGGAGGCCGTCGCCCAAATTCTAACGCTGGAAATCGTCGCACTTATTCATACGGCCTTCGCCTTTTTCATGGTGTCTTTCATCATCCTGCATGTCTATCTAACCACCACCGGACATACGGTCGGGGCACATATAAAAGCGATGGTCACAGGCTATGAAGATGTCCATGACAAAACACCTGCTGAATAATTTTGGAATTATGAGAGGGATAAAAATTAGAAATTGATAATTCGCAATGCGGTAGCGTTAAAAAATCGCCACTATAAAGGCACCTCGCTGAAGCGGCATCCCTCCATTCAGCATGCACTGATATCGCCCTCTTTCGGCCCAGTATCCGAAAGAGGGCTTTTTTTCATCAAACAAAAAGGGAATTATTGTTTTTTATAATCATCGGTCAACATACCGCTAAATCCCCAGTTTTCATCCGCGATTTCATCAATGACGATATGGATTGTTTCCGGTTTTTTACCGAGGCGTTCGACTAAACTTTTTGTGATATCCTGAACAAGATATTTTTTTTGTTCACGTGATGCACCTTGCAGGATTTTCACATTTACATAAGGCATAAGAGTCTCCAAGAACTGTAAAACTGATATTTTAGATAAAATATATAATGATCATTCGTTCCATAGATTTAGTTGGTTTGGCAATTTTAACAACAGCACGATGTACCCTTTTGTTTTGGTGGGCATGGCGTATTACCGTAGGAACAATAGACACAACAGTCTCCAGGTAAGGGCTTCAAAACCTTAGCGCAGCCTTTGCAATCATAGAACCATTGGCACGCATTCGTAGGCATAATTTCCGTTTCAACGTACCCACATTCTGGACAAGTAATCACGGAGGTTAATTTGATTTCTTTTTCCATTGTTCACTCGCCCCTTTAAAAATGAACCAAGATTCAACAGACAAGATATTTCGAGACCTCTTCATATAACGAACTCAATCATTTGTTTTGTCTATAAACAATTCACTTTCAGCCAATTTTATGTATATTGCCTGCAAACTTTTTTGCACTTGCGAGTAAAGGAAACTCAGATGTCCCAGTTTAAAACCTTGAGCGATTATGACGTGGCGGGCAAACGTGTCTTGTTGCGTGCCGATCTGAACGTCCCGATGAAAGACGGTGTTGTCACCGACAGCACGCGCATCGACCGCACATTACCAACCATCGTTGAATTGATGCAAAAAGGTGCACGTATTGTTTTGATCACACACTGGGGCCGCCCAAAAGGCCAGCGCGTACCGGAAATGACCGTTAAACCAATTGCGGATGCCTTATCCTCCAAACTTGGGAAGCCCGTTAAGTTTGCAGACGATTGCATCGGGGAAGAAGCCGAAGCAGTCGTTAATTCCCTCTCCGATACCGAAGTCTGTGTGCTGGAAAATCTACGTTATTATAAAGAAGAAACAGACAACGACACGGCCTTTGCCGAAAAACTGGCAAAACTAGGCGATATTTATGTCAACGATGCCTTTTCATGCGCCCACCGGGCCCATGCCTCAACCGAGGCCCTCGCGCGCTTGCTGCCCTCTGCCGCCGGTCGATTGATGCAAGCCGAACTGGAAGCCCTGTCTGGCGCACTCGATGCACCACAACGCCCGCTGGCAGCCCTTGTCGGTGGTGCAAAAGTATCCACAAAGCTGGATGTGCTCAACAACCTGTCTGCCAAGGTCGATATGCTGATCATTGGCGGCGGGATGGCAAATACATTCCTAAATGCCAAAGGGATTAACATTGGCAATTCCCTGTGTGAACATGATTTGGCAGATACCGCACGTGACATCATCGCAGCAGCCGAGAAAAACGGTTGTGAAATCGTCCTGCCTGTTGACGGGATTGTTGCAAAAGAATTTGCCGCCCATGCCGAAAACCGTGTTGTAGACCTCGCCGATGGGGTCGATGACAACGAAATGATTTTGGACGTTGGCCCGGCATCGGTTGCAGATGTAAAAACACGTCTTGCCAAGTGCAAAACAATCGTCTGGAACGGCCCGATGGGTGCCTTTGAAATTGAACCGTTTGATGCCGGCACAAACGGGGCTGCCCAAGCTGCTGCAGACCTGACCAAAGCAGGATCATTGGTTTCTGTCGCAGGTGGGGGTGATACGGTCGCCGCCCTTGATCATGCTGGTGCCAAGGACGATTTCACTTATATTTCTACCGCAGGCGGTGCCTTCCTTGAATGGCTGGAAGGTAAAGAACTGCCGGGCGTCGAAGTCTTACGCATCCAATAATCGCTGACAAACACCGCCCTTGATTTATCCATTGAGGGCGGTTTCCTTCTTTCTCACACCGGGACCGTTTTTAGGCAATGATAAAAGTATCTTTTGTTGTAACCGTCTATAACAAGGCACCCTTCCTGCCCAGTGTAATTGACGCGTTAAAAAAGCAGCACGGGGATTTTGAGCGCGAATATGTTTTTGTAAATGACGGATCCACCGACAATTCATGGGAAATTGTTAAATCCGAAACTGCAGGCCTTACAAACGTTGTCCTTGTCAATCAGGTCAATCAAGGGGTTGCGATTGCCACCAACAATGGTGTGCGGGCCGCTAGTGGCGATTTAATCAAACTAGTTGATTCCGACGACATTCTGGCACCCTTTTGTTGTCAGCTCCTCATACAAACCTTGCAAGACAGCAACAGCGACTTTGTTTTTGCTATTTCAGGGGAATATCAAGACACACCTGTTTTTGAAGATCCGGCCAACCCGGAAGTTGTCATTTTTGAAGACTCCCTTCTCAGCGTTATAAAACATGGGTACGCCCGCGTCAGTCATTGCCTGTTCAAAAAAGAATTGTTTGATCGCGCCCAAGGATGTGATGAACGGATCTTTTCACAGGATCATTCCCTGTTTATCCGCCTGACCACACATGGCAAACTTGCACAGGTCCGCCATATTGTCTGCTCCTCGCCACTTGATGAACCGGGGCGCATTATGAACAACAATGCACAAGTCGTGCACGATGCGACTCTTGCCCTTGCCTATCACCTGCAAGACAATCCGCAACTTGATAACCTGCATGTAAAAGCCGCTCAGAAAAAAATTACATCGCGCATCTGGAAATGGGCGAAGCGGGAATTAGGTATGAACCATTTCAGCCGCGCCTTTTGGCTGTTCACCCTGTCGCGATGCGGTATAACTTTGTCAGCAAAAGAATTGGTTGAACAATGTGCTGTCTTTCGTGAAGGCGCGCATATTCGTCGCCCTTAGGTTCATTCTTGTGTATCGAGCATTTCATTAAACTGTGTCAGGCATTTTTGATCTGCACGTCGCATGCTCACAAATAAAATTTTCAACATGATCAAAATACCAATGAGCACGGCCGCCCCCAGCAAAACAATATAAACGAACATGGCATTGCCGCTTTCACTGGTCAATTGTGCTAGAAATGGAACCGTCTCGTTGATTTTGTCCAAATCAAACATTTCTTACATTCCTTCTTTTGAGGCACAGGTCTGCCATAATTGAACTACACCCTTATAAGCCATATCGACGCTAAGACTGTCCATCAAGCTATCGGTATTTTCATGGTCAAAGTTTTCACCAAATAAATCTAAAAACGGTGTTGCCGTTCGAACTGTTGCACAATGTATCCCCCACGGACCATACAATTTTTCTTGCGTTGGCCCAAACAAGCCTACCGTTGGAATGCGGGCCGCACAGGCCATATGCATTAAGCCGCTGTCATTTCCAATAAAAAATGTGCAGCGTTTTAAACAGGCATAAACCGTTGGCAAGTCAAGTTCGCCAATTAAATCTATCTTTTGTGTTTCAGCCAGGCCATCAATCAATTTTTTCACTTGGACACGTTCTGAGATATGGCCAAACAAGGCTATTTTTGCCCCGGCAAAGGGCCCCGTCTCTGCTGTCAATCGCAGAACCAGTTCCAGAAAGTTTTCTTCCCGCCACGTTTTGCCACGCCAGTTCGCCGTCGGGCCAATACCTAAGACCCGTTCATTGGCCGGTAATAACGTATCCGCCTTCGTTTCATGTTTTTCATTTGTCCATAAAACTGGGCCCCGTGGCGGGTTCAATTTTAAGAGGTTGGAAAACAATTCAACCCGATGCGTTTGCTTATCATCATGGTGCAGGTGTGTCCCACGCAATGTTGGGAAAAGATATGTAATCGGCCCATTGCGTAAATCAATCACACGGTGCCACCATGTAAAACCGCATTCTTCCCAAAGATCAATCCAATGCATGGACCGTTTCTTTTTGGTCATAATAAGCACGCGCTCAACCTGTGGCGTTGCCTCAAACAATGGAGCCGCAACAGGGCCGCACGCAATTGTAAATTTTGCCTGCGGATATCGTTCAAGCAAAAAATTCAGAATGCCTGTGGAAAGAACGGCATCGCCGATCCGTGTGGAGGTAATAAAAAGAATGCGCATCGTTCTTCAAGATAGACCCGAATAAAAACGACGCGACCATAGCGCTAAAGCTGTGCATTGGCTACCATCTATTTCCCTTTTCACAAGGGAAATCACATACAGCTTAATAAGAAATCAATTCCTGACGATTGTGATGCAATTCAATATGGTTCATTAGATAAGCCACCGCATCAACACGTTCCGTATTGGACAAGTTCTCCATTTTCTTGCCCATGCGCCGTTCAATATCACCCAACAAACGAATGGGATCGTTATCACTGCTGCGGGAAGCCACAATAATCAAACGCGACAAATGATCCATGCTGACTGACGGCATCATTTGCTGATAGCCCCATACACCACCAAAAACACTAAAAATAAGCGCGAGTCCCGCCAGTGATACAATCAAAGAGCGTTTTCTTTTGCGCTTTTTGGCATTTACATCAAGCTTCGCCAATGCGTTTTGAATGTTTTGATCAAACATATTACACCTTATAGTAAAGATATTGTGTATCCTTGCCCACTATCGGGACATTATTATAGATTGTGAACAGCCATGCAATAATATTTTTTGTACATTTTTATCTCTTAAGCAAGAAAAGGAGATAGAAATGCTTAATATACGTGTAGCAACTCAAAATGATGTCGCTGACATTGCAGAAATTCACGAAATTTGCTGGCGCCATGCCTACGGCTTCATGCCTGAGGAAGTCTTATCCAATCGAGATCGATCTTATCGTTTTCAGCAATGGCAACGCTGGTTTGATGAAGATCGCCCAAATAAAAACGAAGCCCTCTTTGTTTTTGAAGATAAAAATAAACCTGTGGGCTTTTGCATGTGTAAACCAAATGATGACGATATGTTAATCGGTGCAAAAGGCGAATTACATGCATTGTATGTCTTACCGGAATATCGGACATTTGGCGTCAGTTATCTGGCCATCAGTACCCTTTCTAAATATTTGGTTGAACGAGGTCTCGCGCCTTTATGTTGCTGGGCCTTTCAGGAAAACAAAATTTGGCGGTGGTACGAACGTCTTGGTTTCAAGCGCATGATTGCCAGAAACCGCAGAATTAACAATGTCGATGTCCCCGAGTTCGGTATGGTTCATTTTGAACCAAATAAATTGATAGAACTGACCGAACGTCAACTTCATCGCACAAACTAAATAAGCAAGGGGCTTGTGTCCGGTTTTACCGGCACAAGCCTTCTTTTTTACTTCCCTAAGCGGCGCAAACTAAAATCAATAATATTGGAAATGTCGCTCTCTTTATCTTCTTTTTTCATATCACTGTCGCGGACCATTGCATCGTAGATTTCCATAAAGGCATCGGCATACAGTTCCGCATCTTCACTTGTTTCATTTCGTTTACTTAAAAAATACGCAACATTCCACATCAACATCCGGTTAAGGGCCACATCCTGACTTTGGTCGCGCATCATCGTACCGCGCCCATCGACCAGCCAATTCAAGTTGAACCCCATATTTAGTAAAACTTGCAGCACTTCACCCTTAGGCACTTTTCCATATTCATACCCTTGAACAGCCCCTAAAGAGACGCCCAAACGATCTGCAAATTCTTTCTGTGTCACACCCAAATTCTTACGTATTTCTGTGAAGCGTTGACCGATATCTTTCATATTCCAACCTATTGAAAACCTTGCAATACCAACAATTTAGATATATGTTAAGCCTGCTGAAGGGGGGTATTTTTGAACTATTGGTTGTAGCCTCTACACCCTGAGTTTCTAGATTCCTCTTAAGACTGCTTTCAATGTACGCCCACAAGTGTATCACGAAAACCTATTATCGTTTTTATCGAAAACAGTCTTCAACAGCTATAAAATTCTTTATATCGAACTGCAATTTTTGCAGACCGATATAATAAAATTCTAGCGCTGGATTGTGTAAAAAAAAATTGCACACGCGTGCAAGAATAAAAATTAAAAATATGGTGCGAATAGAAACGAGTAGATAACAATGAGCAGACGACCACCAAGAACCAGCCCCGATCCAATCGATAAATACGTAGGTTCCCGTGTCCGTGCACGTCGTGTCGGATTACGCATTTCGCAGACCAAATTAGGTGATTCCATCGGCGTTACCTTTCAGCAAGTTCAAAAGTATGAAAATGGTACCAACCGTATTGGCGCAAGTAACCTCTATAAAATTTCACGCCAGCTTGGGGTTGATGTGTCCTACTTCTTTCAGGAAATGCCGGAAGATTTGTATGAAGCCTCTCATGCGGACCCTTATGGATTAAGCGAACCGCTTGCAGAACCCTTTGACAGCGACCCTCTTTCTTCGCGTGATTCCATTTCTCTGGTCCATGATTTTCACCGCATCCCTGATGATATTTTACGCCAGCGGATGGGGCAATTCATGCGTGCGCTGGCCAATAGCCTCACCGACACACCACACGAAGAAGAAAACCTTTAACATTCCCAGCTCCGCGAACACTAAATAGTAGTAAAGTCACTTATATTCCTATTAAAAAGTGAATATCTAGTTGGCATGTGTCGCTTTCATGTTATACAAAGGAGGTGTATATAATATTTTATACACCTCTTTAGTGTATTGCAGGGAGCTACTATGCCTCAAGACTCACAAGAACCAAACCCGATCAATCTGGGTATTGGTCGTCGACTCCGCCTGAAACGTGAAATCGCGGGCCTCACACAAAGCGCATTAGGGCAGAAAATAGATGTCTCACGCATCAAGATTGGGCAGTATGAATCTGGGCAAATCGCGATCCCTGCTTCAAAGCTCTTCTTGCTCTCTCAGGTTTTCAAGGTAAATGTAAATTACTTTTTTAAAGCCGATGATCAAACATCACCCTTGGCAGAATTTGAAAATATCGACCCGCTTCTTAATAAGCTTTCCATTTCATTGCTTAAAGATTTTCAACAACTTGATCAACCGGAAGTCCGTCAAAGTCTGGCAGCGGTGATAGAACGGGCCGCAGAGTTGTTGAACGAAAACAATAAAACCAAAAAAACAGATTAAAGCGATATATTTCCCATCAAGAAAGCAGCCAACAGCAACCAACCGAACCATTTATTGGATTTAAAAATCATCAGACAGGTCGGTGCATCGTGAATATCAACCACTTTAACCTGCCAAATCAGATGGGCAACTGGGGCACAAAGACCGACATAAAACAAAGGGCCGGTTTGCGCTAAATATCCGGCCAGCACTACCAAACCGGTTGTCATGGCATAGAAAAAATAAAGTGCCGGGACAGTTTTTTCCCCCAATCTAAGGGCAGACGATTTGATACCGATTAAAATATCATCTTCCTTATCCTGATGGGCATAGATCGTATCATATCCCAAAGTCCAGAATAATCCGGCAAAATAAAGACAGACCGCCGACCACGCCAGCACACCGTCAACGGCGCTCCAGCCCACCAAGGCCCCCCAGTTAAAGGTCAACCCAAGGACGACCTGTGGCCAGTAGGTCCAGCGTTTGCAAAACGGATAAATAAAAACCAAGCCTAATGAGAAACAGGCTAACACAACCGTGTACCAATTAAATTGCAGCAAAACCACTAAGCCAATAAGGCAAAGCCCCCCCATAAAGAGAGCAGCCTGCAATGGACTAACATCTCCATTTGGAATGGGGCGCGTTGCTGTGCGAGCAACCTTTCCATCAAAATTTCGGTCTGCCAGATCATTCATCACACATCCGGCCCCGCGCATGACAAAGGCCCCGATTGCAAATAAAATCGCAAAATATAGATTAGGAACCCCATTGGAGGCCAAGGCCAAGGACCAGAAACACGGCAGCAATAACAACCATGTCCCGATGGGACGGTCTGCCCGCATTAAAATCAAATAAGGACGCACGGCCCGTGGCATCTGCCCGACCCAGCCGTGATACACGATATCTGTACGGTTTATGTCGATACTGTTCTGCATCCCCCTTTCATACACGTTTTGCCATGTCGGAGAAAGAGGCATCTTTTTCAAAAACGGCGCCTAAAAGCCACTGCCGGGTTGTGTGAGAAACACCGCCTCGTCTTTCGTATCCTCGCGTTGCAAAATTTTATTGCGATGAGGAAATCGGCCAAACCGTTTGATAATATCACGATGGCGCAAGGCAAATTCCGTATAATTATCATCGCCCAATGAACTTATCAGAGTAACCGCTGCATTTTGATCATCAATATTTTCGCTATGTTCCAAGGGCAGATAAATAAACAATCGGGCCCCAAGGGATAAATCCACATCCCATTCACGTTCTAACACATAACGTGTAATATCCAGAGCCTGTTCATCTGTCGCAAAAGATTTTGCGTTTTCACGAAACATATTACGAGGGAACTGGTCCATTAAAAGAATAAGAGCCAGACACCCCAGCACTTCTTCTTTCCAGTGATCAAGCGCCCCACTTGCTGCCTGTTCATAGAGGGAGATAAATTGATTGATTATCTGTTGATCGACTTCCCGGTCCTTCATCCACCATATATCACGATGGGTCGCCATATATTCAGGCTTCGCACTATCAAACCAGAATTCAAGAATATTCCTAATCTCGTTATTCATTTGTTTCTCCACATCTCATCACGTTGATATAGGAAGTGAAAAACCAAGAACAACAGGGAATAATGTTTTTTAAAAACAGTTCGCAACCAATTGGCGAAAAGCATCCGCACGATGGCTGATTTCATGTTTGGCGGCAGGCTCCATTTCGCCGAACGTCACGTCATATCCAACGGGTTGAAAGACCGGATCATAGCCAAAACCCCGTTCCCCACGCGCGGGCCAGATCATCTTGCCTTCGACGCGGCCTTCAAATACCTCGCTATGTCCGTCCGGCCAGCCAATCGACAACGCACAAATAAAGGCCGCACTGCGATCAGCCTTGGCTTCGATGGTGTCATATTCGCAAATGGCATCCTCAACCTTTTTCATCGCCCGCTGAAAATCTTTGCGCGGACCGGCCCAGCGGGCAGAATAAATCCCGGGCGCACCCGCCAAGATATTTACTGCCAAACCGGAATCATCTGCCAAAGCTGGTAAGCCGGATGCTTTCGCCGCAGCCAACGACTTAATCAGGGAATTAGCAATAAAGGTTTCCCCATCTTCAACGGGTTCCGGCAAATTTAAATCCTTGGCAGAAATAACGTCCATCCCATAAGGGGCAAGCAATTCCTGAATTTCACGCACTTTGCCCGCATTGTGGCTGGCGATAACAAGTTTTCCGGCATCCAGTTTGCGGGTCATAAGGCTTACTCCAATCCAAGGGCTTTGCGTTGTAAAATACTTAATTCAGTGATGCCTTTTTGCGCAAGATCCAGCAACTGGATAAATTGTTCACGGCTGAACGGATCTTCTTCCGCTGTTCCCTGAATTTCAACAATCCCGCCCTTGCCGGTCAGAACAAAATTCGTATCAGCCTGTGCCGCACTGTCTTCATCATAATCCAGATCAAGAACAGCTTCGTCTTCATAAATCCCGCAAGAAACCGCTGCGACTTCATCCGACATCGGAATGGCATCCAGCTTGCCCGCTTCCACCATTTTTTGAAACGCCGCATACATGGCTACATAAGACCCGGTGATGGATGCTGTGCGTGTCCCGCCATCAGCTTGCAACACGTCGCAATCCACACGGACCTGAATTTCACCCATGGCTTTCAAGTCCGTTACCGCACGTAAAGAACGCCCGATCAAACGTTGAATTTCTTGTGTCCGCCCGGATTGTTTCCCGCTGGACGCTTCGCGGCGCATCCGGTCATGGGTGGAACGCGGCAACATACCATATTCCGCCGTCACCCAGCCTGCCCCACTGCCACGCATCCAACCAGGGACTTTTTCTTCCACGGTCGCCGTACACAAAACGTGGGTATCACCAAATTTTACCAGGCAGGAACCTTCTGCATATTTGCTGAAACCCAATTCGAAACTGACATTGCGCAGTTGATCGGCGGCGCGACCGGACGGACGTATGGTCATTACAGTAAATCTTCTTCAATGATGGAAATATTCAGATCATAAGACACTTCGCCTTCGTCTTCATCGCGATGTAAAACACCGATAAATTCATCCAGAATATAAACTTCGGTCGGATGGTCCGCCTTTTTCGGCGGCTGGATACGAATTTTATCGTTGCCGAACGTTTTACGCAGGTGGGCGGTGACTTTTTGAATTTCATCCATCGTGATCATATCGAATATCCTATTAGGCCTGTCATTAAGTTTGAGTCGGTTTAACATAGCCTCTCGCATTGACGCAATGACCTCTTGAGACTAAATTTCCCAGATGTTGAGTAATTTGAACGATAGATCGCGCGATATCTTTCGCCGCATTGTGGATGCCTATATGGAAACGGGCGAGCCTGTCGGCTCGCGCACCGTTTCAAAACTGCTGGAAAACTCTTTGTCTCCGGCCTCCATTCGCAATGTCATGGCGGATCTGGAAGATTTGGGGCTTTTACATTCGCCCCATACATCTGCTGGGCGTATGCCCACAGAACAAGGATTGCGCCTGTTTATCGACGGGGTTATGGAAATTGGTGACTTACCGGCCAATGAACGAAAAGTCATTGATAAGGAATGTTCTGCCAAGGGCCGCAAATTCGAAGATGTAATGTCCGAAGCCTCTGGCATGATTTCCGGCCTGTCCGGGTGCGCCAGTCTGGTCTTTGCCCCAAAAACAGATTCTCCGCTGAAACATATCGAATTCGTCAATCTGTCACCCGGACGCACTCTTGTCATCATGGTGATGGAAAACGGCGTGGTCGAAAACCGGGTTATCGACACCCCGCATGACATCCCGCCCAGTGCCCTGGTACAAGCCAGCAATTATTTAGGGGCCAAACTGGTCGGACGCACCGTGGCCGAAGGTTTGGGCGAAATTCATAAAGAGCTTAAAAACCAGCAGGCACAACTGGATGAACTGACCAGCCATGTTGTTAAAACCGGATTGGCCCAATGGGCAGGCGGGACAAGCGATTCGGGTTCGCTGATTGTCCGGGGCCAAGCACATTTACTGGATGATGTCGCCGCCATTGGCGACCTGGAACGCATTCGATCCCTATTTGAAGCTTTAGAAACCAAAGAAACCCTGCTAAAGCTTCTGCACCTTGCCGATGGGGCAGATGGCGTACAAATTTTTATCGGTTCGGACAATCCATTGTTTAACGTGTCCGGCTGTTCTATGGTGGTGGCCCCGTTTCGCGACGGTCACCAAAAGATTGTCGGCGCAATTGGTGTGATCGGGCCAACCCGTATCAACTATGCGCGCATTATTCCGATGGTCGATTACACCTCTAAGGTAATCGGTCGATTGATTGGCTAGAATAAAGTTGAAGAGAAGACGAAATGTCAGGCGAACACACACAAGCAACACCTGCAGAAAATGACCCTGTAACCGAAGAAGTTACAATCGAGGAAGGCGCACCACAAGAAACGTTGGACGCGGACGTACAAGGTTTTGCCGAAGACGCAAATGCAAACAAACGCATTGCCCAGTTGGAAGCAGAACTGGAAGAAACCAAAGGTAAATGGTTGCGCGCTGTCGCGGAAGAACAAAACGTACGCCGCCGTTCTGAACGCGAAAAACAGGATGCCCTGAAATACGGCGTGACCAATTTTGCCCGTGAAATGGTTTCCGTTGCCGACAATTTGCGCCGTGCCCTCGAAAGCACCCCGGATGATATGAAAGACACCGATGTGATCAAAGGTGTCGATATGACCGAACGCGAATTGCAAAGCGCCTTTAAAAAAGCCGGTATCAAACGTGTTGAAGCTGCCGGTCAACCGTTTGACCACAACCTGCATCAAGCCATGTTTGAAGTGAACGACCCCAGCCAACCCGCCGGTTTGGTCGCACAAGTCATGCAGGATGGCTACGTCATTCATGATCGCCTTTTACGTCCGGCAATGGTCGGTGTCACCAAAGGTGGCCCGAAATATGAAGCCCCACAGGAAGACACCACTTCAAGTGAAGAAGCACCGGGCACAACAGAAGCCTATGAAGCGGGAAATGACGAAGCTGGTGCAAATCTGGATCAGGAAACCTGACCCGACAATCCACGTTCTCGTTTTTCGAATAAAAAAAATGGCTGCGCATAAAACGCAGCCATTTTTCATCATCGTGTCAGCTTAAAACGGATTAGGACTTTCCATCCGTTTGCGCGGAGTTAAAAGCCTCAGACCACGACGATTTAAATGCCGTCCACGCCTCATTGAAACCGTCTTTCAGTTCGGACCAGCTTTCTTTCGTGCCGGATTTCAATTCACCGTAACGTTCTCCCAACTGGTTACGTTTTTGGCGCAAATCTTTCAATGCAACCTGTGTCTTTTCACGTGTTGCGCCTGTCATATCATTCCAGTTTTCCCGCACTTGATTTTCCAATTGGTCAATTTCCTGATCCATCTTATTCATCGCGCCTTTAATTTTTTGTGCGGCTTGATCACGCTTGGTTTGTGTATAGTCACCAACACTATTAACAGCCTGATCGACTTCCTTACTCATTTCCTGATAGGTCGTTTCATCGGCCATCACAGGTGTCGTAAACATCAGCCCCGGTACAATCAAAGCTGTGGCAACAAAACCTGATAGAGCTATATGTTTCAGCTTGTAAGTCATGCGAAATCCTCTTTCTCAAAATCAACAGTCTTGCGTGTGATCACTTGCTGCAGATCTATTTCAAGAGTAATGATTGCGGGCACGTTCCACGGCTTCTTTTAAATCTTGCCATGCATTATCCGCACCGGTTTTTAGCTCTTCCCACGCGTCTTCGGAAGCGACAGCAAGATCTTCGAGTTCCTTGTTCAGCATTTCCTTTTTCGCGTTGAGTTCCATCATTTGACGCGAATATTCAACATGTACCTGAGCCCGTTTTTGCGTCGCTTTATCCTTTAAGCGTTCAATTTCAAACTCAAGGTCATCAAGTTGGTTTTTGATCTTCTGAAGATAAGTTTCTTTATGAGTCACGTGACTTCTCCATTCGTTTCAAAACCGCCTGCAAACTCTCTCACATCAGAGAAAGTGCAATATCGGCTTTTCAATGTTTTTGACGAAGGTTTCGACGGATAGACGGTGTATAAAAAGCCAAAACAGGCTACCGTAAAAAATATATCCGTCGTCACGCGCAGAGGGTGGATCTTGATTTTTCAACCTGAATGTTTTGGCTCCGCGCGGACATGCTTGTATCAAGTCATGCCGTTGTTGAAAAATCTTATGATCTGAACGCATGCATTCCTTTCAAAGCAATGCTGCGCTATCCTTAGAATAAGTAGAAAACAGGCTCCTCTTTTGTGTTTCACTGTTTTAGAGGTAGTTTAAAATTCTTGCCTGTAAAGGGGAAACGTAAATTTAATCTGATATTTTTCAATAAGATAAAGAAAAAGGCCTGCCTGTTAAGTACAAGCAGACCTTCTTTTTTAGGGATTTATCAGCCTTGTGCAATCATATCACGCAACTGTTTCGCCGCCACGGTCAACATGGCAAAATCAATACCCGGTGTGGATTTAATTTCCGCCAACATTTGGTCGGTCTGATCCACAACAGTTTGATTATCATCAAGCCATTTCGTCAATCCGCTGAGCGCATCTTGCCCACCTGCAATATTATCAATTGCCATATTGGTTAAGGTTGATTGGTAATTGTACAAATCCTCAATCAACGCACCGACAGCCAATTTTTGCCAATGGTTTTTCAGGCCCAGTTGCTCACCTGTGGCACGCATCCAACCCAAATCGAAACGCGAACCGACTTCGAAATAGATTTTGGAAACATCCACAACATCCATTTCGCGTTTTTGGGCAATGCCAACGATATCGCAACCCGATACCAAGACGACTTTACCCGCAACACTCTTTGCCAATTCTTCCGGGACACCATTGGCAATAAAGGTTTGCGCCTGATCCAAATGTGCTTTCAGAATATTCTTCGGCAACACTTCTTCCAGTTTCTCACCCAATTTTTGCAAACCGCTTGAGAACGATTCAACCGTCTTACCCAAATCCAGTGGTTTCTCACCATAACGCAAGAACCACTTCGTGCCCCGGTCAATCAGTTTATTGACCTGTTGCAACATACGGATTTGTTCCTTGGCACTGACTTTATTGTCCAAATCCTCGATATCCGCCCAGGTTTCGCGCAAGCCGAATGAGTCGCGCGTGATCAAATAAGCCCGTGCGATATCATCCGGTGTTGCGTTGGTATTTTCCATCACTTGAGTCAGGAAGCTACCGCCTACACGGTTGATCAAAGAGTTGGTAATCCCGGTCGCAATAATTTCACGACGCAGCATATGGTTTTTGATCTGATCCTCAAACATGTCTCCCAACTGTGTCGGGAAATAACGGATCAAATCTTCTTCCAAACGCGGATCGTCCGGTAAATCGGATTCCAGCAGCTTGTCATAGAGCCAGATTTTCGCATAAGGCATCAGGACCGAAACTTCCGGTCGGGTCAAACCTTTCTGCGCCGCTTGACGTTCTGCCAGAACTTCTTCATTGGGCAGAACTTCAACATCACGGTCCAAACGGCCTTGGCGTTCCAGATATTTCATCAGGCGTGCCTGTTGATCCAGCAAATCCAAAGCCCGATCCTGAACGATCGTAATCGCCTGACTTTGCAGGTAATTGTCACGCAAGACCAAATCAGAAACTTCATCGGTCATTTGTTCCAGAATCTTGTTGCGCTGTTTCATGGTCATATCACCATTTGCCACAATCTGATTGAGCAAAATTTTGATATTTACCTCGTGGTCAGAACAATCCACACCGGCGGAGTTATCAATCGCATCGGTATTGTTGCGTCCACCATGAAGGGCAAATTCAATTCGTCCGCGTTGCGTACATCCAAGGTTTGCTCCTTCGCCGATAACTTTACAATGAAGTTCCGTTGCATTCACGCGAATAGCATCATTGCCCCGATCACCCGTATCAGCATCACTTTCGTGGCTTTCCTTGATATAAGTTCCGATCCCGCCAAACCAAAGCAACTCGACCTGTGCTTTTAAAATGCCGCGGATCAGCTCATTAGGAGACAAGGATTTAACCGACCCCGCCAAGCCTAAGGCCTTACGGATTTCCGGTGTAATCTCAATCTTCTTGGCGGAGCGCAAGAAGACACCGCCACCTTTGGAAATCAGGGATGTATCATATTGATCCCAGCCCTTGACCTCATCAAACAAACGTTTGCGTTCCTCCCACGATTTTGCCGCATCCGGGGTCGGGTCGATGAAGATATGCAGATGGTTAAAGGCCGCAACCAACTGGATATGTTTGGATAACAACATGCCGTTACCGAACACGTCGCCGCCCATATCACCCACACCAGCCACGGTGAAATCTTCATTCTGGATATCTTTGCCCATTTCGCGGAAGTGACGTTTGACCGACTCCCACGCACCTTTGGCAGTGATCCCCATTTTCTTGTGGTCATACCCAACAGACCCGCCAGAAGCAAACGCATCGCCCAACCAATGCCCGTATTCTTCAGACACACCATTGGCAATATCGGAGAATGTCGCCGTCCCTTTGTCGGCAGCAACCACCAAATAAGGGTCATCATCATCATGGCGTACAACCTGTTTCGGCGGGACAACCTTGCCCGCCACATAGTTGTCGGTCAAATCCAGCAAGCCGCGAATGAAGGTTTTATAACATTCAATGCCTTCTTTCAGGAAAGCCTCACGCCCGCCTTCGCTTGGTGGTTGTTTGACGACAAAGCCGCCTTTGGAACCTACCGGTACGATAACCGCGTTTTTAACCTGTTGCGCTTTCACAAGCCCAAGGACTTCTGTACGGAAATCTTCGCGACGATCCGACCAGCGCAAGCCGCCACGGGCAACTGGTCCACCACGCAAATGCACCCCTTCAACCCGTGGGCTGTAAACAAAGATTTCCCGCCACGGACGCGGCAAGGGCAAATCTTCGATTTCGCGCGAGTTCAGTTTAAAGGACACATAAGGCTTGTCTTTGCCGTTTTCATCCATCTGGAAATAGTTGGTGCGCAACGTGCAATCAACCAAATTCAGGAAACGTCGCAAAATACGGTCTTCATCCGCGTTCTGCACCGTGTCGAGAATTTCCAGAATTTGCGTCCGAATTGCATCAATTTTTTTCAGATCGTTTTTGATCTTTGGATCAAATTTTTCATAAAAGAGGTCAACCAGCAAACGCGTTACTTCCGGGTTGGAAGCCAATGCACGCTGCATATAGGTTTGCGAGAACGGAATGTTGGCCTGACGCAAATATTTGCACATGGCACGCAACAACATCACCGGCCAAGGCTTGATCCCGGCCTCGATAACCAAGCGGTTAAAGCCGTCATTTTCCACTTGCGCCGTCCAGACATGACGGAACGCTTCCTGAAAACTTTCACGAATGGCTGACAGATCAACATCACCGCCACTGGCCGTGGTCAATCCGAAATCGTGGATCATAATCAATTCACAATCACAATTTTGCGGATAGACCGGATAGGGGTGTTCATCCAGTACGCGCAAGCCCATATGTTCCAGCATCGGCAAAACATGGGATAACGGAACCGCCCCATTGGGATGATAAAGTTTAAAACGGATGACATTACCTGCCGCCTCAATCGGACGATAAAGGCTCAGCTGCAATTCACCGGTCTTCAATACGTCATCCAGTTTGGCAATATCGTTTACTGCCAATGCGCCGTTGTGGGTTTCGATGTATCCGGCCGGAAAAGCATTGCGATAACGTCGATATTGCTCCAAGCCTTTTTCTTCACCGTTTGACGTCACCAATTGATCGCGCAAATGATCGGACCAGCTGCGCGCAGCTTCGATCAATTGGTTTTCAACTTCATACAGATCAACGTCGGTCTTACCCGCATCCGGTGTTGACACAATCACATGCAAACGAGCCAGGGGTGCATCACCAATCTGGGTATAAAAGGCTTTCAATTCACCATTAAATGCCCGTTCCAAAATCGCCTGCATGTCTTGGCGCAATTCCGTTGTCATGCTGTCACGCGGAATATGGATCAAACAGGACGCAAAACGTGAAAAATCATCCATACGCACAAACAACGCAACACGTTGACGTTCTTGTAGGTTGAGGATGCCCATGCACATTTCATAAAGTGCATCTTCATTAATCTGGAAAAGTTCGTCACGCGGGAACGTGTCAATAATATGGGCAAAAGCTTTGCGATTATGACTGCCCGGCTTAAACCCGGCCCGGTCCATAACACGCATGGATTTCATGCGTACAAGCGGAATATCATGGGGTGCCCGGCTATAAGCCGCCGACGTAAACAGGCCGACAAAGACACGCTGGCCAATCACTTTGCCTTTTGCACCATAGCGTTTCACACAAATCACATCCATGTAAACCGGGCGATGAATAACCGACTTATGGGATGTTTTCACAATCATCAACGGGGATGAATCTTCTGTAAATTTGCCTTTATCCGATGCCGGGCTGGTTGCCAATACGCTGATTTCATCAAGGATATCTGATTTTGGATTGGACAAAATACCAAGCGCCCCATCCAAAACGGGAACGACCGTATTCCCCTTGATATCGAAATCACAAACACCCAACAAGGTAAAGTGATCATCATGAACCCATTGCATAAAGTCACAGACTTCTTTGGCTTCTTCCGGGTTCACATCCGGTAATTTTTTAGACAGTCCTTCAATCGTATCACGGGCCGCTTTGCGCATATCCTGCCAATCACGTACCGCGGCATCGCCTTCACTCAGGCAATGTTTTAACCGGTCACTTAATGTCTGCAATTGCGCCTTGTCTGACTGCCTATTCACAAAGAACAGCATGTAAGATTCATACTGGCAGGTATCGCCCCACGATTTCGGTATTTTTTCGTCTTCAAACAATGTGCCGACAAGATGGCCTTTATCGTCGCGGCACAAAGTAATGACGGGATGAATCGTCAGGTAAATTGTCATATCGCTTTCCGTCAATGCAGAGGTGACGGAATCGACAAGGAAGGGGCGATCAGATGTGCAGATTTCAACGACTGTATGGTCGCTCTGCCAACCGTGCTCTTCCAGGTTCGGGTTATAAACACGCACCAAAGTTTCATCACTTTTGCGCTTGGAGGCAAAACGCCAAAACGCCAGTGCAGAGCCGTAAATCTCTTCTTCCTGGCGCCCGATCAAATCATGAGGAGGTACTTTTGAAAAAAATTGTTGAACAAATTTCACCGCATCAGCGGCATCTTTTTTTGGTAATCTGTCGTTAATCAGCTTGGCAACTTTATTTATGAGGTCTGCTTTCTGCTGTTCCGACTTGGAAAGCGTCTTATTCATTCCATTCATCCCTGTAGCCCATTTATTGGGTCGTTACACATATGGGGATTTTTCCCCATATGTTAAGGCTAGGATAAAAATACCAATTTACAAGTAAATAGATGACTTCTGACTAAAATATATGCAGTTTTTTCTCCATTCTACTTTGAATAGAGGCTTTGTAGGAGTATATTTACCTATAAGGGGATAGGCATACAGGGCAAAAAAAGATGATGAAAACAAAGCATGAAACGAATCCAAAAGGTTACCTTCTTCATCACCGTTTAGACGGGGATATTGTGGCTTCTTTGGACGATTGGCAGCGCCACGCCATCAATGATGCTTTGGAAACAGCGAGATGGTCCAACCAACATCCTTTAAACCTTCGCCTATCTATTCCGTTTTTCAAGAAACGTTTTTACCTGACCATTGTCGGCGGTCCGGAGCAACGCACACACACCCGGTTAAAGGAAGAACGCCATACCCATCCCATACGATCCGTCATGAATCTCTTATTCGCCGTGGGTGTGGTCGGGGGCGCAGCTGTTCTTATGCTGCTTATACTGGCACTTTACAGTTCCATTCTTGAATTTTAAGGCTTTCCCGAACAGCCAAAACGGACCAGCATTTCAACCATTTGTTCCGCACTAAAGGGTTTTGCCAGCGCATCATCCGCACCCAGCGTTTTTGCATAGCGCAAGGGTTCAAACTCGCTGTCACCATACCCACTCATGGCAATAATTTTTAAATCGGGATGGTTTTGACGGATATTGCCGATTGTCTCAAAGCCATCACATTCCGGCATAAAGATATCCAGTAAAACCACATCGACATTTTCATCATTGAGAATTTGACCAGCCTGAAGACCATTTTCTGCAACCCGGACATGATATCCGCGACTACCTAAAACTTCGGACATCGCAAAACGGATTTGTTCATCATCATCTACCAGCAAGATTTTCGTCATTAAAATATGATCTCCAGATAGAATAGCCAACCTGATACTAAACTCTAATATATTTTTTTATAGCATTTAAATTGTAAGTTATGAATGATTATTTGACCAAAAGTTGCGGATCCAACGCTATCCCTTTCAGGCTGACTCCCCAATGCAAGTGCGGCCCGGTTGCCCGTCCTGTCATACCGACTTTGCCGACCGGATCGCCCTTTTTTACCAACTGGCCTTCTTTCACCAGAATGTCATTCATATGAATATAAATGGATTGCAGACCATGTCCATGATCAATCATAACGCATTTACCCATCAGATACATATCAGGATGTACCAATGAGATCACCCCATCGGCATCTGCTTTAATGAGGGTGCCTTTAGGGGCAGCAATATCCAATCCCTTATGCGGACTGCGTGGTTTACCGTTTAAAATCCGCTGGGATCCAAACACACCAGAGATACGCCCCTCAACCGGCTGCATAAAGCCGGAGGCAAACCATGTTTCAGGTGTAAAAGTCTGACGGGTGCGCCCGACAGCCGCATTATCGGCACGAATGCGTTTTACAGCTTCGGGGTTGGGTGTCACTTTCTTTTTCGGCAAACCATCAATGCGCTGTATTTTAAAATTCTGTTTGGCAATTTTAAGCGTCTCGCTGACTTGCTGACCATTGGGATACGTAATCATCAAGTGGCTTTGTGCCCCATGATCCCGACCAAATCCCAATAGAAACAAACCATCTTTGGAAACCGGAATATCTGAGGCATCCAGACTGACCAGACTGCCCGGTGTTACCGTCCCAAAAACCAATCCCCCTTGCTTAAGCGCTCCGTTCAAGGAATAAGTTGCCGCTTGCGCACTCACCGCCAGAAAAACACTGAATATCATCACAAGGGCACACAGTCGGATACGAGACATCAAAGGCATTAAAACAGGCTTCCTTGTTTCGATGGCGTTTTTGGGCGTTGGGGTTTTTGCTTGGGTTTAGGTTTGGTCGTAACCGGCGGGGCGGATGGGGATGGGGTTTCACCGTCATGGGCCACCACCACATCGACATGTTCATTTCCACCAAATTGAATGGCAAGACCTTGTCCGCTTTCCAAGCCTTTGGCAGAGGTGACAGCGTTACCTACCGTGTCAGTCACAAGGGCAAAACCACGATCCAGAACGCTTTTATAGGAATAACTCTCCAACAACGCCGACAGGCTGACAAGTTTCTGCTGCGCACGTTCAATTCCATCATCCACTGCCTTGCGGCGTACCAAGGCACTTGTGCGATCATACTGGCTGTGTTTTTTCTGCAAAAAGGACTGATATCCCGACATCAACGCCTGTGTGCGCGCACTTAAGCGATCTTGCGCATTTTGTAATTGCTGGTGCGGCTGCGGTATTTTAGAAGCCAATTGATCCACCCGCATCCCATACCGCTGCAAGTAATTGTCCATCGAATTGGCAAGGCGTTCCACTCGATCGTCCAGTCGTTGCGTCATATCATCCACAAGACGCTGTGGGTTGGGGATGGCCCGTCCTGCACTGATTACACGCAGGCGACGGTCTTCCAGGTTTCTGGTAATCGCGCTTTCCAGACGGGTGGCATCGTCCATCACTTGTGCCAATAATTCCCGGCGGACAGGTACGGCAATCTCAGCGGCTGCTGTTGGCGTGGGCGCACGTTGATCGGAAGCATAGTCAATCAGCGTTGTATCGGTTTCATGCCCGACAGCCGAGATAAGCGGAATGTCGCTTTCTGCCGCTACACGCACAACAATTTCTTCGTTAAAGGACCAAAGGTCTTCTAATGATCCACCGCCACGTGCAACGATTAACAGGTCCGGTCGGGGGATACCCTTTGATCCATCCAACGCGTTAAATCCACGAATAGCCTTTGCAATCTGATCGGCTGCCCCCTTCCCCTGAACCAAACAAGGCCATAACAAAACATGACGGGGAAAACGATCGTTTAATCGATGCATGATATCACGGATCACAGCCCCGGTCGGCGACGTCACAATCCCGATGGTTTTGGGCAAAAACGGCAATTTCTTTTTGCGTTCCGAGGCGAATAATCCTTCTGCCGCCAGTTTGCGTTTTAAATCTTCCAACAGTTTCAGCAACGCGCCTTCGCCTGCCAATTCCATCGATTCGATCACCATCTGATATTTTGAACGCCCGGGATAGGTGGTCAAACGCCCTTTACAGACCACTTCCATCCCGTCTTGCGGGCGCAAATCCAGCTTGGCAGCCACACCTTTCCAGCACACCGCATCCATCACGGCGTTTTCATCCTTGAGCGCCAGATAAAGATGGCCGGAAGCCGCACGTTTAAATCCACTGATTTCACCGCGCACACGTACCAGTGAAAAAGCGTCTTCCACCGTCCGCTTTAAAGCGCCGGAAAGTTCAGAGACACTAAAAACCGGCTGATTATGTTCAGCGGGTGTGTCAAAAGCATCTGCAAAAGGGTTGTCAGTCATGGGGGGTAATATGGTACAAGACGATCAACTTGTGAACAGCAAATCCATATTGAAGGTGGGAAGTCGCTATGAAAGTACTCGTCGTTGGTTCCGGTGGTCGTGAACATGCTTTGTGTTGGGCCATTGCCAAGTCATCCAAATTGTCCAAACTTTATTGTGCACCGGGCAATGCAGGTATTGCCGATGTTGCTGAATGTGTGGCCATTGGCGGTGAAGATATCGACGCGCTTGTCACTTTCGCCACAGAGAATGCAATCGATCTTGTGGTTGTTGGTCCCGAAGCGCCTTTGGTTCTCGGCCTTGTTGATAAGCTGGAAAAAGCCGGCATTCGCGCCTTTGGCCCCAGCGCCGCCGCCTCCGTACTGGAAGGATCGAAAGGTTTCATGAAAGACATGTGCGCCAAAGCGGGTGTCCCCACTGCCGCATATGGGCGTTTTACAGATACAGAAGCCGCAAAATCATTCATCCGTGAAAACGGTGCCCCCATCGTTGTCAAAACCGACGGGCTGGCAGCCGGAAAAGGTGTCATCATTTGTCAAACGGTTGATGAGGCTGAAAAAGCCGTTGATGACATGATGGACGATAAAATCTTTGGCGATGCCGGTAACGAAATTGTCGTCGAAGATTTTCTGGAAGGTGAAGAATGCAGTTTCTTTGCCTTGATCGATGGTGAACGTGCTTTGCCTCTCGCCGCCGCTCAGGATCACAAGGCCGCTTATGACGGTGATAAGGGACCCAATACAGGCGGCATGGGCGCCTATTCCCCAACCCCGATTGCAACACCAGAAATTTGCGATAAAATCATGGAAACCGCCATTACGCCCCTGATCAAAACAATGGCAAAAGAAGGCTGCCCTTATAAAGGTGTCCTATTCTGCGGTTTAATGGTCAAAGACGGCGTACCGACGGTTCTGGAATATAATATCCGTTTTGGTGACCCCGAATGTCAGGTCCTTATGATGCGTTGGAAGTCAGATGTGTTAGAAGCTTTGGATGCCGCAGCACAAGGCAAACTGGATGAAATCAAGCTGGACTGGCATGATGAAACCGCGATGGTCGTTGTTATGGCAGCCCAAGGCTATCCGGGGGCTTATGAAAAAGGCACTGAAATCAAAAACATTGATCAGGCCAACACAATCGAAAATGCCTTTGTCTTTCATGCCGGAACCAAAGTCGATGGCGACAAAATACTGGCTACAGGCGGGCGTGTTCTAGGCGTTACGGGGCGGGGTCAAACCGTTCGTGAGGCACAGGCAACAACTTATAAAGCCGTTGATTCAATCAACTGGGAAAAAGGCTTTTGCCGTCGTGACATCGGCTGGCGCGCTGTTGCACGTGAAAATCAAAAATAAATCCATAACCCGAAAATGGTCATTTAGTTAATCTTAATTATCACCATCACAACTTACTGGTTGATTTGTGCGGTTTTTTTTCTTAAATTGCGCGAAAAATAAGTAATGGTTGTCTTTTTGTATTCGAATACTACTTCTTTAGTAGTGGTTTTCATCATAAAGGATGATCATTTAACATAATAATGACGAGTTGCCGATGAAACGCGTACCGCTTTTTAAAAGCGCATGCCTGCTTTTTCTATTGTCTTGCACTGAAATGCACGTAAAAAATGCATTTTCGGCAGATTCTGTCTTTGCGCGCGAAGAAGAACCAATTTTGCCTGTTCCGTTTAAACATGATGTTTCCCTGAAAAAGGCAGCACTTGGCAAACGCTTGTTTCATGAAACCCTTTTATCTGGCGATAATTCAGTAAGCTGTGCCAGTTGTCACGATGTCACACAAGCCGGTGCTGATGGAAACTCTGCTTCAATCGGGATAGAAGGGCAAAAGGGCATGATGAACGCCCCCACCGTCATCAACAGTCGCTTTAACTTTGCACAATTTTGGGATGGCCGCGCCGCTAATCTTCGCGAACAAGCCAAAGGCCCAATAACCAATCCCATTGAAATGGGCGCAACATGGCAAGACGTTATTGCCAAACTAAGCAGCCATCCAGACTACGTACGTGCCTTCAAAGAAGTATACAACAAGGGCATAACAGAAGACACCATTGCAGACGCTATTCAAAACTATGAATACACACTGGTAAGCACAAACTCTCCCTTTGATCAATACCTTCGGGGAGACGACAATGCCATTTCAGAACAAGAAAAACACGGCTACAAACTATTCAAGGAATACGGCTGCATTGCCTGCCATCAGGGTGTCAATGTGGGTGGCAATATGTTTCAGCGTATGGGGACTTTTCTTCCATATTTTAATGAAGCAAATACCGCTCAAACAAAAGATCTTGGTCGTTACAACGTGACGCAAGATACGCGTGATTTATATGTCTTTAAAGTCCCAAGCCTGCGCATGGTTGCCCATACTGCCCCTTATTTCCATGACGGCAGCGTCGCAACATTAGGTGAAGCCATTGACATAATGGCACGCTATCAGCTCGGCTACACCATCTCAAAATCAGATAATCAGGATATTCAGGCTTTTCTAAGCTCACTCAGCGGACGTTTTCCTCATGAGGAAGCACAATGAAACGTTCCAATACCATTGGTCTGTTATTTGTTGTTCTTGGACTTGTCATCGGTACAATTTTTCAGTTTTTCAAATCCGATGCCGATGAAATTGCACATTTGTCACAAACTATGCAACAAGCCTTGCAAGTCAAACAACTGGATACCCAGCTCAACGAACATGCTTTAAAAGCCGCCAGTTTCCGTCTTGTTCATTTTGACCATATTGTACAAACAATTCGCCAGTTATCCGACGTACGTCAATCCTTGCAGCAATCCGTCAAACATTTACCATCACAATTTGCCCAACGATTCACAAAATTAGAAGCCGCAATAGATCGACGTATTGACCAGCTTGAACGCCTTAAAGCCAAAGTCGCCCTTGCCCGCAATTCAAGCAATTTCCTGCTGAAATATCTTGGCATGAACGTTGATAAACAGTCTGGCAAAATCGCTATCGAGTCTCTGCATGCCATGACGGAGTTGCAAGCCTTTCAACTCTTTCCAAATCGCCAGCGCCTAAAAGCAACACAAGATATATTGAATGAACTGAAAGAAAGCCTCGATCAGACACATCCATTCCAGATTGTTGCGCATCATCTGGAACGCAGCTTTGAATTAACACAAGACATTTCAGCTTTACTGAATAATGTGCTCGCAAATGAGAGCCATCAGTCAATGAATGAATTTGTCACTGATCTGTACGCCCTTCAAACAAAACGCCAAAATCTATCCAATGGATATCGTTATATTCTTTTTGGTGTCGCAATTATCATTTTCATTGCTTTGGCTTATATGATTGTCCGTTGGACTCAAGAACGGCAGCGCGCACAAGAAGCCGCCCAATTGTTTGAAGATGCCGTCGACAGCATGTCTGAAGGTTTTGCCTTTTTTGGCCCAAATCAAAAACTTGTCTTCTGGAACTCAACCTTTGCCCGTTTACACAATCCCTTGGAAAATCGCCTTTATAAAGGAATGAGTTGGCAAGAATTTGAAGACACCCAAAAAGAAGTCGGTTTCCTGTTGCAAAGCGAGTTACAAAAAGACGGGAGTACATTAGACCTGACCTGTGATGGGAACTGGATGCTAAGTGCCAATACCCATATGCACCAAGGCGGTTACGCCGTTGTGCGTGTTGATTTAACCGAACAAAAACGTACACAGGATCAATTACAACTGGCGGCAACTGTTTTCCAAACCGCAAGCGAAGCCATGATGGTCACCGACAAAGACGATATCATCCAAATGGTGAACCCGGCCTTCAGTAAAATCACCGGCTATTCTGAACGCGAAGTCCTCGGTCATTCCCCAACCTTGCTAAGCTCCGGTCACCACAATGCCGCTTATTACAAGAAAATGTATCTCGACCTACAAAATACAGGGACATGGCAAGGCGAAATTTGGAACAGACGTAAAAGCGGTGAAATCTATCCGGAATGGCTGTCTATTTCCACGATCTATGATGACGATGGCGAGGTTTTACAACGCGTTTCCCTCTTTACCGATATCACCAGTCGAAAAAAATCGGAAGAACGCATTCATTACCAGGCCAATTACGATTCCTTAACCGATTTACCCAACCGTAACCTGTTCAAAGAACGCCTGAATCATGCCATCAATATGGCACGGCGCAGTAAAGACCGCGTCGCCCTGCTTTTCCTTGATCTGGATAATTTCAAACATATCAACGATACACTCGGGCACCTTTTGGGGGATGAACTGTTGCGCCAGGTGGCGGAACGACTTCGTTCCCTTTTTCGCGAAAGTGATACTATTGCACGTCTCAGTGGGGATGAATTCGTTATTATCATTAACGAAGCCAATTATGACCCGGACTTGCAACACCTGCTAACCCGTCTGCTGGAATGCCTCAGTCTGCCTTATGCTCTGGATGGGAATACGGCTTACACGTCAGTCTCTGTCGGGGCTACTTTCTTCCCTGACGATGCTCAAAGTGGTGATAACCTGCTTAAAAATGCCGATGCCGCCATGTTCAAGGCCAAAGAGATGGGCCGGAACACCTATTCATTCTTCACACCGGAAATGAACAACCGTGCTCAAGAAAGGCACACGTTAGAAGTCGCCCTTCACAAGGCCCTGGATAAAAAACACTTCCTTTTACATTACCAGCCGATTGTCGACCCTCATACTCAAACCGTTGTCTCAACCGAAGCATTGGTTCGCTGGAATGATCCAGAAAAAGGGCTGATCTCACCTGATAAATTTATCCCTGTAGCTGAAGATACCGGCCTGATTGTACCCATGGGCGAATGGATTTTACGTCAAGCCTGCACAGATGCCGCCCATTGGCAAAAAGAAGAAGGTTTTAATATCGGGGTTAGCGTCAACTTATCCTCACGCCAGTTTATGCGTAGCGACATTTATGGACTGGTCAAAGATGTTTTAAAAGAAAGCCAGCTTCCCGCCAGCAAACTGACACTGGAAATCACCGAAAGCCTGTTGGTCGAAGATGAAAACGAGATTTTAAAAACCTTGCGCAAACTGCGTGATCTCGGTGTTCTTTTGTCCATTGATGATTTCGGAACGGGGTATTCATCTCTCAGTTATCTTAAACGTTTCCCGATCACAACTTTAAAAATTGATCGCTCTTTTATCTGCGATATCCTCAGCGACAGTGAAGATTCCGCCCTGACCCAAGCCATTCTTTCAATGGCAAAGAGCATGAACCTAAAAGTCGTGGCCGAAGGTGTGGAAAACGCCGGGCAGGCCGAATATCTAAAAGAGCGCCAATGCGATCTTATCCAAGGTTTTTACTATAGCAAACCTCTTGCACTGGAAGACCTTTTACACTTGTTCAAACAAAAGAAGTTATCGGCTTAGGCCAAAAATGGGACGTAACCAAACACCAACAACCGTCCCAACCATCGCACAAACAAGCCATAACCAAGCATGTAAACTGGTCGAAGCCATACCGGAAAACAAGGCCCCAATATTGCAGCCATAAGCCAAACGGGCACCGTACCCCATCAACAATCCACCGATAAGAGAAGCCGCAAAAGACTTGAATGAAAGATCAAACCGAAAACATAAACGATTGGCAACAAAAGCTGCCGTAAAAGCGCCAACCAAAACCGCTATATTCATGAGCGAGGTCGTATCTGCCCAGATTGAGTTTTCAAGAGCCTGTACTTGAAAAGGGGATGTCCAAAATAAGTTGGTCGTCGCATCCCATCCCACAACCTGCATCAACTTTGCCCCCCACAACGTAAAAGCCCATGTTACCGTCCAAGGATGGTCCGCAACCAACAAAGTTGCCCAGTTCAGAAGAGCCAATACAATCGCACTCAGTAAAAACGGCCACGGACCTGTCATAAAGCTTTTGAAACTCAGTCCGGCTTGCCAGACTCCCGTCTGAGGATAGCCACGCCCTTTTTGCCGAACCCATATAAAAAGAATAACTAAAACACCAATTTGAAAAATGACTGCACCCGGCCATCCCAATAGATGCCCTAATGATTGCGTTCCCCAATCCGGTAACTGTGCCCACCAATGCAGATGTAAAGATCCCAAAAAGGCACCAAGGCAAAAAAACAGGAGCGTCAGGATCATGCGCAAATTACCGCCGCCGATACTAAACAACGTACCCGACGCACACGCCCCGCCAATTTGCATCCCGACGCCAAACAAAAACGATCCCGCCGCCACCTGCACACCAATGGGAGCCCATGCCCCGCCGGCCTGTCCTTGTGCCAAAACCGGAGCAAACAAAATCGTTGCCAGACCAATCATTACGATCTGTGCTAAAATGCCACTGACATCACGGCGCACAAAGGCATTTCGATATGCCGCAGCAAAACCAAACGCCCCAAAATAAAGGGCAGCTCCCAACCCCAAACCAATTGCAAACAATAATGAACGGTTTGCTGAGCCGTCTTGCGCTAAGAACCATAGCCCCAACGTAATTCCGGCCCCCGCGAGTACATAACGGGAGCCGGAAAGAACAGGCTCGGCTTTCGGGTGGGGAGGAGGGAATGAAACCGATGTGTTCATAATCTAAAGTTTAGAACGATGAACCGTTCACAAGCAAATCACATGTCCGTGAAACCAACCTTCCATAAAAAAAGGAAGGTCCGAAACCTTCCTTTTTAATACATCATCCGTAAACGATCCGAGCGGCCTGAGCGAGGTCTTCCTTAATATCCTCAACATCTTCCAAGCCTACAGATAAACGCAACAGACCTTGATTGATCCCCAAGTGCAAGCGTTCCGCCTCGTCCACTTTAGAATGGGTTGTGGTTGCCGGATGAGTAATTTGGGATTTGCTGTCACCCAGATTGTTACAAATTTTAATCAGGTTCAACGCATTTTCAAAGGCAAAGGCCTTGTCCTTACCACCGTCCAGTTCAAACGACAGCATCGGGCCACCTGCGCGCATTTGCTTCATTGCCAGCTTATGCTGGGGATGGGCCTGCAAACCGGGGTAGTTGACTTTAGAAACCCCTTTGAGGTTCTCCAGAAAACGTGCCAGCAAAGTTGCATTTTCGCTATGCTTCATCACCCGGATATCCATTGTTTCCAGACCTTTAAGCTGGGTCCAGGCGTTAAACGGACTCATCGCCGGTCCGGTATTGCGGAAAAACGGCATCATTTCATTTTTCAACAGGTCTTCGTCATTAAACAGAACCGCACCACCCAAGGTCCGGCCCTGACCATCCACATATTTCGTGGTGGAATACACAACAATATCTGCACCGAATTCCATCGGTTTTTGTAAAATCGGTGTCGCGAAGACATTATCGACAATGACACGTGCACCACTGGCATGTGCCAAATCGCACACGGCCTGCATATCAACGATATCCAAAGTCGGGTTACTGGGTGTTTCCAATAAAACAACGCGGGTCGGTTGCTTTAAGGCCTCTTCCCATTGATTTAGGTCGCCGCCATCCACCAGAACGGTTTCAATACCGTAACGCGGCAAGATGTTGTTCAAGATAAAGAGACTGGACCCGAACAAGGCGCGTGAGGCCACCACACGGTCACCCGCCTTCAGTTGCGCCATCAGGGCGGTATTGATCGCCGCCATGCCGGTTGCTGTTGCCAGACAGAATTTCGCCCCTTCGATCATCGCCATTCGTTCCTCGAACATGCCGGTCGTCGGGTTGGCAAATCGGGAATACTGATAGCGTTTGATCTCTTCTTTGAAAGTTGCTTCCTGTTCTTCGGCAGTTTCATAAATATAGCCGGAAGTCAGGAATAAACCTTCGCTGTTTTCATCAAAAGCAGAACGTTGAATACCACCATGCACCAGCTGAGTCGCCGTGCGCCAGGTTTTGTTGCTCATTGCTTTCGTCCTTTACGTAAGGTCAAGTTAGGGGAAAGGCCTTTTACACCGTTGACGAAAGCAGTACAAGAGGCCACATTCTAATATAATTACCCTCTTCTGACGATAAAGGCACCCCATGTCCGATTTTAAAGCCACCGACGATCTTTTCTTTTCCCGCTTCGAACTGGATCAAGCTCAGGTTGAAGCCAGCGTGACCAACGCACTGAACGGGGCTGATGATGGGGAGTTATTTCTCGAGTATCGCCAAAGCGAAGCCCTTGGCTTTGATGATGGTCGCCTGAAAAGTGCCAGTTTCGATACCGCCCAAGGGTTTGGCCTGCGCAGTGTTGCCGGTGAAGCCAGTGGCTATTCCCATGCTTCCAGTCTGGATCAAGACGCGATTAATCGGGCCTGTACAACAGTTCAAGCCGTCCATAGCGGTCATAGCGGCACCATGAGCGAAGCCCCGCAAGGCACCAATAAATCGCTTTATATCGATGACAATCCGATCAATCTTGTGCCGTTTGAAACCAAGGTCAAGTTGCTGGAAGAAATTGATGCGTACTTGCGCAGTAAAGACAGCCGGGTCAAGCAGGCAACTGCCTCCATCGCCGGATCATGGCAAGCGGTGCGCATTATTCGCGCAGATGGCACACAAGCTGCTGATATCCGCCCGATGGTACGGTTGAATGTCTCCGTTGTTGTGGAAAAAGACGGCAAAATGGAAAGTGGTTCGCACGGCTTTGGTGGGCGCACAACGTATGAAGAATTCCTCAAAGCAGGGCGTTGGAAACCAGCTTGTGATGAAGCCTTGCGTCAAGCCCTCGTTAATCTGGACTCTGTTCCCGCACCCGCCGGGGAAATGCCTGTGGTTCTCGGTCCCGGCTGGCCCGGTATTTTGCTGCATGAAGCCATCGGTCATGGATTGGAAGGTGATTTCAACCGCAAACAGACATCCGCCTTCGCAGGCCTGATGGGCCAACGTATCGCCGCCCCCGGTGTGACGGTCGTGGATGACGGCACATTGCCGGATTTGCGCGGTTCCCTGACCATTGATGACGAAGGCACCCCGTCGCAAAACACGGTTTTGATCGAAGACGGCATTCTGACCGGATATATGCAAGACCGCATGAATGCCCGTCTGATGGGCCAAAAACCCACCGGCAATGGTCGTCGTCAATCTTACGCTCATATGCCCCTGCCGCGTATGACCAACACCTATATGCTAGGCGGGGACAAAGACCCGCAAGAAATCATTGCCTCGGTTAAGCGCGGTTTATATGCCGTGAACTTCGGCGGCGGTCAGGTCGATATTACCTCCGGCAAGTTCGTCTTTAGCTGCACCGAAGCCTATATGATTGAAAATGGCAAAATCGGTGCCCCGGTTAAAGGCGCAACCCTGATTGGCAATGGCCCGGACTGCCTGACCAAAGTGAAAATGATCGGTAATGATATGGAAATAGACCCCGGCGTCGGCACCTGCGGCAAAGCCGGACAAGGCGTACCCGTTGGCGTGGGTCAACCCACCCTGTTAATCGACCCGATCACGGTCGGCGGCACAGATATGTAAGGACTTCCCCCCATGAACCTCAGAGGAAAAATTATTGGACTTTACGTTGGTAAGGTCGAAGAAAGGTGGCCGGATAAAGCCCCTTCTGCCATTGCCAAAATCTACACAGACGGACCGCTTGAACTGGATGAAAACGGTTTCCTGCGTGACGAACAGGCCGACCTGAAAGTTCATGGCGGACCAGAAAAAGCCCTTCACCATTATGCCAGCGACCATATGGCGTTCTGGCGAGAACAACATCCAGAACAAGCTGCGCTGTTTGTACCCGGTTGCTTCGGTGAAAATATCGCAACAACGGGACTGACGGAAGATAATCTGTGTCTGGGGGATATCCTCAGTCTGGGAACGGCAAAAGTGCAGGTCTGCCAAGGCCGTCAACCTTGCTGGAAACTGACAAAACATATCGGCATCCGCAACTTCGCCCTACAGTTTCAGCAAACCGCACTGACGGGCTGGTATTATCGTGTTCTGGAAAATGGACAGGTCAAAGTCGGTGATACGATGAATCTTCTGGAACGCCCCTGCCCTGACTGGTCGATCAAACGGCTCATTCAAGCGCGCTTCAATTCCAAAATCGGTGCAGAAATTGCGCAGGAACTCGCCAACCTAGATGTTTTATCAACAAGCTGGCGCAACGCTTTTGAGAAAAAAGCCCAAAAGGGATATGTTGAAGAGACCGCCCCACGTCTAAAGGGGTAACAATACAGCACTCAGACTTCTAACAAAGTATTTTGGATAAATCTCCAATCAAAAACCGTCATCCCGCACTTGATGCGGGATCCATTTCAAATCAATAAGTTAAAGATTACTCATGCAATAAATATGGATCCCCGATCAGGGTCGGGGATGACAGTTTAAGGGCTTTGTCAATAACCTGACTGTTGTTCTTCTTAATCCTCTTTACGAATATGACTAAGGAAAGCTTTGGCCTCTTCGTCAAGATCATCCGACAACTTGTTCAATTGTTTGACTGAACCTGCCAAATCCTGTGAAGACTGTCCGACTTCAATAGCTGCTTCGTTTACATTGGCAATGGTGGAAGAAACCTGACTGGTCCCCGCCGCTGCCTCTTGCGCATTAAGCGAAATTTCCTGTGTTGCAGCCCCTTGTTCTTCAACTGAAACTGCAATTGTCGCCGATATTTCATTAATCTCGCTAATAACACGGGCAACCCCTTCCATTGCCTCTACCGACTCGTCCGTTGCTGACTGGATATTTGCAATTTGATCTGCAATATCCTTCGTTGCACGTGCCGTTTGATTAGCAAGGTTCTTTACTTCACCCGCAACAACAGCAAAGCCTTTACCAGCTTCGCCTGCACGCGCAGACTCGATCGTTGCATTCAACGCCAACAAATTGGTTTGTTCCGCAATGCCACTGATCAACTGGACGACTTCCCCGATTTTATCCACGGCTTCAGCCAGTTTGCGAATTTTATCGTTGGTATCAGCCACCTGATCACGCGCCCCTGTCGCCACTTCGCTGGCATGGGACACCTGACTGGTGATCGAACCAATAGAAGCCGTTAATTCTTCAGCCGCTGCGGCCACGGTTTCTGCATTACGGGTTGCCTGATCAGCCATTTTTGCCACTTCACCTGCCTGATTTTGAGCATCCGAAGATACCGTATTCATACGTTCGGCAGCCACATCCAGATTGCCGGTGAAATTGCCCAAATTATTCGCAATTGTGCCAATTGATTTTTCAAAATCATTTGCCATTTGCTCTGTCTGTTGGCGGCGTTGTTCAATCAACTGAGCTTCGCGTTGTTTTTGTTCTTCTAAATCTTGTTGGCGACGCTCCCGGTTTGTTTTGAAAATCGTAATCGCCTTAACCATTTTACCGATTTCATCTTCGCGTTTGGTTATTGGAATTTCAACGTTGCTGCGCCCTTCGGCAAATTCATTCATAATATTGGTCATATGCGTAATCGGGGTTGCCACCGATTTTGCACTCAGCAAGGCAACAACGGTTAAAATGCTTCCCAATAACAAGGTGAAGACCACCATTGTCATGGCAATTTGATCCCCACGCGCAATAACCGCATCAATGACGGTATCCACTTCCAACACACCGCGTACATCACCCATTTTCCAGTCATCTTTTGGTGTATCGGGGCGGTGGTTATGACAGGTCACACAGGCTTCTGCCGACATAACATCGGCAATGGCAACCCGAACGATTGTTTTTCCGTCTTTTTCTACAGTATTTACAAACTTCAGGTCTTTGTCTTTAGAAATTTTATCCCAGGCTTCTTGTTCAAAAGCATCAAGCTTGCGTTCTGCCCGATTGGGAAAGGGAAAAGCACTGTAAAGGTGCATGGTCGTGTCTTCTTTTGACAACAACTCACTCATATCGTGAATGAAGGTTGCGGGCAGGGGCACGCCATCTGCCATCGTTTTATGATCAAAACTCGGGACAAGACTGCTTTCAGCCAAAACTTTTTGGATAACGTTTTTCGTGTAGTAACCCCGAATCGCTTTAAACTGATTAACCGTTTGTGTGGCTGAATCCACTGCATTTTCAACGGCATTGTCCCGCATCATTCCGGGGACAACAAAAAACATTAAAACAACCGCCAAGATGGCGGCAACGGGCACAGGAAGAACAATCTTCCACAAGATACTTCTAGAAATCCAACCCACAATCAGCTCCTCTTCAAGACATCTTCCCCCCACTGTTACAGCGGAAATGCCTATTTGATTAAATAGGTAGGAACTGGGCGATGACTTATCAATTACAGATTAATTACATCTTACATATGTTAAACATTAAGATGTAATTAATCTTGTAATCCAAAGCTATAATAAGGGGATTAACTTTGGTTAATTTTATCCCAACGAATTTCTTCGCGTGCGATCGATTCTTCCATAATATGACGATAAATGGATTCTGCCATATCCGGGTCCATTGCATTTTCTTCAGCAAAATGGCGCACACGTTCCACAATATATTCGATACGCGAGGGGATACGGACATCCCCGCGCGTTTCTTTAAATTGTGCAGCCTGAAGCACATAGCCAATCCGTTCTGCAAGCAAACCGACGATGATTTCGTCCAAGCGATCAATATTGTCGCGTACGTCTTGCAAAGAATGACAGGTAACGGCTTTGGGCATTTTAATCTCTTAGGCTATTCAAATTAATAAGCGTGATCTTTAAAGACCTGATCAATATCACCTTTCCAGCGGGTTTCAAACTCTTTGAGCATAATTTCCGCCTGCGTTTGACCGGATTCCGCGATTGTGTAAAGCGGTTCAAGAAACTTACTTTCATCCTGACCCTGACTATTGACTACACCGCGACGTTTCAAACCGCCTTGAGCTATATCAAGCACATCCATCGCGATATCACCAATGGTTTGCCCCTTAAATTCAGTATTTAAGGCCGTATAAGGCACACGTTCGCGCAGATATTCATTATCGGCCAGTGACCAGTCTTTCACCAGTTGTTCTGCTTCATCCAGTGCCTGATCATCATACAGAAGACCAACCCAAAATGCGGGTAGCGCACACAGACGATTCCACGGCCCGCCATCAGCACCACGCATTTCCAAAAACTTTTTCAAACGGACTTCCGGGAAAGCCGTTGTCAAATGATCTTCCCAATCCTGAATGGTGGCACGTTCCCCCGGCAAGGCTGGCAATTTTCCTGCCATAAAATCTTTAAACGACTGACCGGATGCATCAATATATTTACCGTCACGGTAGACAAAATACATCGGCACATTCAGCATATAATCCACATAAGATTCAAAACCGAAACCGTCTTCAAAAACAAACGGTAAGGTTCCACAACGATCCGGGTCCGTATCCGTCCAAATGTGGGACCGGAAAGACAGCAGGCCATTGGGTTTACCATTGCGAAACGGTGAATTTGCCCAAAGCGCTGTGGCAATCGGCTGCAAGGCAATAGATGTGCGGAACTTACGCACCATGTCTGTTTCAGAAGCAAAATCCAGATTAACCTGCACCGTACAGGTCGCCTTCATCATATCCAGACCAAGCGTGCCTTTTTTAGGCATATATTCGCGCATGATCTTGTAACGCCCTTTTGGCATCCACGGAATATCGTCTACCGACCATTTGGGCTGGTAACCCAATCCCAGAAAACTAACATCCAGTTCGGCGGCTACTTTTTTTGCCTGTTCCAAATGCGTCCCGACTTCTTTGCAGGTTTGGTGAATATTTTCCAGTGGTGCACCGGACAATTCAACCTGCCCCCCCGGTTCAAGCGTCACTGATGATCCGTCATTACCTTTCAAAGCAATGATATTGCCTGCCTCATATACAGGTTCCCATTCCGGGAACTGGGACATATTTTCCAACAGGGCACGAACCGATTTTTCACCCTCATAAGGCAATGTCTTCAGTGATTTTGTGCAAAAGGCGAATTTTTCATGTTCCGTTCCGATCCGCCAATCGGATTTTGGTTTACAGCCGCTGGCAAGATAATCCACCAATTGTTGTTTATTTTCGACGACAACGGATTTGTTACCCATTTTCAGGTGTCCTTATCAAACTTCTTTTTTATCTTTCCCGAAGTGGCGTTTGCCAATCTCCGAGGACGGATTGCCAACAACTAAGCGCTGCCAAGGCAGCCGTATCGGCGCGTAAAATACGGGGTCCAATACTTAGCGGCGTAACAAACGGCAGTTTCAGCAAAAGGTCAAGTTCGGATGGATCAAAACCACCTTCCGGCCCCACTAAAATAGCAGCCGGTTCCTGTGAATCCGCATTCTGTAAGCCAAGATTGATTGCCGGTGCCCCACCCTGTTCGTTCAACACGAAAAGCCTGCGTTCCTGCGGCCAATCTTTTATTAGCTGCGCCAAAGATACGGCTTCTTTTATATCGGGAATGTTAAGTCGTTCACATTGCTCGGATGCTTCGATCACTTGTGCGTGAAGTCGCTCTGTATTGATGCGCGATGTGATCGTGCGCTGCGTTATGACAGGGACGAGTGCAGCGACTCCCAACTCGGTTGCTTTTTCAACGATAAAATCCATACGTTGTTTTTTTATCGGCGCAAACACAAGCCAAAGATCAGGACAACCATCCTGATCCCGTGTTTTATCTTCGATTTCGATCAAACATTTTTTCTTACGCGCAGAAACAATCTTTGCCTGCCATTCCCCATCACAGCCATTAAAAACGGCGATGCGGTCTTCGACCTGCAATCGCATGACATTATTCACGTAATGGGCCTGGTCTTCGCGTAAATCCAGCTGATTGCTGGTCGCAAGACCTCCATCGATAAATAAACGGATAAGGTTCGCCATCTTTTCCCAAAAAAGCCAAGCGGCCCACAGACATCTCCGTGAGCCGGACGCATTCAATAATTTTTTTATATCCCCAGCTGGTCACAAGACCAAGGGAAAAGCGTCGCAAAAGAAAGGCTTTTTAAGAACAGGCGTTGCGCATGGCTGCATAAGCCGCCGAAATCCCCTTCAGGGAATAGGTATCCGTGGTTTTTGTCCCACGTGTAGAAAGACCAACAGCGTTCATGGTGGCGCCCGCTTTCATCATTTTAACCAAACGCTGATCATCTTTTGATTCGTAAGTCCACGCGGTTTCACCAGAAGCAAACAGTTTGAAATTTGCACTGCCAATCGTGACCTGAACATCCTTGGATTTATCCAGCGGGTAACCTTGATGGAAACTGACAACGTCCTTCAGTCCTTCAGACTTGCGGATAGTCACCAGAACGTAGATATCCCCGCGCTTGTCAGTATGGCTCGCCTTGGAAGGAACGGACGCAATATAACAAACCGATGCATTGGATTTTTTATCCGCAAAAACATCCCAATCACCTTGCGGACCCAAAAATTCAAAGCCGGCAGCCTCTGCCGTCCATGAGAGCAGCAGCGCTGAAAGAAGTATAAAAATGTAAGTAAAATGTCTCATGGCTCTTATGCTGGCAAAAGACCCTTAACAAATTACAAAGATTCCAAATTTTTTTGCAACGCACCCTAAGCCCTAACCGCTGCGTCCAAATAACCGTTCGATATCCTTGAGTTTCAGCTCCACATAAGTGGGACGGCCATGTTTGCACTGGCCGGAATGCGGTGTGACTTCCATTTCACGCAACAAGGCATTCATTTCATCCAGCGTTAAACGCCGCCCGGCACGAATGGACCCATGACAGGCCATCGACCCGCAGACATCCATAAGCCGGTCACGCAATGACATGGCCTCGTCAACTTCAGTTAGACTATCGGCAACATCTTTGACCAGTCCTTGAATATCCACCTTTGCCCCCAGCATGGCGGGAATTTCACGCACAACCACCGTCCCGGAGCCAAAGTTTTCAATCACCAGTCCCAGTTCTTCCAATTCTGTCGCACGGGCAACCAGACGGTCCGCATCAACGATATCCAGTTCCACCACTTCGGGGATCAACAGGCCTTGGCGTTTGACACCTGTGGCTTCCAAATCTTTTTTAATGCGTTCATAGACCAGACGTTCATGGGCAGCGTGTTGATCCACCATAATTATGGCATCCCCACTTTGGGCGACAATATAAGTTTCATGCAATTGCGCACGCGCCACACCCAAGGGATATTGGGCCGTCGCAATATCATAATCCGTATCCGAAGATTCGCGCCGATTGGCTTGAAGCGGGGTATCCAGTCCGCTTAAAGGCGCCTGAAACTGTGCCGCTGCCTCGCGCAGGCCTTCGCTGGGCGGTGGCATCGGGTTATAATGGGAAAAACCACCACTTGTGCCTTTGGACGTAATCGCACGCGCCATTTCCACCGCCGCCGGATCCATTTCACGCATATGCGGGGCCTGCATGGCCGCCAGCGCCTCTTCGGCCACCGTGCTAGACGCCAAATGCCCCGCCCCGTTCAACGCTTGTCGCAAGGCGCTGACAATCAAGCCGCGCACCCCTTGAGCATCGCGAAACCGCACTTCCGCCTTGGCCGGATGCACGTTGACATCCACCGCACGCGGTGGCAATTCGATAAACAGAGCCAAAAGTGGATGACGATCATGGGCCAAAAAATCACGATATGCCCCACGCACGGCCCCATAAAGCTGCTTATCTTTTACTGGACGGCCATTCACGAAGAAAAATTGTAACGCATTATTGCCCCGGTTCAGCGTTGGTAAGCTGACATGCCCGGTCAAACGTACGTTGTCGCGTTCTGCATCAATCACAACAGAATTATCACCAAATTCACGGCCCATAATCGCCCGCAAACGATCCAGCATCGCCGCAAACAATTCGCCCTGACTGGAGGGCAAATTTAAAAGGGTGCGCACACCATCGCTTAGGGTAAAGGCGATTTCCGGATGACACATGGCCAGGCGTTTCAGCATATCAATGCCGTGATTTAATTCCGTACGGGGCGCTTTTAAAAATTTCAGGCGCGCCGGCGTTGCAAAAAACAAATCACGTACTTCCACACGTGTCCCTTGGGCATGGGCAGCCGGTTCCGGTCCATCGACCTCGCCGCCTTCCACACGAATGCACCAACCATTTTCACTGTCTTTGTTACGCGACGTAATTGACATTCGTGCCACAGACCCGATTGACGGTAAGGCCTCTCCCCTAAAACCCAATGTGGCGATATTGAATAAATCTTCATCCGGGATTTTCGACGTTGCATGACGTTGCACCGCCAGTTCCAATTCATCCGCATTCATCCCGGACCCGTTATCACTGACCGACAAAAGAACACGCCCACCTTCTTTCATCACCACATCAATGCGGGTGGCCCCGGCATCAATCGCATTTTCCACCAGTTCTTTCATGGCAGAGGCCGGACGTTCCACGACCTCCCCAGCGGCGATTTGGTTGATCAGGGTTTGCGGCAGAAGGCGGATGCCCATCAGTCGTATTCCTTCTTCAACAGTTTCATATATTTCAATAAGCCTTGCGTCGAACAATCATTACCCATAATCGGGGATTCCCCGGTGATTTGCGGGGCAAGATCGCGGGCCAGTTCTTTCCCCAGCTGCACCCCCCATTGGTCAAATGAATTGATATTCCAGACGACTCCCTGCACAAAGATTTTATGTTCATACAGGGCCAGCAATTGCCCGATTGTAAACGGCGTGACCAACGGCAAAATCAACGAATTGGTCGGCTTGTTACCCGGAAATGTCATATGTGGGGCCAATTGGTCGATCCGTTCGGCACTCACCCCTTTTTTCTTGAGCTGTGCACGGACTTCTTTTTCCGTTTTCCCCCACATCAAGGCCTTGGTCTGTCCCAAAAAATTGGATAACAGAATCGTCTGATGATCACGCAAGGGGTGATGATTATTCGCCACCCCGATAAAATCCATCGACACATCCCATTTGCCCTGATGCAACAACTGAAAGAAAGAATGCTGCGCATTGGTGCCGGCATGTCCAAACACAATCGGACCCGTTTGATAATCCACCGGGCGACCCTGTAGATCAACCCGCTTGCCATTACTTTCCATATCCACCTGTTGCAGATATTGCGGAAAACGTGTCAGATACTGGTCATAGGGTAAAACTGCATGTGTAGACCAGCCGAAAAAGTTCGCATACCAAACCCCCAACATCGCCATAATAATCGGAATATTATGTTCGATGGGGGAAGTTCGGAAATGTTCATCCATCGCAAAAGCGCCTTCGAGCATTTCCTCAAACTTATCCATGCCCAACACCAGCGCAATCGCCAGACCGATCGCCGACCATGTGGAATAACGCCCCCCGACCCAATCCCAGAAGGGAAACATGTAATCGGTATCAATCCCGAAATCACAGACTTTCTCTTTGTTGGTCGATACAGCCACGAAATGATATCGCACCGCATCAGTACCCAGTTTCTTGATCAACCAGGTACGCGCCGATGTGGCATTCAGCAAGGTTTCCTGTGTGGTGAAACTTTTGGATGACACAATAAACAAGGTGGTTTCCGCATCCAACCCACGCAAGGTTTCCACAAGGTGAGAACTGTCAACGTTGGAAATAAAACGTGGGGTCAGATCATCGCTCTGATAACTGCGCAACGCCTGCAAGGCCATAATCACACCTAAGTCAGACCCACCGATCCCGATATTAACAACAGTACGAATGCGTTTTCCTGTAAAACCACGCCAGCGCCCTTCGCGTACATCATCGCAAAAATGGCGCATTTTTTCCAAAACGTCACGGACCTCGGGCATGACATCGCGACCATCCACAACCATCGCCCGATCAGAACGGTTACGCAGGGCAACGTGATAAACCGCACGGTCTTCCGTCGTATTGATATGTTCTCCGCTGAACATGCGATCACGTGCGTCTTCCACGCCGCAAGAACGCGCCAGATCCCCCAACAAACCCATTGTTTTTTCAGTGATGCGATTTTTGGAATAATCCAGTAGCAACCCACTGGATCGTTCAGAAAACCGTTCAAACCGACCACGGTCCTGCTTAAACAGGTCGCGCATATGCACGTCCTTGATCTCATGATGATGATCCAAAAGGGCTTGCCATGCCGGGCTATCTGTCAGGGCGCTCATGAAAAAATCGTCTTGTTTGCTGTCTAAAAAAACACCCTAGACGTTTTTTTTCAAAAAAGGAATCCCCGATCTCATAGATTTCAGGTCTTCAAGCACCGCCAACAAGGCGGGAATAACGACCAGAACCAACAAAGTTGCCACCATCAGGCCAAAAACCATCGTAATCGCCATTGGAATCAAGAATTGCGCCTGCAGACTGGTTTCAAACATCAAAGGCGTCAACCCGCCAATTGTCGTGGCAGAAGTCAAAATAACGGCGCGCAAACGTTCAATTGTGCCCCGCGCAATGGCTGTCATCGCATCTTCGCCCATATCCTGATGTTCTTTCACCGTGGACACCAAAATGATGGAATCGTTTACTACAATACCGCTTAGACCCACCAAGGCCACCAGACTGAGGATCGTCAAATCATATCCCATGATCAAATGACCGAAAGCGGCCCCGACAAAACCAAACGGGATAACCGACATCACCACAATTGGTTTGGAATAACTGGCGAAAACCCATGCCAAAATAATATAAATCGCACTGAAGCCGACAATCACACCGCTTAGCATATCACCAAAGGTGCGTTGCTGTTCTTCCGCCTTTCCGGCAAATCCGATTTCCACCTTATGTTTGGCTGCGATTTGATCCACACCGTCGCGCTGCAAGGCCTCCACAATGCGTCCGGTACTGGTCGCCGATTTATTCAGTTCCCCCGTGATGGAAACCTGACGGGTACCATCTTCGCGTTTTACAGTTGCAAATCCGGTTTTAGTGCGCAAGCGAACCACTTGGGCCAAGGGCACTTCTGCCCCTGAAGGACTGCGCAGGTATAAGCCATTCAAATCCGTTTCATTGATATGATTGCGATCAAACTGAACCCGGATCAAAACCTCTTCATCCCCACGCGGAAAACGTTTAGCCACCGCCCCGTCAAAATTATCCCGCACCTGACGGGCAACATCCTGTGTGGTAAAACCCAAGGCCTGACCATGCGGTGTCAGTTCCAAAATGGCCTCTTCCTTCCCATAAGGTAGATCGTCTTCAATCGCAGAAATTCCGGGGTAGCGTTTTAATAAATCCATCACTGCATTAGAAGCCTGTTTCAGCCCGTGAATGTCATCGCCATTGATGCGGATATCCACATCACGCCCCGGTGGTCCTGCCTGAACCGGGATCAGAGTCAGCTTGATCAAACCTGGCTTTTCATCCAGTTTTTCCCGCCATAAATCCAAGAAGGTTGCGGTGCGAATATCGCGCTTATCTGAGGAAACAAGTTCAACATAAACCCCGCCCAGATGATCACTGCCCAGACTGTTATTGCCACCAATGCCCCCACTGGCTGACGTTTTACTCCCCACCTTCGTGACATGAGCGACAATCAATTTACCGCCCAGCCCCTCATTGGCGGCAAACATGGCGCGTTCCAACTCATCCACCATAATCTGTGTTTGTCCACGCGGTGTCCCGGCAACCATTTCCACATTGGCAAAAATCCGCTCGGCTTCCGGTCCCTTGAAAAACTGGAAACCGACACGACCACCAACCAATAAACCAACAGCAATTATTAAAGACGCCACCGCAATCGCCAATGTCCCATAACGGTATTCCAAAACCCAAGCCACCAAGCGGGCAAAATGTTCATCGCGAAACCGATTGAACCTTGTATTAAAGGCTTTGCGAAAACCGTTGGCTTCTTCCGGCTTGCCTTTTAAAGCATGACGCATATGACCGGGCAAAACGAGGAAACATTCGATTAAGCTGGCAATAATCACCGCGATAGAAACAAACGGGATCGCGGCAATAATCTGCCCCATAATATCGGAAATGGCCAACAGCGGCATAAAGGCCGCAATTGTCGTCAGAGACGACGCAAAAACAGGCGTCAGCATACGCAATGCCCCGCCTTCAGCCGCTTCGGCCGGGGACAGGCCCCGCCGGCGCAATGTTTCGGAATGTTCCCCCACCACAATGGCATCATCCACCACAATCCCGATGGCCATGATCAGCCCGAACAGACTGACCATATTGATGGTTTGCCCGGACAGTTCCATCACAAACATGGTCGCCAACAACGAAACCGGAATGCCCGCTGCCACCCAAAACGCCACGCGGGTATTTAAAAACAAAAACAAAATCGTCAAAACAAGGATCAAACCGCTAAGACCATTTTCCAATAACAGATCAATGCGGTCCTTAATCAGATTGGCCTGAATTTCGTACTGGTCCAAACGCAGATTTGGGGGCAGGGTGGGACGAACATCGTTCAAAAATTTTGTAACGATTTTATCGACATCCAATGCATCCGCCGTTGTCGCCCGTTTGACCAACAATTCAACCGCGCGCGTTTGATTAAAACGCACTTCAACCCCATCGGCATCAAACTGTTCACTGACGCGGGCAATATCGGATAATTTAATCTTTTCGCCGTTTTCACGTGCGCGTACTTCAATCTGTGCCACACCCTCGGCTGTTTTGACTTCCCCCAATCCACGGATTTGTTTGGCCTGTATTCCACCCGTTTCACCCGCCGGAATATCTTGTGAGATCTGTTTAATTCGATCTGCAATATCACCAATGCTCAAATCCAGTCGCCGCAATGTTTCCGGCAGGACATCCACCCAAATTTCTTCATCGCGGGCACCTGCCAAATCAACCTTGTCAACGCCACGTTCCAGCAATTCATCACGCAAGCCTTTGGCAATCGCTTTCAAGGCAGACTCGGGATAAGGACCACTGACCAGCAAACGGGTGATCGGCTCGTAACGCACAACGCGGTTGATCACGGGTTTTTCGCTGTCTTCGGGCAGAGTGGTGACCCCGCCAACCGCCGTTTCCACATTAGAAAGCGCGGTCTGCATTTCGGTTCCAGCCTCAAATTCAATGGAAATAGAGGCCAACCCCTCATTCGAGGTTGATTTCACATGTTTGACACTGTCCAGAAAACGCAGTTCCGGTTCCAATGCCTGTATAATATTGGAATCGACATCTTCTGCGCCCGCCCCGGACCATTTCACCGAAACCGTAACTACATCAATCCCGAAATTGGGGAAGAACTGAACATTCAGGCGCATTAACGAGACAACGCCCAGTAACAGCATTAATAACATCAACAAGTTTGGTGCGGTTCGATGGCGTGCAAACAAACTGACTGGATTAAAGCGGCTTTCATTATGGCCCATCGTCATTTGACAAGTACCTTCACACCGCTGCCCATTTCTGCAAAACGGGTGATACAAACCTGTTCCCCAGCTTGCAGGCCCGCGGCAATCAAAACATGTTCACCATCCAGTGCGGCAATTTCAACATCGCGTTTTTCCAAACGACTGTCTTTAACGACATACACATAGGCCTCTTCATGGATGGCCTGAACGGGCAAGGATACAACCGATTGATATTCTTCATCCGGCACATTGACCTGTACAAACAAACCTGGACGTAAATCCGTATCCAGTGTCAAACCCGATAAGGCCGCAAACACATTGCGCCCCCCGGTTGCTGCATCAACCCGGGCATCAATACGCACGATCGTTCCTTCAAACTTTTCAATGATTGCCCCACGGCGCACAGAAATTTCAACAGTTCGTCCCTTTAACGGGGTTTGCCGGGTCAAGCGGGCATAGGCGGCTTCGCTGAGATGAAAGCCGACTTCCAGACGTTCCAATGAAATCAAACGGGCCAAACGATCCGATGTGGAAACCTGTTTACCTTCGGTCACATCCGTTTGTGTTAAAAAGCCATCGAATGGTGCTTTCAATTGGGTGTCTTCCACATCACGCTGTGCTTTGCTCAGGGATATTTTTGCCTTTTCAACAGCAGAAGTTGCCTGCACAATCTGAGACTGGAAACGTGCGATTGTCTGTTCACGTACCAATACATTTTGGCGACGGGTGTTCAGATTCAATTGCGCATCATCATGGGCTTTTTTACTGACAGCAGACCGTTTTAACAATCGGCGCTGACGGTCCAGTTCCCGGGCGGCCAAATCCACTTGTTTTTTGTCAACAGGAAGTAATTTTTCTTCTCCGCTTAACATGGTTTGTAGTTCCGCCAATTTGGCTTCGGCTTCATGCAAATCGGCGCGGCGTTCCTGCGCGGTGGCGACATAATCAAAATCATCAATGCGGATTAAAACATCGTCCGCCCGAACGGAGGCCCCATCACCCAAACTATCGGAAACAGATATAACCCGACCGGAGACTTGTGCGCGTAACTCGGCCTCCCGCCCGGCGCGGATTTCACCAAAACTGCTGATTAGTGGACGAACATTTTCAAATTGAACCGTTTCCACGGCAACGGGCCAATAACGTTCTTCAACTTCCATTAAAGGCGTTTGTGGTTTGGTTGCTTTTAGAATTGCAAAAACGGCAATGCCTATAAAAATTGCAACCAATGGGAAAATGGCCTTTTTATATCGCTGCCAAAGCTCCATACCCGATTACCTTTATGTCAATTGAGAGGGGGGATCCATTTGTAATTGAATGTATATTACCAAACCATAAAGTAATTCACAATTGATGATCGTCAACTCAACTACAATAAATCCGCGTTTTTACAATCAAGCATCTGTTTGAGGGCGTTTATTCACCAACGGGGGAACATGACGCAACACGCGCTTGGTATTATCTTGTATGGGGGTTGGGTTTTTCTTTTTCGGTTCAAGCAAATCTTTACCGTCGAATGATTTATGAGAACCACTTAAACGACGTTGTTCGATCGTCTCCAAAGTACGTTGTACCAATGGGTCACGATCCGGAGAATGGACGCAGGCGCGTAAATGAACCCGAACAATAACATCCAGACGTTTGTGTAACGTACGCGCACGACGATGTGCATCCAGCCACAGAATGTAGGCTGACAACGTCCACGGATGGACGGGGAAAGCCTTCAATCTTCGCTGTACACACCAGTCTTTAAATTCCAGCCACTCCTTGCGGCGGTGCGGCGCATTCATGGGATATTATCCTGCTTGTTGTGTCAGTCTACATTTTATGCGGGTATATGGCGTTTCTCACGCTGCCTTAACACAAGGGCGCAAAGTGTCCCAAAAATCCCCAAAAGAGTCATTAGAAAAAATGCCCCACCGGAAAACAGCTCGTAAAAATAACCAACAAACAACAGCGATATGCCCGCCCCGATCCCAAAAGCTGATGCACCATATAAACTTTGTGCCGTTGCAGAAAAATCAACAGAAACAGTACGCGAGATAAAATTCATCGCCCCCAAATGCATCGCGCCAAAGGTCAAAGCATGGAGGGTTTGCACCAAACACAAAATAATCACATGCGGGTCATTTGCCAAAACACTCCAACGCACAACACAGGCAATCGCGGCAAAGATCAACAGGCTGGCCGCGCCAAAACGATTCCCGATTCGTCCGCCAAAGATAAAAAAGATCACTTCTGCCACCACACCTTCGGCCCATAAAAAACCGATAAACGCATCACTATAACCTTGTGCGCGCCAATGCAGGGTCGCAAAGCCGTAATAAAGGGCGTGCGAACCATGAATACAGGCCACAGCTGCCATGAATATCTGAAACGTCCTGTCTTTCAACAAGGTGCGGACCGGACGTCCCGCTCGCCCCAAGGGCATGGCACGAACATCGGGCAAGCCAAGTGTGGCGATAAACGTTAAGGCAATCGCACCCAATATGGTCCAATAGATAATACCGACATCGCGCCCTTCCAAAACAAAACCAAACCCGAAAGACATGACGATAAAACTGATAGATCCCCACAGACGCAGCCGTCCATACTGTATTTTACTGTCACGCGTTGCCAGCAAAGTGACATTATCGCCAAACGACATAAGCGGTGCCCAGCTGATGCCATATAAGAGCGAAATGATAAACAGAGCATAAAAATTATGGGCAACGAAAAACAATGCAAAACAGAAGAACGAGCTGGCCAGAAACAATAACATCAAGCGTTTTCGCTCTCCCAGTTTATCGCCCAAACTGGCAAATAAGGGGGAGAAGACGACTTTGCCCAAAACAGGGATCGCCGTTAAAATGCCGATTTCCACCCCCGTCATGCCCCGGGCCTGCAACCAGACTGGCCAATAGGGCATCATGCAACCGATCACAAAAAATATTGCGATATAAAAAGACGACAATCTGGGGGCCAGAAACGTCACCTCGGCAGGCCTCACTTACACGCCTTTCCAGCGTTCAAACAAATTATGTTCGATATCAAACTGATCCAGTGCCTTACCGATACTTTGATGGATAATATCCTGTACCGTCTTCGGTTTGTGATAAAAGGCGGGAACCGGCGGTAAAATAGTCGCGCCCAAGTCCGCACAACGCGCCATCAATTCCAAGTGCCCCTTATGCAAAGGGGTTTCCCGCACCATCATCACAAGGCGGCGACGTTCTTTTAAACAAACATCAGCCGCGCGGATCAACAGATTGGAATTATCCGATGTGGCAATGCCCGACAATGTCTTAATTGCACAAGGCGCAATAATCATTCCCTTGGTTTTAAACGACCCGCTGGAAATGGCCGCGCCCATATTTTTGGCATCATAGACAACATCGGCCAGTGCCTTGACCTCATCCAACGTCACATCGGTTTCCAATTGCAAATTAATTTGTGCGCTATCGCTGACAACCAGATGCGTCGGATGTCCGATATCCTTCAAGGCACGCAGCAATTCCACGCCATAGATCACACCGGATGCACCCGATATGCCAACGACCAAGGGCAATGTCATTTTCAACCTCTTCTAACAGACGGGGTAAGACTCTGAATATCTAACCATACTTTCGCCATAGTTATAGAGAAAATACCCAACTAGGGAAATGAGTTATTCTTGACTTTTTAAGAAAAACACCCTACAAATGAGAACATAACGGGAAAGTTGCTTGTTTCGAGGGCTTTTTCGTGTTGATTTTGCGCCCAAAAAGCGGAAATCACAAAAACGTGAACATCAAATCGTATTGCTTAAATAAGGATATGACCATGACTGTGACCTACTTCACTCTCCTCTTGCAAAACTAACGTTACTGTACCTGTGCATGAATGATGTGCACCGGAAACAGCAAACATATTTTTTAAAACACGTGCTTCGTTTTTAGCGTGTCCGGCACACAACAAGGTTTATTTTTCGACCATTAAGTTGCGTGTCACTGTTGTAAGAATAGGGAGTTATCAAATGTCCGTATCGACTGTAAATCTGCCCGCATTGCCGAGCGATTCCGGTGACAGCTTAAATACTTATTTGCGTGAGGCGTGGAAGTTTCCCATCCTGAGCGCCGATGAAGAATACATGCTGGCAAAACGTTTCCATGACAGTGGCGATGTTGAAGCCGCGCACAAACTGGTCACCAGCCACTTACGCCTGGTCGCAAAAATTGCGATGGGTTACAAGGGTTATGGCCTGCCGGTTGCTGATTTGATCAGTGAAGGCAACGTCGGGTTGATGAAAGCCGTGAAAAAATTTGAACCCGAAAAAGGGTTCCGCCTGTCCACATACGCCATGTGGTGGATCCGTGCCAGTGTGACAGAATATATTCTGCAAAGCTGGTCAATGGTGCGCCTTGGTACAATGGCTGCGCAGAAAAAACTGTTCTTCTCGTTACGTCGGACCAAAAGAAAACTGTCCATCATCGACAATGGCGAACTGACGGATGAACAAGCTGCAGCAATCGCAGAACAAACGAATGCAACCACAGAAGAGGTCATGCACCTCAACCGCCGTCTATCCTCACGTGACATGTCGCTGAATGCTCCACTGTCCATTGATGAAGGCGGTGAACATCAGGACTTGCTGGAAGATGATCGCCCGAGCCCGGAAAGGATTGCATCCGACACTCAAATGCACACCATGCGCAATGAACTCGTTGGGCAGGCCCTTGATGAGTTGAACCAACGCGATCGTGACATTTTTGAACGCCGCCACCTGTCCGAAGAACCGCCAACCCTTGAAGAGCTTGGCGCAGAATACGGCATTTCACGCGAGCGGGTTCGCCAATTGGAAGCACGCGCCTTTAAAAAGGTCAAAGAATTTATTCTGGGCAATAGCCTTGCACCTCAATTAACCTAATCACGGCACACTTGCAACATCCTCTCCTATTCGCTGTAGTAGATATCCGACTGCCTTGCAGGATGCGATATCTACTGCAATATATGGATTTGCCCCTTTCACATTAATGCTTTACACTCCCTTCACATTATGTCCAGTACACCTTTTAGGATGTTTGGGAAGGTTATGCACAACATCAAGCTGAGAAAACGGCTGTTCTTTCGCCAAACACGAAATGCTATTCTCGTTGCGCTGGCTTTAGGTGTCACCCTTTCCATTGGGCAGATTATTTTTGATTTCCGTGCCGAACAGGAACATATCGATAAAACCGTACGTCAGGTTCTTAATACGTCAAAAGAATCTGCTGCACAGGCAGCTTACAGTTTAAACGAAGAACTGGCGGCACGCGTCATCAATGGCTTGTTCGAATATCGCCCCATTCACTTTGCCCAAATAAACGATGATTTTGGGCGGCAGTTGGCATTTAAAGAACGACCAACAACCACTCATAATCTGGAATGGCTCGGCCCTTTGATGGCCGCCGGGTCCAGTCTGTATACGGTCCCATTATATATCAAAGAACAGCGTCAGACCGTCATTGGTGAAATGCACGTTAAAGTTGACAGGTTTCTAATTGCGCAAAATTTCATTCAGCGGGCTGGTTTTGTGATTTTACTTGGCATTTTGCGCAATACAATCCTGGCTGTGATCTTCGGATTTTTATTTTACTTTACGCTGGGTCGCCCGGTTATGACTGCCTTAAATAGTATGTCGGACATTGATCCCGAAAACCCTGGACGGACAAAACTTGCCATCCCAAAAGGTCATCAAGAAGATGAAATCGGCCTCCTCATCACCAAACTCAATTCCGTTCTGGAAGAATTTCAAGAGACACTCCTGCAACGTTATTACGCCGAAGGGCAACTCAAGAAAAAACAAGAAATGATTGGCTTACTTAACCAACGTTTGGAAGAACGGGTCCGTCAGCGCACCAGTGAACTGGAAGCCGCCAACAAGGAAATGGAAGCCTTCACTTATTCCGTTTCCCATGACCTGCGTGCCCCGTTACGGACAATTTCCGGCTTTAGTGATATCTTAGAAGATGAATATGGCAATCAATTGGATGGCCAAGCCCGTCATTATCTGGAACGGGTGCGCAAAGGAACCGCGCGAATGGACCAATTGATCAATGATCTTCTCAAACTATCGCGCAGCACCCGGGGTGAGTTGCACCGTAGTGATGTCAATCTATCCAAATTAACACAAGAAATCTTTGAAGATCTGCTCCATGCTTCGCCACAACGCGATGTCGAACTTCATATTGAACCCAATATCCATACACAAGGCGATAAAAGATTTCTTCGTCTCGCTTTGGAAAATCTAATCTCAAATGCATGGAAATATACATCACATGAAGAGCTGAGTGAAATTAGCTTCGGTAAATTAAAACAAGATGATGGTATTGTTTATTTTATATCCGATAATGGTGCTGGTTTTGATATGGCTTATGCGGAAAAACTCTTTTCCCCATTCCATCGCTTACACTCCCCAAAAGAATTTGAAGGTACCGGAGTTGGCTTGGCCACCGTTCAGCGTATTATTCATCGTCATGGCGGAGATATCTGGGCACAAGCCACTGTTGGTGAAGGGGCAACCTTTTTCTTTACCATCCCGACTGGTGACCAAGATTTATTAAATGACGGAAATCAGGATTATACCATTTAGCCTTAGCTACCTTAGTTTTGAAGGTTTCTAACCCATTTGAATGATGCGGCTTAAAATTGAGTATTTTAAAGTAGAAGCAATCTCAAGGTTAGATTACCCCGGAGGTGCAGCTATGACCACCATCTTGATCGTAGACGACGATCCCATGATATTAGAAAGTACACAGCTTTATCTTGAAAGCCATGGTTTTGAGACTTTGTGCGCACATGATGGTGATGAAGCTTTTGAACAGATCAATGCAAACCGCGTCCACGTTGCCTTAGTCGATATCTTCATGCCCAAGAAAGATGGCTATCAATTTATTCTGACCTTGAAAGACAGCCTTCCGATCATTGCTATGAGTGGCGTTTCCTCCAGTCGTTTTGAGCCACTGGAATTTGCACAAACATTAGGCGCTGCAGCCACCTTATCCAAACCATTTGAACCAAGAAAATTACTGCAAACAATCGACCATCTTTTAAAAATGGCCCATTAATTTAAAATAATTATTGTTCGATTTACGAACAGTTAATATAGTGACCAATAAGAAAAATCTATATTAACAGGGCACACCGTGAAAATAAGCTTTCAAAACATTGACTTCCAAACCCAATGCATGCGGGCGAAACATGTTATTTTGCACGAAGACGACCACAAACCAACCCTTGTCTTTCTGCATGAAGGCCTGGGTTGCCTCGAAATGTGGAAAGATTTTCCTGAAAAGCTCTGTCAAGAAACCGGTTTAAACGGTTTTGTCTATGAACGGATCGGTTTCGGCCAGTCTTCTCCCCTCGGTCTTGTTCCCCGGCCTGTCGACTATCTAGAACGCGAAGGTCGTGATATTTTGCCCATCGTTCTTGAACAAGGCGATATTAAAAATCCGTTGCTGGTTGGTCATAGCGATGGGGGGTCCATTGCACTGATTTATGCGGCCTTCCATGCAGATAAACTATGCGCAGCCATTACCGAAGCCGCACACGTCTTTGTCGAAGATATTACGATTGACGGTATTGTTGAGGCTGGAAAAATATATTTCAAAAACGATAACCTTAAATCAAAACTAGCACGTTATCATGGCGATAATACAGATAAAGCCTTTCGAGGCTGGCATGATACATGGCTAACGCCTGAGTTTCGTCATTGGAATATGGAAAACCTGCTGGCAAACATCAGCTGCCCCTTATTGGTTATCCAAGGTATTGATGATGAATATGGTAGCCAACGACAAGTCCAATCTATCGTTGAAAAGTCAAGCGGGCCAGCCACACCTTTCATGGTTCCCAATTGTGCACATATTCCACACTTTCAGGCCACCATACCCGTAATGCAAGCCATGAAGGATTTCATTAAGAAAATCGCCTAATGACTTGCGTTTTAATATTTTTTTAGGCACAGTGTCCCAGCTTCACATGCAGGAAACGCTATAGGATGTTCAGATCACAGCTCACGATACGCGCCATCGTTGGACATATGATCCTGCCTTTCACCATTGCCCTGCTTCTGACATTCTTCCCCCTGAACCAAGAGGTTATGATTGAAGGATCAGAAGCCTTTTTTAATTTCTCCCCAGCTCATTCCTTGGGGTATCCAATTTTTCTGGCCTTTTTGAGCCTGATTTCACCTGAGCATATGGATATTGCTTATCTGCAAGTCTGGATCTATGCCTTTACTGTCTTTGTATTGGCACTCGGTATTTACCGCATCAGCACCAATCATTTTTTTGCTTTGCTATGCGTGCTCTGTCTTTTGCTAAATCCGTTTATTTTGAACACACATTTTGCAATTCAGCCAGACTCGCTTTTCATCAGCACAAGTCTGATGATTTTTGGCTTTTTGCTGCACGCCATTGCTTCGCATGGTTTTTTCGCTTTATTTGGTTTTGGCATCAGTATTGGCGTTGCCATCACCCTATGCCCCTTTGGCATGGCCTATCTACCTTTGCTGATTATTGCACCGACACTTTTCCTACGCAAAAATCATTGTTCTTTTACCAAAGCCTTTCTTGTGCCCGCCCTTTCCTGTATCGCCTTGATATCACTTGAAGCCAGCAGCTATCATACTTTACATAACAACCAAGAATACACACCGGCAGCAGCCAATGTTTTTGCCAGTGCCGCCTTGATGAACAGTAACCAGCAATCGCCCTATGCCTCAAAAGATCCACGCACCGCTTTATGGGAGAAAGTTGAACAAGATCTTCAAAGCATTCGCAATGAGATTTGGCAAGAAGACGATTTTAGAACACGTAGCAAGCTGTTGCTTTCCCAACAACAATATGTCAGCAACGATTTCGCCATCAATGCGCTGACACAAGCCGGTTTTATGCTTGATAAATCCGTTGATGACATTCGCATGGATATCGCATCATCGCGCATTGTTCAGGACCCACTGGCGTTCTTAGAAATCACACTGACCCATTATCGCCGCATATGGGCATCGGACAATATGCTGTCTTATCCTTTTTGGGCAATCAGCTTACTGACCAGCCTTATTGGTCTGTGGTTTTGGATAAGGGGGAAATCATTTAACGGTGCTTTTGCCTTGGCCTTTATCAGTGCTTTTGCTGTTCAATGTCAAACCATCCTAAGCGCGCATATCGGTATTGGCCCCGCTAATCCTCTGATGTTTTTCAGTCCCTTGCTCAGCCTTAATGTGGTCGGCCTGTTGCTTGGTTTTTATATGGCCTTTATCAATCCGCCGCGCACAAACGGCTAAGAAGATCAGCCGCATTTTGCGCATCACAAACAATCGCCTGCGCACCACAAGCCATCATCAAATTATCCACCAGATCAAAATCTTCAACGATCAGCCCAAGTGGATCCGCTTCATCCCGACCTTGTTTCTGTAGCCCATTATAAAAACCACGCGTGCGTTCCAGATATGTTGATCGTGCATTATACCCGACAACTGGCAGGCCTTTTGCCACAGCATATCCCATTTCAAAAGCGGTTCCCCCATCCATACCCGGCCCCCGAAAGGCCTGCATGTCCGCCATGACCCCGCAACAACTGTCAATCAATTCAATATTGGCCTCATAAATGGCGTGGGCTGCCCGATGCTTGCTTAAGTTTGAAATATCCAGCCCTGCATCCATAGGAAAAACACCCTCCAAACCACATTGCGCACAAATCTCTTTTAATTCTTGGCTATGCGCAACCGGATCGGGATAAAAAACACCGGGGCCTGCCAAATAAATTCGAATTGTCATCTCTTTATCTTTCAAAATCAGACTGTTTGAAGCAGTCTGACAATCCTCAATCCACACGTCAAACATTCATAAAAATGTCATTTGATTTCTCCCATAATTCGATTATTGTCGAAATATGGAAATGAATAATGCAACCGAGATGTTAGGCGCGCTGTCTTCTGAAGCACGCCTGAGAATTTTTCGCTATCTGGTACGACAAGGACCGGACGGGGCAAGTGCAGGTGACATCGCCACTGCGTGTGACATCACCGCCTCCACCCTGTCCCATCATCTGAACCAGATGCGCAACGCAGGCCTGATTGAACGCACACGTCAATCGCGGTCCCTCATCTATGTTGCAGATTTTAAGACAATGAATGCCCTGATCAACTTTCTGTCAGATGAATGTTGTAATGGACAGCCCGAATTATGCCGATCAACAGAGGAATAGATAAAAATGACCCTACGTGTGGCAATCAATGGTTTTGGGCGTATGGGCCGTTTGGTTCTGCGCGCCGGATGGAACAATCCCGATCTGGAATTTGTCCATATCAACGAACCCAAAGGCGGGGCTGAATGCGCAGCCCACCTGCTGCAATTTGATACCGTTCACGGTACATGGGGCGACGATATCTCCCATAAGGCAGACAGCATCACCATTGATGGCAAAACCCTGTCTTTTTCTGAAACGACCGCCCCTGAAAAAATAGACTGGGCGGCAATGGGCATCGACCTGTTGTTGGAATGTTCCGGCAAATACCGCACAGATGAATTGTTGCAACCTTTCCTCGATCACGGCATTAAAAAAATTCTGGTTGCCTGCCCTGTCAAAACGGACGGGGCCCTCAACATCGTTTATGGGGTCAATCATCATCTCTATGACCCGGCAAAACACCATATTGTCACTGCGGCATCTTGTACGACAAACTGTATTGCCCCGGCCATTAAGGTCATTCACGAAAATATCGGGATTGAACGTGGTTCCATTACCACCATTCATGATGTTACCAACACCCAGATTATGGTCGATGCGCCGCATAAAGATTTGCGCCGGGCGCGGTCCGGCCTGAATTCCCTGATCCCGACAACCACCGGATCTGCAACCGCCATCACGGTTATTTACCCGGACCTGAAAGGAAAACTGGACGGTCACGCGGTACGTGTTCCCCTGTTGAATGCCTCGTTGACCGATTGTGTGTTTGAATTAAAACGCACGGTCAGCGCAGACGAGGTCAATGCCTTGTTTGCCAAGGCGGCAGAAGGGGAATTAAAAGGTATTCTCGGATACGAAAGCCGTCCGCTGGTGTCCTGTGATTTCACCAATGATTCACGCTCCACCATTGTGGACGGTCCTTCAACACTGGTTGTCGATGGCACCCATTTAAAAGTTTATCTTTGGTATGATAACGAATGGGGATATGTCGAACGCATGGTCGATATCGCCCAAATGATGGCGCAACAAGCATGACGGATGTAAAAAACTATGCCTGCGTTACCGCCAGTTATTGGGGGTTTACCCTAAGTGACGGGGCGTTGCGCATGCTGGTGTTGTTACATTTCCACCATCTTGGTTATACCCCGCTGGATCTTGCCTTCCTCTTCCTGCTTTACGAGGCAATGGGCATTCTCACCAATTTCATCGGCGGATGGATCGGGGCGCGCTTTGGTCTGCGCCTGACTTTGTTTGCCGGGTTAAGTGTACAAATTTTCGCCCTGATCATGCTGTCCTTATTACAGGCAGACTGGGCAATGTCTTTGTCTGTTGCCTATGTAATGGCCGCACAAGCCCTCAGCGGGATTGCCAAGGATTTGACCAAAATGTCTTCCAAAAGTGCGGTCAAACTGGTGGTTTCCGACGAAGGTTTACTTTTCAAATGGGTGTCTTTACTGACCGGTTCAAAAAATGCCTTAAAAGGGATCGGTTTTTTTCTCGGTGGGTTTTTACTGGAAACACTGGGCTTCCAACAGGCACTGTGGGCTATGGCGGGGGTATTGGGCCTTATCCTTGTTATCGCCCTTAACCTCATTCACGGGGAACTTGGGAAAGCGAAATCAAAAATCACAGGTAAAGACCTTTTTTCCAAATCCCGTGAAATCAATATCCTATCTTTTGCCCGTATCTTTTTGTTCGCCTCGCGTGATGTTTGGTTTGTAGTTGCCGTCCCGGTCTTTTTTGCAGAACAACTTGGATGGAATTTTAATCAGATCGGTTTTTTCATGGCGGCTTGGATTGTCGGTTACGGCATCATTCAAGCCTTCGTCCCCCGCCTGAGTAAACAAACCACAGATGCCCAAAGTGGGACACAGGCCGCAATCTTATGGGGATTTATCCTGCTGATCTTACCTGCCTCCATGGCGTTGGGCTGTCTGTTCCTGCCCGATTACATTGTCTGGATTCTCATCAGCGGTCTTTTGATTTTCGCTCTCGCCTTTGCGGTGAATTCTTCCTTGCATTCCTATCTGATTGTTTCTTTCAGCGATGCAGATAAGGTTTCCCTAAGTGTTGGGTTTTATTATATGGCAAACGCACTCGGTCGCCTGATCGGCACCTTGTTGTCCGGTCTGGTTTACCAATGGGCAGGGCTGGAAGCCTGCCTTGGCGTTTCCGCCATAATGGTTTTTATTGCCGCCAGCAGTATGATCTTGCTGAACAAAAAACCATCGCTTCAATCCAAAGGAACATAACCGCGTTTGCGCATACAATCACCGACCAGTTTCGTCATTTTTTTTCCGACCTCAAACTGGCGCATACGTTCATCATAAGCACTAAGCCCACGGTCAGCGTGATATTGCGTATCCAGACCAAGATAACGTTCCGCTGCACGTTGACAGCGGCGTTGATCACTGCCCCATTGTTCTGATGGAATGGTTTTATGCTGCCAATGGGATGTTGGCGTAGTCATACATCCCGCGAACATCCCAACAGCAAAAAAGACAAACAGAAATCGCATTGCTTACACCAACTTGACCGTGAAATCTGGCAAGCCCTCAATTGTACAGACCATGACATCCCCAGCCTTAACCGCCCCGACACCTGCCGGCGTTCCGGTAAAGATAATATCACCAGGCAACAGGGCATCATAACTTTCCAGATGCGCCATAATTTCTTGCACATCATAAATCATTTGGCCCAAATCACCTTGTTGACGCACGTCCCCATTGACGGACAAACGGATGGCACCCCGGCTCATATCCCCACATTGATCTGCCAATGTCAGCTGTGAAACCGCTGCCGCACCTGTGAAATTTTTCGAGGTATCCCACGGCATACCGGTTTCTTTTGCTACGGCTTGCACATCACGTTTGGTAAAATCAATCCCGATGCCATAGGCATAGACCTCAGCATTTTCACCCAAGGCAACAACAAGTTCGACTTCATAGTGCAGGTCATTTGTGGCGCGCGGATAATCAATCGTCACCTCATCCACGCCTGCCGCAACCGCATGGGCGGACTTGGAAAAGAACTTGGGTTTTACTTTTTGCGGGTCCCCACCCATCTCCCGGATATGTTCACCATAATTTTTCGCAACACAATGAACGCGACGAATGGGGAATTCATCCTCCGTTCCGGCAATTTTTAACGCAGGTGGGGTCCAAAGCGGCAGAACGTAACTCATTATAAACTCCAAAGCTGGACAGACGGGTAAACGGGTTATATGTTTGTATCCATAACATTTAATCTAAAACCATCCGAGAGGTTTTTTGGTGTCTGATCTTGGTACGAAAAATCAAAAAACAAATATTGGCCCTTTAAATGAGTTGATGACCTATCACCTGCGCCGCGCACAGGTTTCGTCTTTCAACAATTTTTCAGGGGCTATGGGCGAGATCCAGGTCACACCCGGCCAGTTCGGCGTTCTCACTTTGATCGCCAGTAATGAAGGCATGTCACAATCAGCTGTGGCCCGGTCATTAGGGGTGGAACGTTCCACAATGGTTGCTGTCATTGACGGACTGGAAAATCGTGGTCTTGTCATTCGCAAACCCTCCCCGACAGACCGTCGCTCCAACGCACTGGTCCTCAGCGAGGAAGGTCAACGGGTTTACGAACGCGGGCTGGAACTGGCAAAAGAAAGCGACAAAGTCACAACCAGCGGTCTTAGCGAAGAAGAAAGCGTCCAGCTTATTACGCTTTTGCGCAAACTTAATAGTGCAGCTGGGCTTTAAGTCTTTTTTCTGGAAAATATGGTTTAGTCTGGCAACTCATTAACCAGACCATAAGTATAAAGGCTGGCGGGAACGGATTGAATGCGCACATGGCGGTGATAGCCGGTTCGCACCATATTGTGCGTCAGCAACAAGGTGTCTTCTTCACCGTTGCAGTTCAAGCGCACAAATTCTGTGACCGTCTGCGGTCCTTCACCAAACCCGGACAGCTTTTGCTTCCAATCCATCTCGATCACCAAATTGGGTTCCGGTGCGCGTTGTTTTTGCATCGCCAGATCCTGAAAACCGACCAGATCGATCTTGCCTCCGCGCCAGCTGGCGTAAGTCAGCGCAGAAATACGTTTGCTGGCCCCCAACCATTGCGTATAGACCGCCGTTTCAACCAAACGTCCATAAACGTCATCATTGGGTAAGACAGGGCCAAAAAGGGCGGCATACCAACTGGGTGAGGTAATATAAACCTTAAAAGACACCGCACGCTGAAACCGTTTGGCATTTTTATCCACCCGATGCAAACGCCGGATCAACCAAGCGGATTCCAAAAAATCGAGATATTTGCGCAAGGTATTTTTGGCAATTTTGGTTTCACGGGCCAGTTCCTCAATACTCACTTCAAGCGCCGTATTATAAGCAAGCAAAGTAAAAAGGTGAGATAATCCCTTTAAATCGTTAATCCCAAAAAAGGATGCTGTGTCTTTATGCAGCAAACGTTCAATCATCCCGTCGCGTACAAAAAGCGGTGAAGGCGCACCTTGTATTTTCCCAAGGATACTCTCAGGAAAGCCACCGTAATTAATGTAATAGTTTAACTCCCGGTTGAGCGCAGATAGGTTTGAATGATTAAATGCCAACCTGTGCTGTGCAGGATCACCGCCAAACAATTCCTGCTCACGTCCACGAAAGCGTAAAAATTCAGCAAAACTGACAGGTGGTAAAACGGCTACATCGTAACCGGGATCTTTGGCTTCAATTTCTTCTGCCAACGGGACACCCGCCGACAATGCCGCAACAATGCGAACCTGTGGAAAATCTTTTGCAACTTTTTTCAGGTCGCCTTCCCAATCAGCGATATATTGCATGTCATCCAAAAAAGCATAAAGCGTCTTGCCTTCTGCCGTTTCAGCATTGCGCGCCATGAACAATTCAATAATTTTATAAAAACCAACATCCCAATAAGTCGGCGTGCCGAGAGATGCCAATAAAACATGTCGAGGCGATACACCACCTTCGATCAAACGCGCGACCATCTGGCGGACCATAACGGTTTTACCAACACGGCGCGGACCGGATAAAACAACCGCACGCCCAATGTCGCCTTGTTCAACCTTTTGGGCAAATTGTTCAAAAAACAGGCGCTTGGACGGTTGTTTAAACTTAGGGGGTGCCTGATCGTCCAATGCCCACCACGGGTTATCGAACAACAAGCGGTTTTTAACCGTCTCAACCCCATATGTTTCCATATTGCAAATGCCCCAACCTGTTTCTTAAACCTTTATTATGGCAAGAGAATACGCAAGCTTTGACCTAAGCGCAAGGCAATGATCTTAGAAAGTTCGTTTCGGCATCCGATTATAGCTATTCATAAACCGTTGGTAGTTTTTTCTGTAATTCAAATACTTGCGCAACTTGAAAAAACTAAAAATCGCCATCACAAAAACTGTGAATACGATAAGGAATCCACCAAAAGCGATACCGATAAATCCTTGTTTCCAATCAGGACAAAAGAACTTTATATGAAAATGAGCACAAAGGTTCAGTAAACAAAGACCGTCATCCCGCACTTGATGCGGGACCCAGTTATATAAATAAGGTCACTATTTCTCATTCAATACAAATGGGTCCCCGTTTTCACGGGGATGACGGCATAAGGCATTATCACCACAGGAGGGGCAACTTACTTTCTAGAGCATGTCCCTTTTGATTTGAATCATGTGTCATGCTCTAGATTATTGATTTTACGCAAATACGTCGTCGCAATCTAAACAGATTGCTCGGGATTTGCTCTAGGCTTCGCCGCGCGCCGGGTAACCTTTTGCAAGGATGAAGTCCAGATTAGCCAGCAGACCGGATAAGTCCGGGCGTAAAAACGGCATGGTTTGGATATCGGCAAAATAAAGCGTTTGATCGGGGCGAACCATCAACAGACCCGGTTCTGCAAAAATTTCAGGTTCCTCAACCCCTGTCGAGGTTACACCGATTCCGTTAGAGACAAAAAGCCCCAGTTTACGAGCATCTTCGATGGATAGGCCATAGCTCATGGGAAGATTGGCAATATCCCATTCTTCCACAGCCATCTGTGCACGTTCTTGTGTGTCCGAACTGGTCACCAACAAATCAATGCCACGTTCCTTCAACCCGTCGACCAATTTTGTCAGTTTGCCCAAATACATTTTGCACAATGGGCAATGATACCCACGATAGACAACGATCATGGTGAAATTTTCGGGGGACCGTTCCGATAGGCGCCATGTAGATCCATCCAATGATGTAACGGCAAAATCAGGAACTTCTTTACGGGGGGTGATCATATTCAAACTCCTTTATTGAATGATCGTTCAAAAATAAGTCAAAAAAATATTTTTGTAAATTCACATCCTTGTGAACAGCTTCTTAATCGAGAATTTTCAAAGCCAGACGGGTTGTGGTGGTTAAGGTTTCCTTACTGGTGGAACTTTTGGCCAGAACACGCAATCCCTGTACCGTACTGACCAGAAAACGCGCAATATCTTCTGCTGCTTCTTCAGTTTTAAATTCCCCGCTAATTTGACCGTCACGCACCACATCACAAAATGCTTGCGCAATTTCAACCAAGTTATCTTGCACCAAGTCTTTGATTTGTGGATCAACTTGTGACATTTCCACCGCACTGTTAGACATAAGACACCCGAGCTTTCGACCTTCGCCCAATGAAAATTCGATCAAATCATTGAAAAATTCTTCTAATCTGGGTCGCGCGGGGCCAGGGGAAACCAGCTTATTCAACCGTTGACGCACGACCGTATTGCGATAATGTCCAATTGCATCAAGGAACAATTGGTGTTTATCCCCAAAACAGTCGTAAAGCGAGCCCGGTTTCAAGCCCGTTGCGTTCTGAATATCCATCATCGACGTCGCCCCATAACCTTTTTCCCAAAACAAGGTCATGACCTGTGTAAGAACCGTTTCTTTATCGAAGGAACGCGGACGAGCCATAATTTTAGATCCATTAAATGAATGATCATTCAAAAATAAAGGAAAAGATTTTTAAAATCAAGGGCGGTGTCTTTCATTCTACACTTGGCTTCTTTTCGCGAAATGGTTTAAAACAACAAGAAGAAGCCAATCATATGAGTGTAAGCCCATGTCTTTACCCAAAAATCCTGTCGTGATCATCCCTGCGCGTATGGCATCCGAACGCTTGCCCGGCAAACCGTTGGCCGATATTCATGGCGAACCCATGATTGTCCATGTTTGGCGCCGTGCGATGGAGGCTAAAATCGGTCCCGTTTTTGTCGCCTGCGCAGAAAAAGAAATTGCCGATGCTGTCATTGCAGCCGGGGGGCATGCGGTTTTAACCCGCCCGGATCATCCCAGCGGGTCTGACCGGGTTTACGAAGCGGTCCAAGCCATTGACCCGGACGAAAAATATGATGCCATCGTCAATGTGCAAGGCGATCTGCCAACACTGGACCCCGAGATCGTGCGCAAAGTCTTCGCCCCTTTGGGTAAAGAGGTTGTCGATATTTCCACACTCGCTGTGGAAATCAGTGAAGAATCGGAAAAAACCAACCCGAATGTGGTCAAAGCCGTGGTCGGGTTTGAAGACGGCGCAAACGTGGGGCACGGGCTTTATTTCACCCGCGCCACCGCCCCTTATGGCAACGGCCCGCTTTATCACCATATCGGTCTTTATGCTTTCCGCCGGAATGCTTTGCAGCGTTTTGTCCATCTCGCCCCCGGTGTGCTGGAACAACGCGAAAAACTCGAACAACTGCGCGCCCTTGAAAATGGCATGCGCATTGATGTCGCCCTCGTTGACACCGTCCCCTTGGGCGTTGATACTCCCGAAGATTTAGAACGCGCACGCACTGCGCTTAAATAAGAAATAGGTAGAGAAAGCAAATGTCTGATTTGTCCCGTCCGGTTGATCCGGCCAAACTTATCGCCTTTCAAGGTGAACATGGTGCTTATTCGGATTTGGCATGCCGCATGTCACGCCCCGAAATGACAACAATGCCGTGTCGGACATTTGAAGATGCCTTTAGCGCAGTACGTGACGGCAAAGCCGGCCTCGCCATGATCCCGATTGAAAATTCAGTGGCCGGGCGGGTTGCCGACATTCATCACCTGTTACCAGAATCCGGCTTGCATATCATTGGGGAACATTACCAACGCATCAACCATCACCTGTTGGCTGTTCCCGGTACAAAACTGGAAGACGTCACCGAAGTTTACAGCCATGTACATGCCCTGAACCAATGCCGTGATTTCTTAAAAGAACACAATATCAGACCCATCGTTGCTGTTGATACCGCCGGGTCCGCCAAAGAAATTGCAAAATCGGGCGACACCACCCGCGCAGTTATTGCCTCTGAACTGGCTGGTGAAATTTACGGGCTAACCTCACTCGCCGCTGATATTGAAGATGCCGAACACAACACCACCCGTTTTATCGTGATGTCAAAAGAAGCCATCGTGCCACACTCAAAGGCAGGGATGTCTGTAACTTCTTTTGTCTTTCGGGTACGCAACGTGCCCGCCGCCTTGTTCAAGGCCTTGGGTGGGTTTGCCACCAACGGTGTGAATATTACCAAGTTGGAAAGCTATATTGTGGATGGCAGTTTTGTTGCCGCTCAATTCTATGCCGATTGCGAAGGTCATCCCGACAACCGTAATCTGCGCCTTGCCTTGGAAGAACTCGAATTCTTCACTCAAACGGTTAAAATTCTTGGTGTTTACCCCCCCCATCCCTACCGTTTACAGCAAAAAATCACAGATGAATAAAGAAAGGGCCCGGATCAAACCGGGCTCAGACTGCTGACAAAGTGTTTTTCGTAGATAATTGACCAAAATTGTCATCCCGCACTTGATGCGGGATCCATTTACAATCAACGGGTTAAATATCGCTCATTGGATGAAGATGGATCCCCGATCGAGGTCGGGGATGACAGCTTAGGGCTTTGTCAATAACCTGAGAGCCCAGATCAAACCGGGCTTTTTTTTACAAAGCTATGTCATAGCGAATGAAATCGGTTAAATCTGCGACTTTGTTATAAAGCGCCTGTGCCGTTTCATTTTGCTTGTCCGTATGCCAGTAAAGTTTCGCAGCACCTTTTGATAATGCTTCTTCTTTCAAAGCCGTAATCAAAGCCCGACCCGTACCGCGTGAACGTAGCGTCTGATCCACATACAGGTCTTCCAGATAACAATAAGATGTCTGAAACCATGTTGTTCCATGAAAAAAGAAATGGGCAAAACCGATTAAACGGTCATTTTCTATGGCCGCAAACCCTTGTAAAGGATCAGCCTCGTTCATCAAGCGCATCCAGACGGCACGGTTTTGCAATTCGCCCAGATCAACTTTGTAAAAATCAAGATAGCTTTGCCACAACATAAGCCACTGGTCAAAATCACCTTCTTGTATCATACGGATATTCATAAGATTTTTACTTCCTTTTTATAAGAACGTTCACGCCATAAAATGTAGATGCCACTGGCCACAATCACCAGACTGCCGACAATCGTCGCCTGTTCGGGAAAAACCTGCCAGAACACCCAATCAAACAGTGCCCCCCAAATCAAGGCAGTATATTCCATCGGACTAACCACAACAGTAGGGGCGGCACGCACGGCTTCTGTCATGCAATAAGCCGCCACACCCCCGACAAGCCCCATGATAAGGGACCATCCCCACATGGCAGGTGTCATGTCCTGCCAAAACATAATCGTACCGATCCCCCCAACAATTGCCATACCTGTCATCGTCCAAAAACTGAAACTCAAGGCTGTTTCAGTTTCACGATATTTACGGGCCAAGACCTGTGCCAATGCAAAGCTAACCGCAACAATAAGCAAATAACCACTGCCATCCCCAAAAATGCCATCATCCGGTTTTAAAACAATAACCACCCCTCCAAATCCGGCCAGCATCGCTAGGACACGGTGAACGCCAATTCGTTCCCCCATAAGCAGGGCGGAAAAGCATACGGCAAAGAACGGTGCTGCAAAGCTTAACGCCAAGGCATTCGCCAAAGACATGTAACGCAGCCCGATAGTAAAGGAAGCAAAGGCAGCCACCGCACATAACATACGCGCAATATGCACAACTGGACGTCGCGTATAGACCGCACGTACCCCACCCTTACGCCAGGCAATAATCAATAAAGGCAACAAACCGAACAGAGAGCGAAAGAACATAACTTGCGGCGCACTCATGCTGTCGGTCAGATGCTTAATGACAGCATCCATGACACTCATAAATGCCATCCCAAGTGCCATCAGAATCAAGCCACGGGAAATATCAGAAAGGTTGGACATGGAGAATGCCTCCTGTGAAAAGCGGACTTCCCCATTACCGAAATATATCTTTATTTTTTCAGGGGAAGACCCCTTAAAAAATAAAGGAATCTTATGATTTATTTGCCGGTTTAACCATTGTACCGAGGCGTCGACCGCCAAAGATATGAACATGCAGGTGTGGAACTTCCTGCCCGCCGTCTTCACCAATGTTCGATAAAATGCGATAACCGCTTTCCGTAACACCAGCCTCGCGGGCCACCACACCGATTGCGCGGATATATCCTGCAATCTCTGCATCGGACGCATTGGCACTGAAATCGTCAAAACTGACATACGCACCTTTTGGGATCACGAGCGTATGCACAGGGGCTTGCGGCGCAATATCTTTAAATGCCAGCGCATAGTCGTTTTCATACACTTTCTCACACGGGATTTCGCCGCGCAGAATTTTTGCGAAAATGTTGTTTGAATCGTATGCCATGGCTTTAAAGCTCTCTAAATAATGCCGTAAGTTGTTCGAGGGTGCCTACCTTGTCGAAAAAAAGAAAACCTGACAAGGGAATTTTTGTATGGATACATTTCTATCCTCACCTTCACCCCTTACGCCAAGGCGCATCCAATTGGAAAATTTCGCCAAGGGTTGCGTAGTCCTTATAGCCCAATCGCGAGATCGGATTGACCTTTTTCAAGTCAACTTTACCATCCACCAAAACCCCATCATCAATATGAATGCCAACCACATGCCCAAAGATTGCCGTGTTGCGTTCTGACTCCTGATCACACAAAAGCGGGATAATCTCGGTTAAAACGCATTCCAGATGAATCGGTGATTTTTTAATTCTTTTCGGTTTGATTAAGGTGGACGGAATCATCTCCAGGCCTGCGAGCACTGCTTCATCCATGTCAGGATGTTCGGGTGCAGCTGTACGAAACATCTCATATTTCAAGTCGTACGTTGCAATGTTAACAACAAATTCTTTTGTATTTTCAATATTTTGCAAAGTATCTTTACGATCGGAATGTGGTGATTTCCCGTTAATCGCAATCATTAGCTGAGGTGGATTTTGCGCTATACCATTAAAAAAACTAAAGGGTGCAACGTTGCCGATACCTTCCCGATTCGCCGTGCTGACCCAACCGATAGGGCGCGGCGCAATACAGGCTTTGAAAGGATGATGGGGCAGGGGATGGGATTCATTTGTTTTAAAAAACATAAATTTTTTTTCTCTAACTTCAAACGTGTTTTCTAACTTCATATGCATTTGCAAACACATATTGCCTTAAAACCATCAAAAGGGCAAAATGCGTTCATGTCTGATCAAAAATTAACTGGCCCCAGCATAAAACAAATCCCGGCAGGTGACGACCGTGAACGCCTTGTCTGCCCGGATTGTGGATTTATCGATTATCGCAATCCCCGCATCGTCGTCGGGGCCGTTTGCACATGGGAAGATCAATTCCTGCTGTGTCGGCGCGCGATTGAGCCCTCTTATGGCAAATGGACGTTCCCTGCCGGATTTATGGAACTGGACGAAACCGTCGCCCAAGGGGCTGCCCGCGAAGCCAAGGAAGAAGCCGGTGTCGATGTGGATATTCAGGACATCATCGGCATTTACGAGGTCCCGCAGGTCGGTCACGTTATGATTATGCACCGCGCCCCGATGCAAAGCCCCTTTTTTGAAGCCGGCAGCGAAAGCCTGGAAGTCGCCCTGTTCAACTGGGCCGATATTCCGTGGGATGACCTTGCTTTTCCCTCGGTAGAATGGACGCTGCGACGGTTTATGGAAGTCAAGGATCAGCAGACGGTGCCTGCCATTTACAAAACATCCGAATACATCCATATCACTTAAATCGTGTATGGCGATTTTCAATAGCAGCTGTTAGAATAGGCCCATGTCTTCTAATATTCGCATATCCGGGTCAACAACCCAGCCGGTCGTCGGTGATCGCGGCTCTTACGGTGCAGACCGGGAAGAACGTGTTCGTATTGCCAAAACGACCCGCCGCGACGGCCCTGATATTCGCGGTGCGCTTGAACGCCTGCGCCGTCTTCTGGCCTCAGGTGAGCCTTTGCGCGACGATGTGCCACGCGGCTATTACTTGAATATTCTAGTCTGACATCTCATTTTGCATGGTTACCTGTGACCACAGTCATAGCGTGCCCTGTCTATATTTCCGATGAATAGCCCCCCTCATAGACAAAGGAAAGAATTATGCGCTCTCTTATCTCTCTGACCGCCTTGCTAACAACCGCACTCATTCTAACGGCCTGTGGTGATGAAGACAAAAAGGCTGAACAGAAAGACAACGCACCAACAAAAACCGTTGAACAAGCTGCAAAAACACCAGCCCCGGCACCAACCCCCACCAAGGAAGAACCCATCGCCAAGGCTGAAAGCGATGACAAAAACCTTGATATGACACCGGCAGAAGCATTGGAAAATATGCAACGTGATGCGGGTCGTGTTGCGGATAAAGCCGAAGAGTTAGCTGGAAAAGCAGCCGATGCGGCCAAAAATGCCGCTGCATCTTTCAGCAATGTCATAAGCGGTGGTGATGCGGAAAAAGGCGAGAACGTATTCAAAAAATGCAAAGCCTGTCACACGGTTGAACAAGGCGGCAAGAATAAAGTCGGCCCAAACCTGTTTGGCGTGGTCGGACGTAAGGCCGGCAGCGTTGCAGATTTCAAATATTCAAACGGCATGCAAGCCCTTGATCTCACTTGGGATACAGGCCTGATTGCAACCTACGTTGAGAACCCCACCACTTTCCTGCGCGACCAAACCGGTGATGCCACAGCCCGCAGCAAAATGACTTTCAAGCTAAAAGACGAACAAGACCGCAAAGATGTTGCCGCTTATCTGGCAACGTTTAAATAGGCTCTCATTGTCGCCATCCCTGTAAAGCGGGGGTGGCGCCCTTACCCTTCCAAATCTTCCACGCTTTCCGCCTCGATAATGTCGCGGGCAAGGTCGTAGGAAAAACCGGCGCGGGCCATTGCCGCGAGGTCTTTTTCTTTGTAGCCCTCGCGTTTTTCTGGCAAACGGTAAGGGCCGAGCTTGCGCCGTTTGGCAAGGGCAAGGGCTGCGTCACGTTCCAGATTTTCGCTTTGTGTTTCTTCTTTCAAAGCTGCCAAAGCCTGCGCGATATGGTTCTCAGATAGGCCCTTTTCCATTAACTTCATACGGATCACACGTTGAGAGGTACCTTTGCGGTGCAAAGCGCCTGCGCGTCCCTCGGCATAACGGGCATCATTGATGAAATTTGCTGCCTCCAACTTGTTCAACAAGTCTTCAATCCAGTCGACCCCGTCTTGGATAGAAGTCTCGTGATAATAGTTTGATGTCTGGACATGACGCATCAACACATTGCGCAAATTTTCACGCGATGTGGCAAAACGATCAATGTAGCGCAGCGCCTTGTTGCGCAGCGACTCTTTGGTCAACGGCCTTGGAATTTTTTTATCTTGTGACATATCTCACTTAGAATGCAGTCATTTATCTGATACAACAAATATAAATTTATTTAGCCAAAAAGAGAATCCTTTATGCATCCCACTGAAGTCAATCCCAATGCCGGAAACTGGCTGGGCCTGTGGACGCTTTACTCACGCGAAGTGCGCCGCTTTTTAAAAGTCTATACCCAGACTTTGCTTGCCCCGCTGGTCACCACCCTCTTATTCCTTGCTGTTTTCAGCCTTGCCTTGGGTCGCTCGGTTGAACAAATCGGATCGGTTCCATTTCTGGAATTCCTCGCCCCTGGTCTGGTCATGATGGCCATTACACAAAATGCCTTTGCCAATACCTCCAGTTCCATCCTGATTGCCAAGGTTCAGGGCAATATTGTTGATACCCTGATGCCGCCCTTGACCGCGCATGAGCTAACCTTTGCCTTTGCAATGGGCGGGACCACACGCGGGCTGGTGATCGGGGCCTTGATTGTTGCGGTGATGAGCCTGTTTGTCCCGATGGGCATGGAAAATGCCGCCCTTATCCTTTATCACGGTTTCATGGGTGCGTTGATGCTGTCCCTGTTCGGGGTTGTCGGTGGTGTCTGGTCGGTAAAATTCGATCACATCGCAGCGGTTACAAACTTTGTGGTGACACCGTTATCCTTCCTGTCCGGCACTTTTTATTCCATCGAACGATTGCCGGAACTGGGTAAATTCCTTGCGCACTTAAACCCGTTTTTCTACATGATCGACGGTTTCCGGGCCGGTTTTATCGGTCATGCCGACAGCAATATCCTCACGGGTATTTTAGTTATGGCCGGGGTCAATGCCTTCTTATGGATCCTGTCCTATCGCATGTTCAAAACAGGTTACAAACTGAAAGCGTAACCCATCAAACCCACTCAATATAAAAAAAGTAAAAAAGCCGCCGGATATAATCACCGGCGGCTTTTTTATGCATTCTATCGCGTTTGCCTTAAAGGACAGACTCGATCCATTCCTGCAATTTGTTCTTGGGCAGAGCACCAATTTTAGTGGCTGCAACCTGACCGTCTTTGAACAACATCAATGTCGGAATACCGCGCACACCGAATTTAGACGGCGTACCGGGGTTTTCGTCGATATTGATTTTTGCAATGGTCACTTTACCGCCCAGTTCGTCGGACAGTTCTTCCAGTGCCGGTGCAATCTGTTTACACGGGCCACACCATTCGGCCCAGAAATCGACCAGAACGGGTTTATCGGAATTTACGACATCTGCATCAAAGCTGTCGTCTGTAATCTTTTTGGTCATTGTCTTATCCTAGTTGGGTAAGGCTTTAAAAAATAGCGTGGCTCTGAATTTAAGGTCGACACGCCTGCGCGTCAAGTCACCTGAAACTATAAAAAAGCTATTCCAGCATATTTTCCGGTATCTCCATCAGCCTTGGCGTGTCCGTCCATAACAACACGCAACGTACCAATCTATCTGGATAAATCGCCTGCAAGGCTGCACGATAGGCTTTCATCTGATTAATATAAATTTGCGGAACTTTTTTAACTGAACGCGGCGGCGGGCGATTGGTTTTGTAATCAACGATTACAATTTCACGCTCCCCGATCAGGAGTCGGTCCACCTGCGCGGAAATTACCCGCCCATTCACCGTCCCGACAATTGGCACCTCGGCCTGTGACCCCGGTGCAAACACATCCGCAAAATCATCATCACACAAAACACGCAAGGTTTCACAGGCAATCTCGTCCTGCTGTGCCGCGCTTAAGCCATGCGCCGGACCAGCTAGATAGGTACGCGCGGCTTCTTCGCGCTCCCCTTCTGGTAATTCCGGCAAGGTCTGCAACAAGGCGTGAATGATATTCCCGCGTTTGAAACGATAACCATGATCATCGCCTAAGGGCGAACGCGTTGCCGGTTCCATCTCAGTTGGGCGGGACGGGGCAAGGGGGCGGGGCGGGCTGGGTTCTGATTTGGGATTACTACGTGCCCAAGGTGGCAAAGATTCAATCACCACATTCAGGCGATCCGGTCCTTTTTCCACTTTGGCTTCTTTTTCCTGTGCACAAACCAGACGCAAAATCTCGCTTTCGTCGATTTCGTCACACGATTCAAGGAACGTATCATCCAGCTTGTCCGCAACCTCTTTCAAGCCTTCGTGGGCCAGATTGTACCAACAGTGCGCCGGGGCTGCCCGCTTGGTTTCCCATCCACAGATATAAAGCCGATCTTCAGCCCGTGTCAGCGCGACATACAACAGACGACGGTATTCCTCATCCTGTTTCTGGGCAAGGCGGTCTTTTTCAGCACTTGCAATCTCTTCAAAAAATTCCGCTTTCGGCGGCCAGATAAACAGCTCAGTTCCCATTTCTTTATCAAAGGGCCATAACAGTTTTGATCCTTTGCTGGGCACCTGCATGGTATCGGGCATAAAGACGATAGGCGCTTGCAGACCTTTCGCCCCATGTACCGTCATCACGCGTACCGCATTTTGGCTAGCCTGTTCCAGATCCCGTTTGACTTCTGTATCCCCTGTTTCCAGCCATGCCAGAAAACTTTCCAGTGCGGGGGCGTGACTGCGTTCAAAATTCAGGGCCAAATCCAGAAATTCATTGATCGGGTCTTCGGCTTCCACCCCCAAACGGGCAATCAACTTGCGCCGCCCGCCCAGCGCCGTCAGCACATAAGTAAACAATTCAAACGGACGGACATAGTCGGTACGCGCCATCAAATCCGCCAAATAATTATGGGCCGTATGGAAACGCAAATCGCTTTTAGCCTTATCACGCAAAGCCGACCACAAACTGCCCGGACGTTTATAGGCAAGATCAAACAAGTCTTCGTCGCTCAGGCCCAGCAACGGTCCTTTCAACACGCAGGCCAATTGCAAATCATCATCGGGTTGCAGCAAAAACCGCCCCAACGCCACCAGATCCATCACCGCGATTTGTTCGCCCAGAACCATCCGGTCAACCCCGGCCACCGCGATATCCAATTCCTTCAAGGCACGCACCAGTTCTTCGACAAAACCGCTGCGCCTGCGCACCAGCACCATGATATCTCCGGGCTGGATAGGACGACCTTTTGCCTCCAATAACTCGTGGGACAAGACCATTTTTTGAATGCGCTTGGCGATTAATTTGGCAAGACGTGCACGTGGACTATCGACCTGCAAACGTTCCACCGGGGGTTTCCACGGTTGCGCCGGTGTGGCGGCACTCGGACGGATCGGCGGCCAGATTTCCACCAGTCCGCCATCACTTTGACGCCACGCATCATGTCGAATGGCATCATCAATTTCGACACCTTGCGCAACGCTTGGATCTTTAAAAATCGCATCAACAGCTTGCAACACCGCCCGTGTCGATCGAAACGACATGGTCATAGGCACTTCGCGCCAGATACGTTGTGATTTCGGCACCTGATCAGCGAAGAGATGTTTCATCCGATCAAATTCTGCCGGATCAGCCCCTTGGAAACTGTAGATCGACTGTTTTACATCCCCCACGGCGAAGATTGTCCGAGGGTTTTTCCCATCATGGACTCCGTCACCGACGAAAAATTCCTGTGTTAAGGCTTCTATCACCCGCCATTGGTCCGGATTGGTATCCTGAGCTTCATCGACCAAAACATGTTCGATGCCCCCATCCAACTTATATAAAACCCACGGCACCGACTCATGAGTCAATAAATCACGGGTTTTCAAGATCAAATCATCGTAATCCAGCACCGCTTGGTTTCGTTTTTGGCGATCATAGGAATCCAGCAGGGATTTACCGATCCGCAACAAGGCATGGGTGGATTGCAGGGTCACCGCTGCGCGCACTTTTCGTGCGGTGCGCAACATCCGTTCGCCTTCCACCGTCAGGACATCAATGGCCCCCAAACTATCTGCCGCTGCCCCTTTGGTGATCAAGGTTTTGCGCAGCTCCCCCTTGCCTGTCAGGAAAGCATCGCGATAGGCATCAAAAAACGCCAGACGCTCGGTTTGTGTGGAACTCAGCCATTTTGCCAGCATGTGCCCGCGTTCCATATCGCCCTTGCTGCCATTGAGCAACGCTTCCATCGCAACGCGCAGACCCAATGCATCGAAACTATGTTGATCACAGGCCTGATCCACAATGCGCGACGGTGTATCACCGGGTTGCAGGTCCATCCGATCCGCCAGAACCGCGACAAGTTTGCGCACCCCGCCATGATGATCCAGCACCCGGCGCAATCGACCACGTGCCCCGGCCAATGCCCCGATCAATTCAGGAAAGGCCGTTTCGTGAATTTGCGAGGTAACAAGGCGCAAGGCCTCATACAGTTCCGGTGTGCGCCCCAACCGGGCATCCAGCATGACCTCGTCTTGTGCTTTTTTCAGCAATTCTGCCGCATTACGTTCATCCATGACCTGAAAATGCGGGGCCAATCCGGCTTCCAGCGGGAAACGACGCAACAAAGACTGACAAAAGGCATGGATGGTCTGAATTTGCATGCCGCCCGGTGCATCCAGCACATGGGCAAACAATTGACGGGCAAGCACAAATTCACTTTCACTGGGGTCACGGCTTAACAATTCGCCCAGTGTTTCGCGCAAATCATTATCCGGCATAACCGACCATTGCCCCAGCTTATCGGCAATCCGGTTGGACATTTCAGCAGCCGCAGCTTTGGTAAAGGTCAGACACAAGATATGATGGGGCTTGGTCCCCGTCACCATCAATGACAGCACACGATCGGTCAAAACCTTGGTTTTACCAGTCCCCGCATTGGCTGCCACCCAAACGGATGCCTTGGGGTCAGATGCTTGGCGCTGCACTACATTAGGATCCAGAAGATCGCTCATTCCTCTCCCTCCTGTGCAGCGGTGGACCATTCCTTGATGCGGGCCAGATGTTCATAGTCAGAATATTTCGGGGCATTTTCAGGATTGGGCCGCGATCCATAGGGCGCTTCGATCCGGTCATAGGCCGCGACCAGTCCTTGCAAGCCTTCCAATGCATCCGCCGCCGTCTGCGCCGGATTATCGGTTGCCGCTTGGCGTTTACCGGCTTCTTGTGCGCCACGTAAACGCCAGAATTCCAATTCTTTTACATCACGCGGGCCAAACTGTTCAAACCCGCCTGCCATTGCAATCACGGCTTCCAACGGCAATTGCGGGGCAAACCCGGCTTCCACCTCTTTTTTGGTGGGCGGGACCCCGGTTTTATAATCAATAATGGCGATTTCCCCATCCTTGAACAGATCAACCCGATCCGCCTTGGCAGAAATGGTAAAGGGGCCAGCCGGCGCCTCAAACGTCAGGCCGCCTTCAATCTCGCTATAACTTTTGGCAATCAAGGCCCGACGACCCTGTTCCTGTGCCACAAACCAATCACAAATCCGTTCAAACCGGGGCCACCAAAACGCCCAGATACCGGGGTTTTCCAGTTCTGCACCAAAAACTTCCCGCCCAATCGCACGCAGTTCTTCTACTGCATTATCCGGTAAGTCACGTGGGTATCTATCCATAAATTTTTCTAATGATTCATGTATAATATTACCATAATCTGCCGCGCCGGGATCGGCGTCAATCGGATCTAGTTTCCTGATTTTTAATATTTCTTTGGCATACAGGCCATACGGATCACGCATCCATTCTTCAACACGCGTTACATACAGATGACGCGGACGTGCACTCACCGGTGGGCGCGGGGCGGGCGGAGCGACCGCCTGAATTTTTGCAACATAATCAAGGGCAGCCTGCATGGAAAGCCAACCTGCATTGCCTTTAAAATCCTCTGCCAGTTCCGTCCCGCTTAGTCGATTTTCCAAACGGCGCAACCAGCGCGAACGCACTGTTGGTGTGCCATCCACACGATCAGAACGCGTAATCACCACACGTGGGGCGCAAAAATGCTGGGCAAAATCATGGGCGGTTTGCCCGATATGAAATTCCGGCAGTGGCAAACCGAAATCGCGCATAATCGGGCGGCTCATCCACGGACTTGCGGTGGTATCAGGGGGCCATGTGCCCTCGTTCAACCCAGCCAGTACGACAAGGTCAAACTGCTGCAAACGCGCCTCGAACAAACCAAGGATTGACAGACGCGGGTGCGCCCCGAATTTAGGGCGAACAGCCCGACCCGCCAATAACGCATCAAGCAAGGCAGGGTAGCTGGCACAATCCAGTTCGCCAAACCCGTTTGCAGCCTCGATCAGTTCACTGATGAAATCGGCGCAGGTTTCGCCCGCTTCCCCCGCCCATAGGCGCTGCGCACCTGTTTCCACATCTATACTGGCCATTTGTTCAGCCACCCGGATATGAGCTTCAACCAGTTTCAGGATATCAGTTTTTTTGCGCTTCATCACTTTGTTAAACGGATGAAAGGCTTTGTCCAACGCATCCAGTAAACCGTTCAGTTCATCCAATATCTTTTTCTGATGCACACTGAGACGTTTTGTACGTTTGCGCCAATCGGCTTCGCGCTTTTCCAAGGCACTGCGCAACCCTGCCAGGCCACCTGCCGGACGAGGGCCACGCAGGCTATAAAGTTCCAACCGTCGCACCTGACGGCGAAAAACCTTGCTGTCCATTCCAGCCGCACTAAAGGGGTGTTTACACAGGGCCAACAAGGCAACAGGGGCAAAATCATCCACAACACATTGGGCCAATAAACGCAAAAAAGCCCCGACAGGACTATGTTGCAACGGAATACCGGCCGAATCATCAATCTCAATCTGCCATCGGCGCAATTCCGAAGCCACACGGCGCGCCAAGTTCCGATCCGGGGTGACAAGGGCGGCTGTATTACCCGCAAATTCCAGCTCGTTTCGCAGCATCAGGGCAATGGCCCCGGCTTCTTCAAACGGGGTCGGGCAATCCAGACGTTCCACCCCGGCCAAAAGACCATTGGCGGGATGGGCCATCGTTCGCCATTTATCGGTGCTGGCGGCGGGTAACATGGCTTCGCTTAACAAACGAGCACGTAAGGGATGCGCCCCTGGCAAGGCAAAATCACCCCAATCACGAACTTCTTGCAGGACCGTGCGCATATGGCGCAACAACTGACGCAATCCATATTGCGGATGGTTGGGGTCGAGATTATCCCAGTCATCGTCGGCCATAAACCGATCAAGACCCGGCAAAACCACCATACCGTTTTCCATACGCGCCACACAAGCCAGCAAGTCCGCCACTGCCGGAATAGAGGCAGTTGAACCGGCAGCAATAACCGGATGTTTTGCCGGGGTCTTTTCCCAAACCTGACGCTGCGCCGCCAACAGACGATTACGACGTTCTGCCGGGTCCAGCACGCCTTCGCTTTCCAAGATCAACGGCCAGTGTTCCGTCAAAATCTTCAGAAAATCGAGGGTGATATTCCAATGTTCCGAATAATCTTCCGGCACAAGGCTTTGTAAATCTCTAAAATTCAACCCTTCGGTATGGACCTGATCAAGCAGGCTTGCCAACTCATTTGCCAATTGCGCAGCCTGATCGGCGGTCGTTTTTTCTTTTTCAAAACCAAGGATCAAACGGGTCAAAAGTATCTGACGGCGCAAGGGCGCAATGGCGGGCTTAATCGCGTTTAACCCACCGATATCCTGCCAGCCGGTCAAGGCCAGTTCATCTTCATCCAGATCACCGATCGGCTGCATACGTGGCAACAACATAGCCTTGCCGTCGCCATAACGCAAAAAAGCATCGCGCACCGTGCGACAGGCCCGTCGCGTCGGTAACAACAATGTGACTTGGGACAAGGTTTCCGGCCGTTCCCCAAATTTTTCCATAACGCCATGCACCAATGCATCCGCAAAGGAGACATGGGGGGAAATGCTATAAACGTTTGGCGATCTCGTGTTCATGTCATGTTTGTAATGGGAAAGAAAACAGCGGTCCAGACAGAAATCATGCCAGCGATTATTTTACGACGCTCAACCGTATTTTTAAGTCAATCAACATTTATTTTTCATCATTATAACGTCAATCACATTCCCCTCACGCAAGCGTGACTGGCCCCTCTTGTAAAGAACGCTAGAATAGGAGACAAGAGAACAAGCCCAAGGAACAACACATATGACTGCGCCGGTAAGAATGAACACCATAGAAAACACACCTCCTTCCAAAAAGAAAAAAGCCCATATCATCCCCTTACTGATTATTGCAGGCGGGTTCGTTGCCTTTTTTGTCTTTGGTGGCGCGGATTATCTTTCTTTTGATACCTTGCGTGACAATCGCCAAGACATTCTGAAATGGACACAGGAACATTATATTCTGGCGATTCTCGGCTTTATTCTGGCCTACCATATCGCCGTTATGTTTTCCCTGCCTGGTGCAGTTTGGCTATCTTTAAGCGGCGGCTTTCTGTTTGGAACAATAGAGGCCACTGTCTATATTGTCTTAGGTGCCACCGCCGGGGCCATTGGTATTTTCCTGCTGGCTCGTTATGCCCTTTATGATTTTTTCCATGCCAAGGTCGGCAAATCATTAAACCGGATGGAAAAAGGTTTTCAGGAAGACGCGCTAAGCTACATGCTGGTTTTACGCCTCGTTCCCTTGTTTCCCTTCTGGTTGGTCAATCTTGTTCCGGCACTGTTGGGAGTTAAGCTGCGTACTTATATCTTTGGCACTTTTTTCGGTATCATCCCCGGGGCCTTTGTCTATGCGTCTGTCGGCAGTGGCTTAGGCGCTGTTTTTGATGCAGGCCAAACACCGGATTTAAGCATTATTTTCAGCCCGCAAATCCTTACCCCCATTATCGGCCTTGCTGCATTGGCAATGATCCCTGTAATCTACAAAAAAATTAAACCCCGGAGGGCACAATGAGCGAGACAATCAAAGCTGATATTTGCGTTATCGGCGGCGGGTCAGGCGGGCTGTCAGTTGCCGCAGGGGCCTCGCAAATGGGGGCAAAGGTTATTCTGATTGAAAAAGCCAAAATGGGGGGGGATTGCCTGAATTATGGTTGTGTCCCTTCTAAAGCCCTTTTGGGGGCTGCCCATGCCGCCCAGCATGTCCGCGAAGCAGGCGCATTTGGCACAGACGCCACCTTAAACGCCATTGATGCCCAAAAAGTCCACGATCATGTCCACGGTGTGATTGCCCAAATCGCGCCTCATGATTCCATTGAACGATTTGAAGGCATGGGCGTACAGGTCATTCAAGGGGCCGCCCGTTTCATCGGCCCGCAAACATTAATTGCTGCGGGTAAAACCGTCCAAGCCAAACGGTTTGTCATCGCCACCGGGTCGCGCGCTTTCATCCCACCGATTGATGGGTTGGACAATGTTAATTATCTGACCAACGAAACCATCTTTAATCTGACAGAAACACCAAAACACTTAATTATTTTAGGGGGTGGTCCCATCGGCATTGAAATGGCACAAGCCCATCGCCAATTGGGCGCAGAAGTCACCGTTTTAATCCGTTCCCACATGATGCCCAAGGATGATCCCGAACTGGTGGATTTTATCCGCACCCGCCTGCAACAAGACGGTATTCATATCGTTGAACAAACATCAATTGAAAGCATCACCCAACTGAACGACGAAATCGTCGTCAAAACAGGGGACGAGATTTACACAGGATCCCACCTGTTGGTCGCCACGGGCCGTCAAGTCAATGCAGACGGTCTTGATCTGGAAGCCGCAAACGTTGCCTATGACAATCACGGCATTCACATTGACGCCCGCCTACGCACCAGCAATAAAAAAATCTTTGCCATTGGTGATGTGACCGGTGGTTTGCAATTTACCCACAAGGCCGGATATGACGCAGGCATTATCATTCGAAACGCCTTGTTCCGTCTGCCCGCCAAGGCTGACTACAGTGCTTTACCCTGGGTAACCTATTGCAACCCGGAACTCGCCAGTGTCGGTTTACATGAAGACGCCGCGCGCAAAGAACATGACGAGATCCGCATCCTGCGCTGGCCCTTCAGCGAAAATGACCGGGCACGCACAGAAGGCAAAACACACGGACTGATCAAAGTCATCACCACCAAGAAAGGACGGATCTTAGGGGCCGCCATTGTCGGGCCAAACGCGGGGGAACTCATTCAAGTTTGGGTTCTCGCGATTGGTCAAAAGTTAAAAATCGGTACGATTGCGTCCATGATTGCGCCCTACCCTACCTTGGGCGAAGTCTCCAAACGGGCGGCAGGTAGTTTCTTTACCCCCTCCTTATTCAGCGAAAAGACCAAAAAGTTTGTGCGCTTCCTGCTGCGTTTCGGATAAATTGAAACCATGCAGAATTCACGCGCCATAAACCTTGGTCTCTCGGCCCGCCTGTTGATCCTGACAGCAATTTTTATCCTGCTGGCCGAGGCCTTTATCTATATCCCCTCGATTGCGCGTTATCGCAAAGTTTACCTTTTAGATCATATGGAAAAGGCACATTTGGCTGTTTTATCCTTGGAAGCTGCACCAGATAAAATGGTCAATGATGAATTGCGTGACGTTCTTCTCAAACATGCCGAAGCTTACGGGATTGTGTTGGTCGAAGGCCATAAACGCATGCTCGTTCTGTCCAAGGATATGCCACCCAAAACCGACTTGAACATAAATATGACGGATCAAAGCTGGATCCCTATGGTCATGGATGCGTTTGAAACCCTATTTCAAAAAGAAAACCGGGTTTTACGTATTAAAGGCCCCAGTCCACGCAATGCTAATGTCACCATCGAAGTTATTTTAGATGAAGCCCCCTTGCGTATGGAAATGGCGGACTATTCACGGCGCATTCTCAATCTTTCGCTGGTGATATCCCTGATTACCGGGATATTGGTCTATATCAGCCTGCATAGTCTTTTGGTGCGCCCCATTCGTAAGATTGCCCGTAACATCGCTGATTTTCGTGAAAATCCCGAAGATGAGAAAACCATTATCATTCCGTCTGAAAGATGTGATGAAATCGGCCAGACTGAATTCGAACTTCATGCCATGCAGGGCGAATTACGGAAATTGTTGCGCCAAAAAGATCGATTGGCTTCTATCGGATCGGCCGTTGCCAAAATTAACCATGACTTGCGCAACAGCCTGTCCAAAGCCATGTTGATGTCTGATCAAATCGCAGGCAGTACGGATGAAAAAGTCCAGAAATTAGCCCCGCAACTCTCCCAGACCGTTGATCAAGCCATCGACCTTTGCGCCCAGACAATGGATTACGTTGCCAATTCCACACCGCGACTGGATAAAGAACTTTTTTATCTGCATGATCTGGTCGATGAAGTGATTGCCCATGTGGCAGACCTTCATGACGAAACCACACGCGTGGAAAATCATGTCGATGAACTGGCCGAGGCTGAAGGCGATACCACCCAATTGCGCCGCGTGCTTGTCAATCTGGTGCGCAATGCCTTGCAAATGGGGGCCACCCATGTGGAACTGAAAAACGAAAACAGCAGCATTGATGTCATCGACAATGGTCCCGGCCTGCCCAACAAGGCCAAGACAAATCTGTTCAAACCTTTTGCCGGATCGGCACGACGCGGGGGGACCGGGTTGGGTCTGGTCATTGCCCGTGATATCATGCACGCACACGGCGGTGATCTGGCCCTGCAACAAACCGGTGCACAAGGCACCACATTCCGCCTTGTTCTGCCGCAGCCCAAGGAAATTTGATGGCCCAATGGAATCCGCAGACCTACCTTAAATTCGGGCAGGAACGCCTGCGGCCCGCCCTTGATTTATTGGCCCAAATCCCACTAGAACAGCCGCAAACCCTTGTTGATTTGGGCTGCGGTCCCGGTAATGTCACCGCCCTCCTCAAACAAAAATGGCCCCATGCCCATGTCACCGGGATTGACAGTTCCCCCGATATGCTGAACCAAGCACGCGAAAACCATCCTGATATAGATTGGGTCGAAACCGACATCGCCACATGGCAACCGGATCAAAAAATCGATCTAATTTTTTCAAATGCCTGCCTACATTGGCTGGGCAATCATGACATTCTTTTTCCAAAGCTACTGGATCATCTCAATGAGGGCGGTATTCTCGCCGTTCAAATGCCCAATAATTTTGCCGCCCCAACCCATCAGGCCATTCGTGATATCTTAGGTGAGGACCATCCCCTTTGCCCCGGTTATCCGGTTTCTGAATGTTGCGATTATTATCAGTGGCTCGCCCCTAAATGTGAGCGTCTGGATATTTGGGAAACCACCTATACTCATGTCTTAAGCGGGGATAACCCGGTCGCAGACTGGACCAAAGGAGCCGCCTTGCGCCCGGTCTTGGACGGGATAAAAGACAAAGGCGAAAAACAAGCCTTTGAACAGACTTATCGAGACCATATTTCACAGGCTTATCCTACGCTTTCTAACGGAAAAACCCTTCTACCCTTTAAACGGCTCTTTATGGTTTGTCTCAAGAAATAAACCTGTTACAAGAAGGTGTCTTGTCACATACGGGTAGGAAAGCATGAGCAAGCCTGAAGTTACTTTCATCTTGACCAGTTGTGGTCGCATCGATCTGTTAAAGACCACAATCGAAACATTTGAAAAGTTCAATACCTACCCTATTAAGCGCGGCATTATCACCGAAGATTCTTGTGATGAAGACGTTTATCGTCAGGTCCGCGAACTGTTTGGTGATCGCTACGAAATTTGGGCGAACGAGACCAAAAAAGGCCAGATTAAATCGATTGTAGATGCCTATGCGACAGTCGATACGCCTTATATCTTCCATTGTGAAGACGACTGGGAATTCATGCGTTCCGGTTTTATTGAAGAATCCATCGCCATTTTGGAACATGACCCCAACATTATGCAGGCCTTTCTGGAAAGTAAAGAAAGCGCAAACGGGGCCACCGACAGTGTCGAACTGTTTCAATTTGTTGACCCGACAACAATCGACGGCGCCAGCTTTGAACGGATCAGAGTTGCCGAAGGTTGGGACTGGGGCTATTTCTCTTTCCGCCCGGCCTTAAAACGCAAAAGCGATTATGACCGCATTGGCGGATATGCTCGTTTCACCAATGAACCGGATATCAGCTGCACCTACCGGGAGCTGGGCTATTATTGCGTGATTTTAAGCGAACCCGCCACCATTGATCTGGGCGGAGAACGTCGTGTCCATGACCCGACCCGCAAATGGCCGAAACGTCGCAAACACAACAAACCCAAGGGGTTAAAACGACTTTGGGCACATATCCAGCGCCTGTTTAGCGAAGGCAAATGGTAATCTGATCAGGCTTGTGCCTCGAAAACCATGGTTTCAAATTCATTTTGAGCTTGGTTTTCGATGGCATTTCCGTGTTTTTCAATCCCGTTCAATGCATCGTGAACAGACTCACCGACCTTGCAACGTTTGATATTTTTGAAGCCTGCTTCACGCAAGGATTTCACCATGTGTTTTTCGTTATAGATAAACTGGTGGCACCATCCTTTAAAGATATGGTTGACCACTTCCAGCCCGTTATAGGGTGTGTAGTCATGCAAGCAAAGATCGACGAACCACTTGATATATTGTTCCTGTTCTTTTGACAGGTCATCTTCCAAAAGACCGAGAAACACATCCAGGTCCGGTGTCGCCACACGAAAAACACCCGTATCCGGTTTTAAGATACGCTTACATTCGCTTAACATATGCATCCCGATATGACTGGGAATATGTTCAATTAAATGTTCGGAATAAATGTAATCGATGGAATTATCAGGGATCGGAAAGCGTTTGGACACATCCAAGGCGTAAGCTTTGCCCTTGATCGTATGTAAATCCGTATTCAACCAACCCGTCAAGCCATTGCGATTGGCGCCAAGCTGGAGTTTACGGACATCATGCGTATCAATATATTTTTGAATTTCTTTCGGTGCATTGCGATCACGAAAATAACTGCGAATGGCCCGTAAGTCCTGTGAAAGACCGTTATAGGCTGCCGATTTGCGCAGGGTTTTCTTTTTAAATTCCTTCAAGGACATGATGCATACACTCTATTACAGAAACGGGACACCGCATCATATGCCATATCAAGGGCAAACCTGTCCATCTTGTTGATTATTTTTGCCCCTTATGCGTCGTCTTCATCCTCATTTTCAGAAGATTGATTGGCCCGTTTTGTTTTGGCTTCTGCAACAAAAGTCAAAACCTCGTCCTTCAGGGAATTGACAGCCGCACGGCAACCCATATTGAATTGTTCATTGTCTTTGGCTTCCAAGTGAATAAAGCTATCAACCGTTGGACGCAAAATATCCACCGCCAGCATCGGTTCGCCCAATACCTCGCTTACTTTATCGCCAAATGTTTCGCGAAACGCGATTAAGGTTCCGTCCAGACGATCCAAATTCAGGCGGTTCATCTCTGTCAGGTTTTCTTGTGCGATATAGGTCAGAGTGTCGCCATAAATACCGATCCGGGCATTATCCAGTTCGGTACAATGATCAAAAAAGGACTTATCACGTTTAAAGAAATCCCATGCCTTTTCCCCCATCGCCTTAATAAAAGACATCACAAGATCTTTGCGCCAATAAAGAATGCCGGGAATCGCATCTGCACCATGGGCAACCACATTGCGGAAATAGACACCGACAGCTTCTTTTACTTTTTTGAAATCTTCGTGATGGACTTCAACCACTGCATGTCCAGCGACTTCATCCTCAATGACAAGGACATCATCATTGAGAACCAGCAAATGTGCATAAGGCAAGTGATCACGATAAAATTCCAGCAAATCAAGCTGCCAATCAAACCCGATTACACGGCGCATGGCATCAAATTTTTTGGCACCTTCCTTTAAACGCACTTTCTTGGTGACTGTCACTTCCTTGGTGAAAAAGATCATGGACTTGACCTTTTTCTTTTGTTTTTTTGTGACAATCTCACCATCATTGCGAATAAAAAAACGGCGCGCTGCCGTTGAAACCAATAATTTTTGTACCTGTTGTAACGTCACACCACACGCGGTTTCGGTTCTTTCATCCACAATCGGATCACCGGCTTTATCGACGACTGTTTCACTGAACAGGTCCATATTGTCCCGATAAACTTGGAAAAGATGTTTCAGGTTTTGCGGTTCATTCAGAATGTCATCAAAGGACCAGTCGCGACTTAACAAGTCACTTTCCTGAAGCAAGACAATCGCAGCCTTCACACCTTGAATGATCTGTGCCTTGACTTGCTTATCCACGCTGACGTTTGGGGGCAATACAATTGATATTGCCTCGATCAACGGTTTTTGTGACTTCTCTTCTAATTCGTCTTCAGACATAAGTACTCAGAACCTGTTTGGCGGAACTTCTTGCTTTTACATTTAAATTCATTATGCACAGAAAATCAGCGGTTGGAAAATCAAAAAATCGCCTAATTATATGTTCTATTAATAGATTTCTAACCCACAATGGTGCATAGCTTTTACCATGAGCGCACAAAAGAAAAAAACGGCTCCCCCAAAGAAGGCACGCCGCAGCACGAAAAAAAAACCGTCGACCTCACCAAAACAGCCTTGGACCCTTAAGCGACTGTTCATGTGGTTGGCAACCATTACCATTTGGGCAGGATTGTTATTTGCAGCGATTCTCGCCTATTACGCCTATGATCTGCCTGATGTTGATAAAGCCACCGCCGTTGAACGACGACCCGGCCTTACCCTGCTATCGGCAAACGGTAACGTGCTTGCCACCAGCGGGGATCTTTACGGTGAAGCCATCCAAGTCCATGATTTACCCGACTATCTTCCCCAAGCTGTCATGGCGACAGAAGACCGTCGCTTTTATGATCATTTCGGCCTGGATATCATTGGATTAGGGCGCGCGATTGTTGCCAATGTTGCATCCGGTAAAATTCGTCAAGGTGGATCGACTTTAACCCAGCAGGTTGCCAAGAACCTGTTTTTATCACCTGAACGCTCCCTCAAGCGAAAGGTACAGGAATTGTTGCTCGCCTTCTGGCTGGAGCATAAATTCACCAAAGATCAAATTTTCACGCTTTATCTCAATCGCGTTTATTTCGGGGCGGGCACCTATGGCGTGGAAGCAGCCGCCCAAAAATATTTTTCAAAATCAGCACGCAATCTTTCCCTTTACGAATCCGCACTTATTGCCGGATTGTTGAAAGCCCCCAGCAAATATAATCCGCGTAGCAATCCTGACCTCGCCAAAGAACGAACCGCCATTGTCCTGTCCAATATGGTGAATGCCGGATATTTGACTCAGGCACAAGCACGGGCCGCCCAAAAACATAAAGAACGCATCATCAGTGCCGCAAAACCGCATAAATCAGGGCGATATTTTGCCGATTGGGTGATGGAACAGGTCGATGATTTTGTCGGACCGATGAACACGGACCTCACCGTTATCACCACACTTGACCTTGAATTACAGAAAATGGCGGAACGTAAAACCCGCGATTTTCTGCGCAAAAATGCAAAAAAACGCAATGTTGAACAAACCGCAGTCGTCGCCCTAGCACCGGATGGGGCGGTGCGGGCCATGATTGGCGGGCGTGATTACGGACAAAGCCAATTCAATCGCGCCACTCAAGCCCAGCGCCAACCCGGTTCCGCCTTTAAACCCTTTGTCTTTCTTGCCGGTGTGGAAAACGGTATGGACGCGAACGACACCCTGAAAGACGGCCCCTTTGCCATTGGTAAATGGAAACCACGCAATTATTCCAATACTTACCAAGGCCCCGTCACCTTGCGTACAGCCCTAGCAGATTCAATCAACACCATTGCCGCCCAAATCGGACAAAAAGTTGGATTTGCAAAAGTTGCCGATACCGCCCATCGTTTGGGCATTACCTCCCCCTTAAAGGCACAGCCTGCCATCACATTGGGGGCCAGCGAGGTCAACCTTCTGGAGTTGACCGCTGCTTATGGTCCTTTTGCCAACGGTGGTTTCGGCGTTTTCCCCTTCGGTATTGAAAGCATTAAAGATGCCAGCGGACGGATTCTGTATCAACGCAGCGGTGGCGGTACAGGGCGTATCGTGAAAGAACGCCATATCGGTGAAATGAACGACATGATGAAAGCCGTCATGCAAACAGGCAGTGGTAAAAAAGCCAATTTCGAACGCAGTCTGGGCGGAAAAAGCGGAACCTCGCAATCTTTTCGCGATGCCTGGTTTATCGGCTACAGCGCCGATCTTATCCTCGGTGTCTGGATGGGTAACGATAACGAAAAACCCATGAAACGCGTCAGCGGCGGTGATTTACCTGCAACCCTGTGGGGTCAAATCATGCGCACCGCCCACGAAAGCCTTCCCAAAAAACCCCTGCCCGGTGATGAAGCACCCGAAGTGGTTGAACAAGTCAAAGGTTTCTTTGAACGCCTGTTTGGCGGGGATTAAGCCTGCCCGACACATTCCATTAAAGCGCAATCCATCGCCTGTTGGGCAGGCATATTGTGGAAAGCGGCAAACTGGAAGGCGGCGTAAAAACGTTCGCATTCGCCCAGCGCAATCTCGATAATATCTTCAAGTTCGCGCGCTTTATGTTCGGATGTGCCGTTCATCATAATGGTATGGCGAAAGGCTGGTGCATTAAACCCGGCCATAACGGCGAAGTGGCCGATCCACAGTTTTGAATTAATCGTTGCCAGCAAATCATTCACTGCCGCACCTGCAGCTTGGGGCAAGCACATATCCATCGAACAGGTCAGGTGCAAACACTGATAAGACGCACTCCATGTAAACTGGAGGGAATAGGTGCAGTTATCGCCTGCACTTTCCATCACCAGATCACCATTACTAAGATGTTCCAGAACCCATCCGCGTTCTTCGGCAAGGTTTTCCAGAATATCCAGCCCGTAATCCGGTGCTGCCGCTTGTACCTGTTCAAGAAAGTTCATAACTCAAAAAATCTTTTAATTCGTTGTCGTTGAGGATGAACCTAGACAATAAAAAAGGCCCTGCGCAAGGGCCTCTTGGATTCGAAAAAAAGATTCCTGTGGATAAAATTGTGGACCAACGCGGTATGAAAATCCGCGACTCGTGGGTCCCCTTATTTCCAAGTTAGCTTGTTTATTTTTTTGCTTTTTCCAAGGCTTCTTCCAGTGCAGCAATACGCACGTTCAACGCATCTTGTTCAGCGCGTGCCTTCGCTGCCATCGCCTTGACCGCATCGAATTCTTCACGGGGCACGACATCCATTTCTGCCATAACTCGTTCTATTTGTTGACGAATTAGCCCATCAATTTCTTCTCTCACACCTGTCAATGTGCTGACGGCACCGCTGGCAACCTTGGCAACATCATCGAAAATACGGTTTTTGCTTTGCATGAGTATATTCCTTTTTATAGGGGCGAATCGGTGGCGCATTATGGCACGAGTTCTTTTCAGCGCAAGTCTTGCTTGAAGCCATACACCTGATCACCCTATAAGAGAACGCAAGAGCACTCATTTTAAATAAGGATGATGTCCATGTTTGTTATTACCGGTGGTGCCGGATTTATCGGATCAAATATCGTTGCAGCCCTTGAAGAACGTTATCCGAACGAGAAACTGGTCGTGGTGGATCGTTTGCGCGACGGCGTAAAGTGGCGCAACCTTGCCAAACGCGATCTTTATGACATTATCCACCCAGACGACCTGTTTCCTTTTTTGGCGGAATATCAGGAAGATATCAAAGCGATCTTTCATATGGGTGCGATTTCTGCCACCACTGAAACGGATGCAGATAAAATCATTGATAATAATTTCCGTCTGACGACCGCTTTATGGGACTGGTGTTCGCAATATCAAATCCGTTTCCTTTATGCATCATCCGCTGCAACATATGGTGACGGGGAACATGGTTTTGATGATTTTGAAAACCGCAAAGACCTTTCCCGTCTTGAGCCTCTTAATGCCTATGGCTGGAGCAAACATCTGTTTGACCGTACCGTCGCACGCACAACCGAAGAAGGCGGCACCACCCCGCCGCAATGGGCCGGGTTGAAATTTTTCAACGTTTATGGACCCAACGAATATCACAAAGGCGGGCAAAAAAGTGTTGTCGCCCATGTCTATCCCGATGCGGCTGAAAAATTAATGTGTCGTCTTTTTAAATCCCATCACCCGGACTATGAAGATGGCGGACAATTGCGTGATTTCATTTGGGTTGGCGATGTGGTCGATGTCATCCTTTGGCTTTATGATCATCAAGACGTTTGTGGCCTGTTTAACGTGGGAACCGGCAAAGCCCGTTCTTTCAAAGACCTTGCCAGCGCGGTCTATGTGGCGTTGGATCAAGAACCGAAAATCCATTACATCGAAACACCTGTAAACATTCGTGATAAATATCAGTACTTTACGCAAGCGAATATGGATAAGTTACGTGCTGCGGGCTACGATAAACCTTTTACAGAGCTGGAAGAGGGTGTGCGTCGCTACGTTCAAGACTATCTCTGTAAAGACAATCCGCACCGCTAAAGTAAATCCCAAGCAGATTGAGACAAGCTTGCGACGACGCATTTGCGAAAAGAAATTCTTTTCATCGATAGAAAGAGATTACATCAGATGACATTTGCCATTGCCTTTCCCATGATCGATCCCATTGCGGTTGAACTGGGACCCATCGCTATTCGCTGGTATGCATTGGCCTATATCGTCGGTCTGGTCGGCGGTTGGCAGTATATCAAGTTTCTGACCAAATCTTTCCCCGGTAATATCACCCACGAACAAGTTGACGATTTTCTGTTCTGGGCAACAATCGGCGTTGTTTTAGGCGGTCGTACCGGGTACGTGTTGTTCTATAATTTCGACTATTTCAGCCAAAATCCGATGGCCATTTTACAGGTCTGGAAAGGCGGCATGTCTTTCCACGGCGGGTTCCTTGGTGTGGTCGGTGCCGCCATTTTATTCTGTAAAAAACACAAATTGCCCATGCTGAGCTTTGGGGATTTGCTGGCCTGTGGTGCACCCATTGGGTTGTTTTTCGGACGCATTGCCAATTTCGCCAATGCCGAATTATTTGGGCGCGAAACCGATGTCGCGTGGGGGGTCATCTTCCCCAACGGCGGACCAAACCCACGCCACCCCAGCCAGATATACGAAGCCCTGATGGAAGGTCTCATCCTGTTTATTGTGCTATTTATCCTGTCGCGCCGTGAACGTTTACGTCAATCGCCCGGTCTTTTTATGGGGGTGTTTATCGCCGGATATGGCATTGCGCGTTCCATTGTTGAACTGGTGCGTCAACCCGATGCGCAAATCGGTTATTTAAGTGGCGGTTCCACGATGGGACAATGGCTATCCGTGCCCATGATCATCATCGGGGTCGGGTTCATAATCTATGCCTTGCGCAATCAAAACAAAGACGGGGCAGAACGCATATGACGTCCTTGTTGAAAATTCTGCGCCAACGCATCGAAAATACCGGTCCCATTTCTGTATCCGATTTTATGGCGGAATGTTTATGTCACCCCAAATACGGTTACTATATGAAAAAAGACCCCTTCGGGGTCAAAGGTGATTTCACGACCGCCCCGGAAATTTCTCAGGCTTTTGGTGAACTTCTTGGTTTATGGGCGGCGATTACATGGCAGCAAATGGGCAGTCCCGCGTCAGTCCATCTTGTGGAACTGGGACCGGGGCGCGGCACCTTAATGTCGGATGCCTTACGCGCCACGCGCGCAGTACCCGGCTTTCATCAGGCCCTGTATGTACATTTGGTGGAAATCAGCCCTGTTTTAAAATCCCGCCAGAAAGAAACCTTGCAAGATAGCGGGCTGGATATCCAATGGCATGATGATTTTACCCATTTACCCGATGGCCCTGCAATTTTCATCGCCAACGAATTTTTTGATGCCCTGCCCATTCGCCAGTTTGAAAAAGGTGAAAAGGGCTGGGCAGAACGATTTATCGATCTTGACCCCGATGGAACAGGATTGCGTTTTGTCCTACAAAGTGATCAAGCCGCCCAAGCCCTGATGCCCCCGGCCTTGAAAGAAAAAGACGATCAAGGTTTCTTGTTTGAAATTTCATCCACCGCACAATCGGTAGCTTATGGTCTGGGTCAACGGATCAAAGAACAGGGCGGGGCCTTTTTAGCCATTGATTATGGCTACGCCCAGCCGGATTTTGGCGAAACCCTGCAAGCCCTGAAAAATCATCAATACGCCCCCGTTCTGGATACACCCGGTGATGCGGACATCACCGCGCATGTGGATTTTACCACACTGGCCCATAGTTTCCGCGATGGCGGGGCCAAAGTCTGGGGACCGATTGGTCAGGGCCTGTTTTTGGAACGTCTTGGCATTGCCCAACGGTTTCAGACCTTGTTGCAACATGCCAAAGACACACAGCGACCGAGCCTAATCGCCGCCCACAAACGCCTGACGGCCCCTGAAGAAATGGGTAAGTTATTTAAAGTATTATGTGCCACCCATCCCGATCAGCCGATCCCGGCTGCCTTTGAAGAAGGTTAAGTGACATGAGCCAAGATCCCATCTTTTTAACAGCCGACAACATCACAACGACCCACGGCTTTTTTACCCGTATCGGCGGCTTAAGCACGGGTCTTTATAACTCGTTAAATTGCGCGTGGGGATCAAAAGACAATCTGTCCGATGTTATGACCAACCGTGCGCTTGTGGTGCAAAGTCTCGGCAACCGGATTTCCGACTTGCTGAGTGCTGCACAGGTGCATTCCAATCGCGTCCATATTGTCGATCAGGTCTGGACACGTGAACGCAGCCCCGAAGTCGATGCCCTTGTCACCAACAAACCGGGCATTGCCTTGGGGATTTTAACAGCCGATTGCGCCCCCATCCTGTTTCACGATCGTGAAAACCGCATTATCGGGGCCGCACACGCCGGATGGAAAGGAGCCATTGGCGGTGTGTTGGAAAATACCGTTCAAGCCATGATTGACCTCGGGGCCAAACGTGACAGCATTCATGCCTGTATCGGCCCGTGTATTCATCAGGCTTCTTATGAAGTCGATGCCGGTTTTCGTAAAATTTTTCTCAATCAAGACCCCACCTTTGAGAGCTGGTTCACAGACGCAGAACGCGAAGGGCATTATCAATTTAACCTGCCGGGGTTTGTCAAATCCCGTCTGGAAATGTTATCACTGGCCAGTATTCAAGCATCCTTGGCTGATACTTACCCGGATGAAGAACGTTTCTTCAGCTACCGTCGCACCACCCATAGAAACGAGCCGGACTATGGACGTCAGATTTCCGTTATTAGCTTGGAAGCAGAATAATGCCTTATCTTGTTATGATGATGTTACTCAGTCTTGCCGCCCTGATGTTTTCTTGCGTCATGGTCATTTAGAACAATAACACCGCCATGTTCCATCGTCTTTTTGCCCTCAGTCTAGTCTTGATACTGGTCGCCTGTACACAGGCCCCGCAACCCTTGCGCCATAGCCGCACCGGGTTTGATCCTTCCAGCCTGCGTCTGCGTGATGGGGGAACGATCTTCATTCAACCTATTGAAGGGATCGCCAAACCATTAGCACAGATTATGGGAAACAGCCTTGCAGAAAGCCTGGGGGTGCGGGGTATTCCCTCAACCAGCAACCTGATTACCAATCCATCTTATAAAGTGCGGGGCCAAGTGGTGATCAAACGCGACCGCCACAATCCTCACATAAAAGGGGCGATCTATTGGACTTTTGCCAATCGTGAAAGTGGCAAAAAGCTTGAATATTCCCAACCGATAAACGTAGAACGTCACCGTTGGGAATATGGTGATCAAGCCCTGATTGACAATCTGGTCGAAGCTGCCGCCGATGAATTTGCAAGTTATCTACAAGATAACCGGGAACGCGAGGCTGTCGAACTGGCTGTACGCGATCAAGATGTTGTATTTTTCATCAACAAAATCGACGGGGCACCAGGGGATGGGGCAGAAGCCTTGAAAAAAGCCATGACCCTAACCTTGCGACAAGCCGGGGCGTTGGTGCGCAACAAACCGTTTAAAAACGGTTATATTCTGGATGCAGAGGTGCACGCCCTTGATCCTTTTGAAGGCAAACAGCGCATCAAAATTGCTTGGATCGTCAAAGATCCAACCGGACATGAACTGGGCCGGTCGCAACTGAACAACCAACTGGATGAAGGCCGTTTAAACAAGCCATGGGGCCGACTGGCCTATGAAATCTCACGCGCGGCTGTACAAAGCATTGGGTTAATGGTCGAACGCCATCGTAGCGAAGCCCAATTTGAACGGAGTCGCACCTTAAACGGCACAACGGCGGCTCCGGGGCGGCGAAACCGTCGGTTCATTGCCCCTTATTGACAATCCCACAAGCGTTGAAATGTCTTTGTTCCGTCACAAAGATGATCAAGATCGTTAATAAGACGTTTACATCAAAGTTCCGCATTGATATGTTCGGCGCGAAATCACTCGGGCACACCACATTATGGACTTGGTTTTCACATGAAAATCCTCACCGGTAACGCAAACCGTCCTCTGGCCGAAGCAATCTGTAAAGAGCTTGGCACTCCTCTCACCGAAGCCAGCGTCAAACGTTTTTCCGATCAGGAAGTCTTCGTTGAAATCCTTGAAAACGTTCGCGGTGAAGATGTCTTCATCGTTCAACCGACGTCTTATCCCGCAAACGACAATATGATGGAACTATTGGTCACCATTGATGCTGCGCGTCGTGGGTCGGCCCGTCGCATCACCGCTGTCGTTCCTTATTTCGGCTATGCCCGTCAGGACCGTAAATCGGCCCCGCGCTCGCCAATTTCTGCAAAACTGGTTGCAAACCTAATCACAACAGCCGGTGCAGACCGTGTTTTGACAATGGATTTACATGCCGGTCAAATTCAGGGTTTCTTCGATATTCCGGTGGATAACCTGCACGCCGCCCCGGTTTTTGCCCGTGATATCGCGCAAAACTACGATACAGAAAATCTATTGATCGTATCCCCCGATGTCGGCGGTGTGGTTCGCGCGCGCGCCATTGCCAAACGTCTGGACTGTAACCTCGCCATTATTGATAAACGCCGCGAACGCGCTGGTGTTTCCGAAGTTATGAACGTCATCGGTGATGTTGATGGTAAAAACTGTATTCTCATCGATGATATCGTCGATTCTGGTGGTACTCTGTGCAATGCGGCGCAAGCCCTGTTGGAAAACGGTGCCAAAAGCGCCTCCGCCTACATCACGCATGGTGTCCTGTCTGGTGGTGCGGTTTCACGCATTACCTCTTCTGCCCTAAAGGAACTGGCAGTTACAGATTCCATCCAAGGTACAGACCCGGTCATTGATGCCAGCAACATTCGTCATATTTCCATCGCCCCGATCTTGTCAGAGGCGATTAAACGTATTCATGACGAACAGTCCGTTTCCTGTCTGTTCGACTAAAACGAATTCTGTTAAATTAAAACGATGGAACGGTAAAAGCCGTTCCATCGTTTTTTTGTGCCCACTCAAGGAGTCGGTCCCGTGAACAAGTAACGCAGCATTGCTAAATTCTGTTGCTTTTTAAAACTCTTACCTCGCTAAGAGTCTTCTTTTCTTAAAAACAAACGCTGCGTCGTTACAAGCACCGGGCGCGATATTGGCACCCCAGAAGAAGTTGCCGCTGCCTATCTGTTTCCGGCTTGTGATGAAGTATATTTCATGACAAAAAAAGGCGGCAAAGATAATTGTGCCGCCCTTAATTTTATGATGTAAAAACCTTAAAGTTCAAAACTGGCTTCAATATCTTTCACACTATATTTTTCTTCCTGTTTCGGTGCATAAACCGGACGTTGTGTTTCATAAAGAACACCTGTACTAAACCCGTCATCGGTTGCCAAAAACGCCATTGCTTCGGCCAATGCATTTGTTTCAGAAATTTCACCTTTGCGAATGATTTTTTTCCATTCCGTCTGTTCCGGTCGGAATGTCACACAAGGACTGAGGATTTGTACAAATGAGAATCCTTTGTGCTGGATGGCTTCCGTAATCAGTTTTGCTGAGCCATTCGGGTCCCCTGCAAAACCGCGTGCCACAAAACCAGCCCCGGCAGACAAAGCAACAGCCAACGGGTTGAAAGGAGAAACCCCTGTGCCGTTCGGTGTCAATTTGGAACCTTCCCAATCCGATGCTGTTGTCGGTGAGGCTTGCCCTTTAGTCATGCCATAGACTTCGTTATCCATCACAATATAGGTCATATCCACATTGCGACGACAAGCATGCAGGAAATGGTTCCCCCCAATAGAAAACCCATCTCCATCGCCACCTGTTGCAATCACCGTTAAATCAGGACGCGCCACTTTCAAGCCAGTTGCACAGGCAAGCGCACGACCATGAATACCATGAAACCCATAAACACTGGTATAAGCCGGAATACGGGAACTACAGCCAATACCGGAAATCACTGCACAATTTTCACGCGCGACTTGCAGTTCCGCCAAGGCTTTTGTGACGGAGGCCAAGACAGAAAAGTCACCGCATCCTGGGCACCAAACCGGCTTGTAATCGGACTTATAGTCTTTAAACGTCAACGGTTTTTGTTGAACAGCCTGATCCATTATGCCAGCTCCTTGATTTGAGTAACGATTTCATTGGGACGGAACGGCAACGGTCCCGGTTTCGCCAATACAGTTGTGTCTTTAGGCAGATCAAATTCACTGCGCAAGTAGCGATAGAACTGCTTTGAATGTGTCTGTTCAACGATCAATGCCTTCTTCACACCCACCATTGCTTCATTGAAACGATCAGGCAGGGCAGGGGCTAACAAACGCATGGAAATCAGCTTAACTTTTTGGCCTTCGCCTTCCAATCGTTTGATCGCTTCGCGCACAGGTGCGGTAACCGATCCAAAGGTAATAACGGCAAAATCGCTCTCCCCTTCAATTTCCGCCCAATGCTGACCGTAATCGAACCCGGTCAATTTACGTTCGCGTTTATCTAGCTGAGCATAGTGGTCTTCTGCTTGCGAACTGGGGCGGGCATTTTCCTGTGTTTCCAGACCGTCCGCCACATATTCCCCACCCGGCGTACCCGGAATAGCCATAGGCGAGACACCATTATTCGTCAGGGCATATCGTTTGTAATCGACCACATGAGCGGGGGCTACTTCGCGTTTTGCCACAAAAGCCAAATCCGCCGGTTTGTCGATGACATTACGCGACTGACCCAACGATTGATCGGATAAAACGATTGCCGTTGTCTGCAAGGCCTCCGCCAGATGTACGGTCCACTGCGTTGTAAACAGGCAATCGGAAATGGAATTCGCCGCCGTTACAATATGGGGTGCATCGCCATGCAAGCCATGTAGCGCAATGTTCAAATCACTTTGTTCGGATTTGGTCGGGATCCCTGTACTGGGCCCTCCGCGCATTACATCGACCACAACAATGGGAATTTCCGCTGAAACGGCCAAGCCAAGCGCCTCGGTCATCAAAGCCAAACCAGGGCCGGATGTCGCTGTAATCGAAGGAATACCCCCGAAAGAACCCCCAATAATCATGTTGACTGATGCAAGCTCATCTTCTGCCTGAACCAGTGTACCGCCTACTTTTTCCAAATTTGGGGCTAACCATTCCAGAATTTCAGTCGCCGGGGTAATCGGATAAGCCGCACAGAAACGAACACCAGCGCGAATGGCCCCCATTCCGGCCGCTTCATTCCCGGTTAAAGACCAACGTGTTGTTTCACTATCTTTCGTCGCCAGATGTAAATTGATACCGATCTCGGCTTCTAATTCACCGGCGACTTCCATTCCGCGTTTCACACCGGCAATGGAGGCCTCCAGCGCCGCCGGACCTTTACGTTTTAAAACCTTTTCCAAAATGGCTGACAAGGCATCCAAGGGCAAACCAGCAATTTCGCCCAGCATACCTAAACCGATCATATTGGGACGACCGCCTTCGACTTCTTTTGCTGTATCGCTTAACGGCACAAGAACCATGCGTGCCCCGCTGTTTTTCAAAACATCCGGCGCTTCACCAGCTGACGCATCGCCGATTATCACGCTGTCATTGCGCAAGGGTAACTCTGCAGCAAAACGATCTACGTTCATCCAGTCAAAGCAGAATAACACATCAAAGTGATCATCCGGGCAGGCCACGGGTTCGCTGGACAAGCGAATAAAGGCTGCGGCTTCGCCACCTCGAATTTGCGGTCCGCTGGAACGTGTCATAAGGCCATAAAGGCCAGCTTTGGCAGCAGCGTCCAGAAGCATCTGGCCCGCCGTCATTACACCCGCCCCACCGGCACCGGTGATGGCAATGGAAACAGTCTGAGAGGTCATATTTCTCGCGATTCCTTAAATACAATTACGTAAGCTCGGCTTTATATTCCAAAAACAAGGCCGTCAGCCCATGACATTTGTCAATTTTGCCCAAAACTTTATATAAAGTTTCAAGTTTAGTGCGTTCATATTAATAAAATTGCCGATTATATAGCAGTATTTTTTTGTATTTTCCAGACAAACAAAACCGGGCGCAAAAACATTTCACGCCCGGTCAGACATTTAAAAATCAGTGTAACTGCCTAGTTTTTTTCGGCAGCAAGTGCGCGCGCCAATTGGCTAAGCGCATCCTGATGGCGATCATTATTAATATGAGAGAAATTGCGGGCCAATTCCAGACACATACGCTGACGATCCGTGAGTTCAATCTCGACTTCGTCTTTTTCATCCAGACCTTCAAAGAAGAAGCCGACCGGAACTTTCAGAACCTGTGCGATTTCATAAAGGCGACCTGCTGAAATACGGTTGATTCCACGCTCATATTTATGCGCCTGCTGATAGGTAACGCCGATCATGTCGGCCATTTGTTGTTGGCTCAATCCCAACATAATGCGGCGTTCGCGAATACGTGCGCCAACATGACGATCGGTATCGGTGGCACGGTTAGCGACTTTGCTTTCGACGGCATCGGACATGAAAGTGATCTCCTTTTTCAACCAATATTCCGCTTTGTTTATTATGGCTTTCTATCAATGATTATACTGAGTGATTCTTTTTTGCAAGAAAATATTTCTAAAATATTTCGCATTACAGTACATAAGAAACTACTGTTTTAAGGCAAAATGTTTATGATATCTGGGTATTTTAGAGATCTTTCAAAAGACTTTTTCCTAAAATATTTCAAAATATTTCAAAATATTTCAACGCTTATGCTACAAAATTCACGGTTGAAAGAACTGGAGGAACAATCATAATTTTTTCTTCACGCTCTGCACTTCTTATAGCGTCTTCTCTTGCGTTTAACTCTCCCCCTGGTTGCGCGCCAGCCTTAAGATACGCTTGATGTGAAACTTTATAACTTGCTGCCCCAAGGGGAACTCGCTCATTAACTTCATATTCTTGCTGTGCCTGCAACAATGTCAAATTGGCAATGAATGTCGGACTTGAATAATATGTTCTATTATTCCTCTCCCCATTCTGGGCCTGTACCTTATCCGTATTGACAGGTTGCGCCTTACTTTCCGCTGTCTTCTGTTCTTGCGCCGCTTCTTCTGATTTGTCATGACGTACGTTATCGCGCAAGGGGCGCGCGACTTTATTACGAATATCGACCGGTAAACTATTTACAAAAGCCTGCGCGGAATTCTGCGTTTTAGACACATCGGTTGCAACTTCTTGATGACCACCACGCGCACGTAACGGTCCCGCCGGGACGGCGGGGACAAGTGCTTTGGTTTCAAGAGTGACAGCCACGGGCAAATATACCTGCAATTCATCTACAGAAAGTCAATTAGTATAGAGTCAAAACCGCATACTGTCAGCCTAAAGACAACCTCTGCAACAAAAAGTGATCACAGAAAAACGCCTTTTGCGCGTGGCAAAAGACGTTTTAAACGCATGCAGTCTTAACATTTTTAAATCTGATTTATTTTTCGCTAAGTTTGCTCAACTGCTGCTGCATGGCTTCCAGTTGAGCTTTCATTTTTTCCAGATCATCGCCTGTTTTCCCAGTCGATTGAGACGGTTTTTCAACCGTTTTCGGACTTGCATCCGTCTCTTTATTTTCGCCTTCTTTGTAAAATTGCGGCGCAAACATGCGCATGGCATTCTCAAACATCACCATATTTTGTTTGTTCATCTCTTCAAATGAACCGAACGGGTTTAAACCACCCATTGTCTCTTTCATGTAATCACGCATCTTTTCCTGATTGGTGGCAAAAGATTGCATTGATTGTTCCAGATAACTTGGTACCAGTCCTTGCAAACTATCCCCATAAAAACTAATCAGGTGACGCAGGAAACTCACCGGCAACAGGTTTTGGCCTTTCGATTCTTCTTCCACAATAATCTGTGTCAGAACTGAACGCGTGATTTCCTCTCCGCTTTTGGCGTCAAAAACAGCAAACTGTATCCCTTCTTTTACCATCTGTGCCAGATGGTCCAGTGTCACATAACTACTGGTGGCGGTGTTGTATAAACGGCGGTTGGCGTACTTCTTGATCGTAATCGGAGCGTCTTTATCTTCAGTTTGTGCCATATCATATCTTCTTTTTTTAAGTCCCAGGCCCTCTCACATATATTATGCGAAGGTCTCCCCATAGCCTTTTACCATAACGCGAATTTGCTGCACACAAAAGTATCGCATTGCAGTATTGTGAAAAAAATTGCAAAAATCACCAAATAATTGACCTTTATCCGATCCCTATAGTAGCTTTTTGCGGCAGCGTTGCTGCATAACGGCAAAAAAGAGACAACAAAAGTAATGAGCGATTCCAATAAAAAGATCCACGATCTCGCCGCGCAATATCTCGACCTTTGGCAAAAACAGCTCCTTTCCCAATCTTCAGAGCGTGTTGTCGAAGACAGTCTTAAATTAGGCGAAGTCTTCAATCAACAAGCCAGCGAAATGATGAAAACACTGGATACGCCGGAAAAAATTCAAAGCTGGATGGGAAACTGGGCTGACAGCTGGAAAGAGCAATTCAAAGATGGCACAAACCCGTTCACAACCGCCCAAACGGGTGGGACCACGTCCGCTTCCCCTGCACCTGAGCACACTGAGCGCAACATGGATGAGCTGTCGCGCCGCATTAACGAACTTGAAGAACGGGTCCGTGAGCTGGAATCCCGACTTGCAGACACAGGCCGAAAGCCTGATTGACCAAATTTCGACCTATCCTGAAGAGTCTTTTCGCGCTGCCCTTGATGCGGAAGCCTTTTTACAGGCTCAGCATTTTTTGGCCGGTGTTCGCGCCTATCACAAACACCCCTATATACGCCACCTGCCAGAAGTACCCGTTATATGGCAAGACGGCACATCGCGTCTTCTGGATTACGGCGGCCCGGATAACGGTCCCGTTGTTCTGGCGGTTCCGTCTCTAATCAATAAAGCCTACATTCTTGATCTCACTGAAAAACGTAGCTTGATGCGGAGCTTGGCAAACAAAGGTATCCGCTGTTTTTTACTGGATTGGGGGGAACCGGGTGCGGCAGAAAAAGAATTCACACTGGAAGATTATATCCTTGGGCGCCTGAACAATGCCGTCACTGAAATCCACCATCAATGCAATCGTCCCGTCACTTTGATCGGATATTGTATGGGAGGTGTTCTATGCACTGCATTGGCGGCCTTGGAACCGGACAAAATCGATCGCCTTGCCCTTTTGGCAACACCGTGGGATTTTCATGCGGGCAGTTCTCGCCATGCCCATATTATGCGCTGCGCCCGGCCTCAACTGGAAAGCCTCATAGAAACCTTGGGACTTTTGCCCATCGATATGATCCAAAGCCTGTTTGCCGCCATTGATCCCTATCAAATTCTACAAAAATTCATAGAATTCTCTGAAATGGATCCTGCAAGCGCTGCTGCCAAAAAATTTGTCACAATGGAAGACTGGATCAATGATGGAGTCCCCTTGGTCGCTGATGTCGCACGCGATTGCCTGTTTGGCTGGTACATTGATAATAAACCCGCACGCGGAATTTGGGAAATTGACGGTCATTTTATAAACCCAAAAGAAATCCGCCACCCGGCTTATCTGGTAATCCCACAAAATGACCGAATCGTCTCACCGGAATCGGCCCATGCTTTGGCCCAAAAACTGCCAAACTGTCAGGTCAAAACCGTAAAAGCCGGACACATCGGCATGATGACTGGACGCAACGCGCAACGCGGCCTTTACACCCCCTTGGCTAAGTGGCTCTTAACACAAGAAAAATAATTATATAACAATTCTAATTTCGCATTCGCACAATCATTGCTTGACCATTCGTCTTGCTTCTATACCCTATTGGCCTGCGAGGCGGCGGCTTACCCGCGCTTTGCAGGGGAAATAATAATTATATTTAGGAGACATTGAGTATGACTGAAGTGGTCATTGTTGGTGCAGCCCGTACAGCGGTCGGTAACTTTAGCGGCAGCCTTGCCAGTGTACCCGCGCACGAATTGGGCGCGACGGTAATCAAAGCCGCCTTGGAACGCGCAGGCGTTAATGCTGCAGACGTTCAGGAAGTATTTATGGGTCAGGTTTTGACCGGTGGTCAGGGCCAAAACCCGGCACGTCAAGCTGCCATTCTTGCCGGTTGCCCGGAAGAGTCCACAGCCATGACCATCAACCAGGTCTGCGGTTCAGGTCTACGCGCCGTCGCCATGGGTATGCAAACCATTCTGATGGGTGATGCAGATATCGTTGTTGCCGGTGGTCAGGAAAACATGTCTCTGTCTCCGCACGTTATGCATCTTCGCAACGGCACAAAAATGGGCCCGTCCAAAATGGAAGATACCATGATCAAAGACGGTCTGTGGTGTGCCTTTAACGACTATCATATGGGAACAACAGCGCAAAATATCGCTGACAAGTACCAAATCTCACGCGAAGAGCAAGACGCTTTTGCCGCCGGTTCGCAAAATAAAGCCGAAGCCGCACGCGCTGCTGGTAAATTCGACGAGGAAATCGTCCCGGTAACCATTAAAAACCGCAAAGGCGATATCGTTTTTGATAAAGACGAATTCATCAAAGAAGGTGTAAGTGCAGAAGGCCTTGGTAAACTGCGCCCGGCTTTCTCCAAAGACGGTTCGGTCACCGCCGGTAACGCATCCGGCATCAATGACGGTGCTTCCGTTGTTGTGTTGATGAGCAAAGAAGAAGCCGACAAACGCGGCCTGACACCGCTGGCAACGATTAAAGCATGGGCAACCCACGGTGTGGATCCGAAAATCATGGGGACAGGCCCGATCCCGGCAGTCACCAAAGCATTGGATAAAGCAGGCTGGTCTATTGATGATCTGGATCTGGTAGAAGCCAATGAAGCATTTGCTGCACAAGCCATTTCCGTCAATAAGGAACTCGGCTGGGACACTGATAAAGTCAACGTTAACGGCGGTGCCATTGCCATTGGTCACCCGATCGGTGCATCCGGTAACCGCATTCTTGTCACGCTGTTGCACGAAATGAAACGACGCGATTCCAAAAAAGGGATTGCAACGTTGTGTATTGGCGGCGGTCAAGGTGTCGCACTGTGTGTAGAACGCGCTTAAGTCACAACCGATGATCGTTTGTTAAACAAGCGAACAAGGTTGATAAACTGTTGAAAAACAGCTCTTTTCCAGATGAGAAGAGCTGTTTTTTTTATGCAAAAAGATAAAGTTTGAATATTTCAAAATTAGGGGTGGATTTATGCCATTAATGTCCCCACAATGCCTAGATTGAAGATCGGGGAGTTTCGGTCTTTTCAGAACAAAAAAACTGTGGACTAAAAAAGTAGAGGAAGAAACAGATGGGTCGTGTAGCACTCGTAACTGGTGGGACGCGCGGTATTGGTCGCGCAATTTCTGAACGCCTTAAAGAAGCCGGTTATACCGTCGCTGCCAATTTTGGTGGTAACGAAGAAGCCGCAAAGAAATTTACCGAAGAAACAGGCATTGCTTCTTACAAATGTGACGTCAGCGATTTTGATGCCTGTCAGGAAATGCTCAAAAAAATCGAAACTGACCTCGGCCCTGTCGAGATCCTGATCAACAATGCTGGTATCACACGTGACGGCACCTTGCACCGTATGTCTGCGGACAATTGGGAAGCGGTTATTGCAACCAACCTGTCTTCCTGCTTTAACCTGTGTCGCGGTGTCATCGACGGCATGCGTGAGCGCAGCTTTGGCCGGATTGTCAACATCGGTTCTATCAACGGTCAAGCCGGTCAATACGGTCAGGTCAACTATGCTGCTGCCAAATCCGGTATCCATGGCTTTACCAAAGCCCTGGCACAGGAAGGCGCTGGCAAAGGCATTACCGTCAACGCCATTGCACCGGGTTATGTGGATACCGACATGGTTCGTGCGGTTCCGCCAGCGGTTCTTGAAAAAATTATTGCAAAAATCCCGATGGGCCGTCTGGGCCGTGCCGACGATATCGCACGTGGCGTATTGTTCCTAGTTGCTGATGAAGGCGACTTCATCACAGGTGCAACTCTGTCCATCAACGGTGGTCAGCACATGTACTAAGAGAAGATTCTCTTAAAGTCTATTCAAAAGCCCTCTGTGATTGATTGCAGAGGGCTTTTTCTTTGTTTACATCACCACGTTCGGTGGCGTCTTACCTTCGAAAAATGCTTTAAGGTTTTCCAAAGCACAAAATCCCATGGCATTTCGCGTTTCCACCGTGCCACTGCCCAAATGGGGCAATAAAAACGTATTGGGCAGGCTGCGATATTCTGGATGCAAGTTTGGCTCACCGGTAAACACATCCAGCCCAGCAGCGCTTAAGCGGCCACTTTTTAACGCTGCGATTAATGCCTCATCATCCACAACAGGCCCACGGGCCGTATTCACAACAACTGCACCTTTCGGCATTTTTTCAATAGCTTGCGTATTTAAGAACCCTTTGGTTTCAGGCGTTAACGGACAATGCAGAGACAAGACATCACTGTGTGTGAGCAAGCTTTCTGCCGTCTCATGATAGGTGGCTTCAAATGCAACGGGGCGGCGGTTATGATAATGTATGTCCATACCAAATGCTTTGGCACGCTGAGCAACCGCCTGTCCGATACGTCCCATCCCTAAAATGCCTAAACGCTTGCCCTGAAGCCCCATCCCCATCAATTGTGTTGGGTTCCAGCCTGTCCATTTATCTTCACGAATAAGACGTTCGCCTTCATAGGCACGCCGGGTCGCCCCTAATATCAATAACATAGCAATATCGGCTGTCGCATCAGTCAGAACACCGGGCGTATTTGTCACCACGATGTTGCGTTTTTTCGCAGCCGCAATATCCACATGTTCATAGCCGACAGAGAATGTCGAAATGATGCGGATACGGTCCGGTAGTTTTGCAATCAAATCGGCACCGATTTGATCACAGGGCGTGCATAAAATTCCATCTACACTTTGACTGTGTTGAATTAACTTTTCTGAATTGTCGGCAAATTCACCTGTGGATAAATTGGTTTCAAATGTATCCATAAGTCGTTTTTCCACATCCGGCGGCAATCTTCTGGTGACAAAAAGACGAGGTCGCTGCATCTATACTACCTTTCAGTCGGTGTAGTTTATAAGAGTATCCTATCAAAAAAAATGCCGTTCCGAAAACAGAACGGCAAAAGATAATTTATTCACATCCCTGTGGATAAGTCAGCTTGCATAACGCAAAACTTCCATTGCCTGGTTCAATTGGCTCATGCGTTCATGGCTACCATACTTCCCGTCTGGATGGTGAATTGTTGCCAACATACGAAAACGCGCCCGCAGCTCCATACGGCTAGGATAGGTCTTTGGGGGAAAACCCAGAATATGCAATGCGTCACTTCTATCTTGAACACCATCTTGTAACGGTTCAAACGATAAAACAGATACAATAGCCTGTAGCCTTTCCAATTCCTCAACTGTTTCGGGTAGTTGATGATTTTTTTGTTCTCTTTGTGCCGCTTCTTCTGCCTCTTTACGAATACGGTCAATCTCGCGCTGTCGTTGTTCTATAGTTTCTGGTGTATCGATGCGAACTTGCGCTTTGCCTTCTTCCATATACAAGGCAAGGTTGAGTGCCTTGCGAATAAACAAGGCATCATAACCGGGTGCCATACGAACTTGCAGGCGAGGCTTACGTCGCCAAGGTCGCCCCTTACTTGGACCTGATTTCAGGATCACAGTTTCGCGGTCTTGCGGGTCTGGGTCACCTGGATCTGTAAAATCAGATATGTCAGCATCACTGACCATCAACAAAACGGAACGAGCAAGATCGGCGACATTCACTTTTTTGCGATCTGCCAGTTGTGACACCCGATCACGAAATTGACTGGAGCAGGGAATGGTATAGGAATGTTTCAAATTCGATGCTTTTGATTTTGTCTCAGTCATTTTTACATCGCCATTTTGTTCTTTATCGTTGTCTGCACCATTTGAAAAAGATGACGCCGACGCATTGGATGCCCCCTGATGGACATGTGCTGAATTTTCCAACATTTTTATTGCCTATTTGTCATTATGTGAGCCTTTGCCCGTTAAGATCAACTACGAATGTTGTTTTCATGTTAAAAAATACCAACGCCGCAGAAAGCCTTACGTTCAAGACACGCCTCAAGCTCCTTACAACATACTGTTTTTTCGTAAAAAAAGTGTTACCTACATGCGTAGACAAATTTTAAGGGTTTTTAAACACTCTGGATTCAAGTGCAGTTGCATAAAACCGCGTTTGCAGTTTTTGCATTTGCCCCATACAAGGTCAGAGAGAATTATATAACAAACAGTGGCCTCATTCATTCGGTTCACTTCTTGCAATCTCTCTTAATACACACCCGATCCGCTTATTTCTCACAAACAAAAACGGCCTTCACTTGAAATCGTGAAAGCCGCAAAAACACTGGTGCCGAAGAGAGGATTTGAACCTCCGACCTACTGATTACGAATCAGTTGCTCTACCCCTGAGCTACTTCGGCGACCTGCTTTGATTTTAAGCTATGATCACCCTTTGGAAAAGGGAGAAATACGCACAAGGGTTTCATCCCGGTCGATAAAGTGATGTTTCAGTGCCCCCACCACATGCAGGCCAAGTAAGGCAAATGTCAGCGGGACCATTGCTTTATGGATGTCTTCAAACAATTCGCCTAAGCCTTTGCTTTTTTCGACCATCGGGGCCAGCTCGAACAGGCCGAAAAAGGCTACCGGGTAGCCTTTGTACCAAGACATGAGTACCCCGGAAATCGGCAAGACAATCATCACGATATACAAGGCAATTTTCACAAGCTTTGCAGCCCAAACTTCCCAGTTCGCATGACTTTCAAGGGCAACAGGTTGCGTGCTGCGTACCCATTCTAAAAGACGGAGGGCAACCAGTCCCAGAACAGCCAATCCAAGGCTTTTGTGAAAAAACATCAGTTGAAACTTCTCCGGCCCCCGCGCCATATCTTCCATGACAATGCCCAAGACAAGAGCCGCAACAAAGATGATCCCACCGATTATATGCAGGTTTCGCAAGATAAAAGAATATTTAGTTTTCTGTTCCATAACACTTAAGTCCTCTAGAGTTCCACGCAACCTAAAGATACGCCATTTGCTGTAACAGAATGATTGCATATAAGCATGTTTTTCGTAACAGAATGTAACAGGCATAAAAAAAGAACCGGCAGACAAAGGCTACCGGCCCTTTTTTCGTTAAACCTGTAAAAGGCAACTTAGTTCGGCAATTTACCGACAACGCCTTCGACATACCAATTAAAGCCCAGCATATCGCCATCACTCATGGTTTGATCGGCAGCAACGCGTTCTTTGCCTTCGTTATCGTTGATCGGGCCTGCAAACGGATGCAGTTTACCCGCAATAATGTCGGCTTTGGCTTGTTCAACACGCGCGCGTACATCTTGAGGAACGTCTTTGTGGAACGGCGCAACCTGTACCATATCCGCGCTCAAACCATCCCACGTGTCCTGATTGCCTTTCCAGGAACCATCCAGAATTTCGCCAACACGTTTCACATAATAAGGCGCCCAGTTGGTCACGGAAGATGTCAGATGAGAATTGGGGCCGAATTTAGAGAAATCAGAGTTATACCCAATCGCATAAATACCAGCATCTTCTGCCGCCTGAATAGTGGCTGGACTGTCAGCATGCATAGTCAGAACGTCGGCTTTTTGCCCGATCAAAGTATCTGCGGCTTCGCGTTCTTTGCCCGGATCAAACCACGAGTTCGTCCAAATCACACGCACCTGCGCTTTGTCATTCACTGCACGGATGCCACGGGTAAAGGCATTAATGCCACGCACCACTTCCGGGATTGGGAAGGCGGCAACATAACCAATCACATTGGATTTTGTCATGGCACCGGCAACTAAACCCGTCAAGTAACGGCTTTCATAAAAACGCGCCAGATACGTATTCACGTTTGCCGCACGTTTATAACCTGTTGCATGTTCAAATGCGACTTTTGGGAAACGCTTGGCAACTTTCAATGTCGGGTTCATATAACCAAATGAAGTGGCAAAAACAGCTTTATAGCCGCTTTTGGCGTAATTCATAATCACACGTTCAGCATCCGGGCCTTCTGCTACACTTTCAACAAAGCTGATTTTAATTTTATCGCCAAATTTTTCTTCAATCGCTTTGCGACCCAGATCATGTTGGTAGGTATAACCCGCATCACCGACCGGTGATACATACACAAAACCAATTTTCGTTGGTTCGTCGGCTTGTGCCGAAGCTGCACCCATCATTAGGGCCGCAGCGCCCAAAACACCCATCAGAAGTTTTTTAGACATTCGCTTCATCCTTTCGCATACAGCAAACAGTATTAATTGTTTTATCTTCTCTCATTCCCAAGTCAATTATCCATCGGCTCGAAAGGGTTTTCCCAAACAGGCCGGTGCATTCAGTCTGATCTTAGTTTCATCACGTGAAATCAGCACGAGAACCAAAATCGTTGCGATATAAGGCAACATATTCATCAAATGCGCAGAAACATCCACGCCCAAACTTTGTACGTTAAGCTGCAAGATGGTGACACCCCCAAACAGGTAAGCCCCGATCAAGGCACGTCCCGGCTTCCATGTGGCAAAAACCACCAGCGCCAAGGCAATCCAGCCGCGGCCCGCCGTCATATTTTCCGCCCACATAGGCGTATAAATCAGGGAAATGTAAGCCCCGGCCAAACCACACATGGCCCCGCCAAACAAAATTGCAGCAAACCGGATCGCCACAACCGGATAGCCAATGGCATGGGCGGCATGATGGGATTCACCCACTGCCCGCAAAATCATACCCCAACGCGATTTTCCAAGGAACCAAGCCGTTACCGCCACCAAAACAAACGCCAGATACACCATGATATCGTGACCAAAAACCAACGGCCCAATAATCGGAATATCACTAAGACCCGGGATATGAATGGCCTGCAATCCTTTAATCGGGGTGCCGATATATCCCAAACCGAAAAAGGCTGACAGGCCGATCCCGAAGATCGTTAAAGACAAGCCGCTCGCCACCTGATTGGTATGAAGAAACAAAACCAGTACGGCAAATAAACTGGACAACAATGCCCCCGCCAGCATGGCGGCAAAGAAACCCAAAACCGGACTGCCGGTCACAACCACGGTGATAAAACCGGAAACCGCACCCACCAGCATCATGCCTTCGACACCAAGGTTTAACACACCGGATTTTTCTGTAATCAACTCCCCAATCGCAGCAAACACAAGGGGTGTTGCCCCGCGTGCAACCCCCAGCAAAATCGCAATGAGCGTTTCAACTTCAAACCCGATCATGGTACGGCCTTTCTTTTGCTGCCCAACACAAAGCGGAAATTGATTAAAACATCACAAGCCAGCAGGAAAAACAATAGCATCCCCTGAAAAACACCCGTAACCGCCAAGGGCAAACTCAGTTCCATCTGAACCGTTTCCCCACCCAGATAAGACAAGGCCACCAACAAGGCGGCACATAAAATCCCAACCGGATGCAAACGCCCCAAAAAAGCAACAATAATCGCCGTAAATCCATAACCGGGCGAGATAACCGGTTGAAGCTGCCCAATAGGGCCAGCAACTTCAAACATACCCGCCAAGCCAGCCAGACCACCGCCAAGTAAAAGGCTCATCCAAATAATTTTTTTCGGGCTGAACCCGGCATAATGCGCCGCCAAGGGTGTTAAACCGACCACCTTGATCTGAAAACCGATAAGAGTGCGGCTCATAACCAGCCACGCCAGCAGGACAATAAATAACGCAATCAACGCCCCGATATGCAAACGCGACCCGTCCACCAGCAAAGGCATCAGGCCAGCATCACCAAACATGCGTGATTCGGGGAAGTTAAAACCTTCTGGATTACGTAACGGCCCATTGACCAGATACCCCAGAAAAAGCGACGCCACATAGGTCAGCATCAAACTGGTTAAAATCTCATTGGCATGAAAGCGCGTTTTCAACAGGGCCGGAATCGCCCCCCATGCCATACCACCCAGGACCCCGGCCATCATCATAATCGGTAAAAGCAGGAAACTGGTGCTGTCATGCCACGTCACCGCAATGGCCCCGGCAGCAATGGCCCCCATCGTCAATTGCCCTTCGGCCCCGATGTTCCAGACATTGCCACGAAAGCCAACAGCCAAACCAACCGCGCACAGCGTTAAAGGCGTTGCCTTAAGGAAAAGCTCGGTTAAGCCATAAGAATCACTAATAGGTGCGATGAAAAACAAGTACATAGAGCGTGTCGGACTGTATCCCAATGCCCCAAATAACATGGCCCCGGCAATCAAGGTCAGGCCGACTGCCAACAACGGTGCGCCATAGACCATCACTTTGGAGGGACTGAGACGCGGTTCAATTCTAATCATCGCTGCGCATCCTCGTCCCATTCATCCACTTGATCAAACATGCCCCCCATGAGCAAACCAACCTGTTCCACCGAAATATCGTGACTGGGCCGTGCCGGTGATAAACGACCATTGGAAATCACCGCTATCCGGTCACTGATGGCAAACAACTCGTCCAAATCCTGTGAGACAACCAAAATTGCACACCCCTGATCGCGCAAATCCATCAAGGCCTGATGAATAGCTGCTGCTGCCCCGGCATCCACTCCCCATGTGGGTTGGGCAACGATTAACAGTTTGGGATTTTTCAACAGTTCCCGTCCGATAATAAATTTTTGCAGATTGCCACCGGACAGGGATTTAGCTTCTGATTTTGAACCGCCTGTACGGACATCAAAAGCATCAATGATCTTTTTCGCCAAAGCGTGCGATTTAGAAAAACGCAACCAGCCCATCTGCACCAAATCAGAGACCCCGTGCCCGGATAAAACTGTATTATCAGCCAAAGACATTTCCGGCACGGTGCCATGACCCAAACGTTCTTCCGGGACAAAGGCCAAGCCAAGCTTGCGCCGTTTTTGCGGCCCCAAATGAGCAATCGGTCGTCCGTCCATTAAAATAGAGCGATCATCCGGACATAATCTTTCCCCGGCCAGAATAGACAGCAAATTATTTTGGCCGTTGCCTGCGACCCCGGCAATCCCGAAAATTTCACCTGATTTGACGCAGAAAGTAACGCTGTCTAAATCAGCAACAAAAACATCACCGGACGACATCGACAGGTTATTGACCACCAGACAGTCATCACCGGCCTGTGCCCCTTCTTTTTTCGCCGGGATTTTGATTTCTTCGCCCACCATCATTTGCGCCATGGAACGTGCGCTTTCTTTTGAGGGGTCACAATAACCGACAACTTTGCCCGCCCGCAAAATCGTTGCGCGGTCACACAAAGCTTTAATTTCATCCAGCTTATGAGAGATATAAAGAATGGAACAGCCTTCTTCACGCAAACTGCGCAGGGTTACAAACAGTTTATCAACTTCTTGCGGAGTGAGAACCGATGTCGGTTCATCCATAATAATAAGACGAGGATCTTGTAAAAGGCAGCGCACAATCTCAACCCGCTGACGTTCGCCAACCGACAAGGTGTGAATGTGGCGCATCGGGTCCAAGGGCAAACCATATTTTTCAGAAACTTCAATGATGCGTTTGGCGAGGTCTTTAAGCGGACCCTTTTCATTGATGCCAAGGGCAACATTTTCAAGAACACTCATGGATTCAAATAAGGAGAAATGCTGAAAGACCATGCCAATCCCCAGCTTTCGCGCCATTGCCGGGTTATCGATTTGAACGTTCTTGCCTTCCCATCGGATCTGACCGGCATCGGGCTGCATAATGCCATAAATCATCTTCACCAAAGTAGACTTGCCCGCACCATTTTCCCCCAAAAGGGCATGAATTTCACCGGGCTTCACCTCGAAATTTACCTGATCATTGGCAATACAAGCCGGAAATTTCTTGGTAATGCCTTGTAACTCAAGGCGCAAATGTTCAGGCGACATGTTTGACCCCACCCTTTTGTGCGTCAACCAGATTATAAATCATCTGCGGGTCTTTCAGGGTTTTAACCTGATCAAACAGAGTCTTAGCTTCCGGATATGTCCGGCCCAACAGTTTAATCCATTGTTTCATACGACCTTCTCCCCATTTGGGTCGTTTGGTATCCATCATCAAAGAACAATAAATTTGCAGCCAACCCAGAACTTCCGGCCATTGGGCAAACTCTCCACCTTTGATCTCACGCGCCAGCGAAGGACGCGCAATTGCCCCGCGCCCGATCATAATATCTTCACATCCGCTGATTTCACGACATTTCAGCGCATCTTCGGGCGTCCAAATTTCGCCATTGGCCACCACCGGGATATCAACGACCTCGCAAATACGGGCAATCCATTCCCAATGGGCGGGTGCTTTATACCCTTCCAACTTGGTGCGGGCATGAACAGTCAGTTTTTCAGCCCCCGCACTTGCCAAGGCCTGCGCATTTTCAAGGGCCAATGATTTATCTTCAAAACCCAAACGCATTTTTGCGCTCAAAGGCACCGCGCCGTTTAACGCAGATTTGACCGAAGATGTTATTTCATAAAGTTTTTCAGGCCATTGCAACAAAGCCGCCCCCGCCATATGGCGGTTGACCGTTTTTGCCGGACAGCCAAAATTTAAATCAATACCGATGGCCCCTAATTCATGAGCTGCAAAGGCCGCGTTTTCAGCCATGACATCGGCTTCTCCCCCCATCAATTGCACATGCACAGGTGTACCACTGGGAGTATGGCTATTTTGATCCAGTTCCGGGCAATATTTTAAATACCATTCACGCGGAGCAACGGTTTGGGAAACGCGCACAAACTCGGTCACACACAGATCAAACCCGGTGATGCGTGTCATCATATCGCGCATATGGACGTCAACAACCCCTTCCATCGGGGCAAGTGTGATCGTCATGGTGCGGTCCAATCCTTGACCAGTTGGTAAAAAAATCGTTTTAGCAAATCACCTTGGCTTTGTCTTTAACTAAACGCAGTAAATTCACATGAAAACGTGGGTAAACCCACCCTTTACACAACGACGGGTTTGTTCACCTCTGTTTGATACTCGATCTGTGCCACACTGGCCTGTGGGGGTGTTTGCCATTTTTGGGTATCAAAGCCCTGACATTTCGGACAAACCGCAGACCACTGGGCGCTCACATCCCCGCAACTGTCACACACCCACGCCGGATTGGACGGGGCTTCGGTTGCTTTGCGCAGCCATTCACGCGCCCCGCTGAGATCCCCATTTTCGGTTTCAACCAATTCGGCCATCAAGGCATAAACACGCGCACTTGGCGCTTCGATCAACAAGGTTTCCAACTCGTCCCGCGCTTCTCCCCACAATTGGGCCTCAAGTGCAGCACGTGTAATAATCACGCGGCTTTCCACATGTTGACGGTATTTACCTGCCAATTTTTCAGCCAGACGAACCCGTTTCAAGGCATCGGGTTCCCCCTGTAAATCCTGATAGAGATCATAAAGGGCAGGGTGAGGATTACGCATCCACATTTCTTCGATCACACTGATTGCCTTGCGGACCTTATTGGTTTGTGCCAACAAACGGGCCAACTCCTGCGTTGCCGGGATCAAGGTACTGTCCAGTTTCAAGGCCTGACCCAGCAATTTTATAGCCGCTTCAATCTGGCCTTCGCTTTCAGCCTGTTTGGCCCGTTCCACCATCAAGACAGCTTTTTGACGAATGCCTTTATCCCCATCAACCTGCTTATTCTTGATTAATCCAGCCAAGGTATTTTCGGCTTCTGCCCATTGTGCTTTTTCCAGTTGCAGTTCAAACAAATTACGCGACAACCATTCGGTTTTCGGTTTTAAACGATACATCTGTTTGGCCAGTTTCAAGGCTTCTTCATTGTCACCGCGCGCAATAGCCTGATTCAACAAACCGCGCAAACCCAAAAATTCCATCCCCTTGGTTTGCGACATTTCATCAAAGAAACGGGTCGCGGCCTTATCGTCCCCTTCCAACTGTGCGGCTTGCGCCGATAACAACATGGTCAAGGACGGGTCTTCCAAAAGGCTGTCTGCTTTACGGGCATGTTTGCGCGCTTCCTGCGTGTCACCGGCGGCAACCGCAACCATGCCTTTGGTTAGAGCGTCATATCCTTTATGGGTGCGTTGTTCTTTTCGATAACTGCCAAATGCCTTGGGACTGCGGCGCATAAACAACCAACCACGATAAACCAGGGCACAGATGCCGATCACAATCAAGGTTGCAATCAAGGCCAAAATAATTGGCACATCAACAATCAGCCCCTGCCATTCAATCGAAACATGACCGGGATTTTCAGCAAACCAAATCCCGATTGCCACCAGCACCAACAGCAACACAATATATTTAACAATGCGGCTAAACATTATCCCTGTCCCCCTGCAGTTGCCAATAAGGACAAGATATGGGCTTGGATCAACGACAAGGTTTCATCACCTTTCAGGCGGGCGTCCACCGCATTAATCCACGGAGTTGCGGCCTCCAGCGGCTTACCTTGCAACTGACGCAATTCCCCAATCGCCCCGGTAAAATCACCTGCGCGTACATTATGTTCGGCGCGCGCCACAATTCCCAATGGACCTTCGCCGTCCAGATTGCCCGGTGCGTTGCGAATTGTTACCAATGAGGTAATATTTTTAACCGTTTGTTCGACCCATCCAGCACTTTCGGGTACAGCACTGGCGCGCACAATATCATTGGCGTTTTTTTCAAAAGAGGCTTGCAAAGAACTGTAAGAGGCCAAGCCTGTTTCTGCGTGACTTTGCAATTTTTGCACCGCCTCTTCCAACACCACATCACCTTGGGCCAGAACGGACAGGGCTTGTAATTCCGCACTATAAGGTGTGGAGGTTTGCAAACGTTGACGCAGGACACTTAGCCCCGCGATTAGGGCTTGGGCATTTTCCCCGCTGCTGCGCGCTTCAATCCGTGCGGCTTCCACATCGCTTAGGCGGACATTTAATTCCTGCACCAGTTGGCTGAGACGCTGGTTTTCTTCCTGCAAGGGGGTTAAATCCTGCGTTCCACTGCCTTCTACGGCTTCCAGACGGGCGGCAAGCTCTTTAAATTCTGCTAACTTTTCTTCACTACCATTACCAATTTGAATAGTAGAAACGTTTTCTTTCAAACTGTTAAGGCTATTTTCAAGTTCCGCAATGCGATCCAACAAGGGTTGAACATCAACCGATTGTACAGAAGGTGCAGGCTTATTTTCCAGAGCCTGTATTCGATCCACAAGGGCTTGCACATCTTCACTAGATACTTGCGCCTGGGTCGAAACTGTTTCGATATTCAATGTCTCGGCAATTTGCGCTTTGATTTTCGGCACCCACATATTTTGCGTGAAATAGGCCCCCGTCCCACCTGCAGCTAAAATCAGGACACCGGCAGCAATGGCTTTGGCCTTAAACGACCCTTTCTTTTTCACCGGCTCGTTCTTTTTCGCATTCAGTGCTTTTTCAACCGGGTCTTCTGTTTTAGGCGGTGTTTTGACATCTTTAGACGCTTCACCCGGTTTAACTTTCTCATCCGGCTTTGTTGTATTGTCTTTTGAACTTTCCGGCTTTTTCTCCGGTTCTTTAATTTTTACCTCTTCGGCTTTTACATCGATCACCTTCGGATCAGCTGCTTTCTTGTCGTCTTTTTTCTCAGTCATCTTCTCATCCTCGGGTTCGCCAATGATTTTGAGCAAGGCCTCCTGATCCGGCGTGGCCGCAATTTTTATGTCTTTAAATGCCAGATGTTTGATTTTTGACGCAACCGCCTCGCTAAGTCCATAGGCGAGCATATTTTTTATGTCATTTTTCAAACCGTCTTGTTCAATCAACTCGGCAAAAGAGGCCGCTGTACGTGGGGAATAAAGCAAAACGCCGTCAATCTTTCCGGCTTTGATCTCGGCTTTTAACGGATCGCTAAACTGCGTAACTTTATCGGCACGATATAAAACGGCCCGATCAAAATCGAATCCGTCTTTTTCAAGCAAGCCTTTTAAATCCCCGGCAACGCTGGAACCCGCGATATGCAACAGCTTGCCTTTTTCTGGCATGCATTTTTCGCGCACCAGTTTTGCCAGTGCAATCACATCACCTTCGGCACTATCCACATGCTTAAAACCGGCCTCTTGTGCCGCTTCTGCAGAAGCCGCCCCCACAGACAAGACATGAAAAGAACGGCGTTTATCAGCCTGTGCAAAGGCACGCACCCCGTTAGCGCTGGTCACCAACAGGGCTTGAATATCGGATACTTTATAATGTTTAAGCTGCTTTTCCCCGTCCGGCTCTGCCACAATTTCCAGCAGAGGAAAAAGGACGGCTTCATGCCCTTTTTCCTTCAGAAGCATCACAAGAGACGCGGCATCTTCTTTCGGACGCGTGACCAACAAACGCATGCTAAACCCCTTTCAATCCCCATTTGAGTCTAAAACTCGTTATCGGGGAGTGTACTAGGCTTGCGTTGCTTCCGCTAGAAAATCTACGCCGGCACGGTCTTTTAACTCTTGTCCCGCTTTCGTACCCAATCCATCCGGGTCGTTGATCGGACCACGCATTTCATTGGTCAAAACTTCCGTACCATCCGGTTTGGCAATCAACCCACGCAAAACGATCTCATCACCTTCAATAATCGCAAGGGCGGCAATCGGTGTGCGGCACGAACCATCCAGAATACGCAGTAACGCACGTTCGGCTTCGATCCGAGTTGCAGATTGCGGACAATGTAGCGGTTCGAGATATTTTTTCATGCGTTCGTCATTACTGCGACAGCTGATCCCGATAGCCCCTTGTGCAACAGCCGGTAAAATCTCGTCTTCTTCAATGATAGAGGTAATCACATCTTCGCTTTTCAAACGGCGCAAACCTGCATTTGCTAACAAAGTTGCATCTACAATGCCCTCATTTAATTTACGCAAGCGGCTTTGCACATTGCCGCGAAATGTAATCACTTCTAGATGCGGATAACGGGCCTTGATTTGGGCCTGACGACGCAAAGAAGCCGAACCGATAACCGAACCTTCCGGCAAATCAGCCAAACATTTGGCTTTATTGGAAATAAAAACATCACGCACGTCTTCACGCGGCAAGACACAAGGTAAATCAATACCATCGGGCAACCACGTCGGAACATCTTTCATGGAATGTACCGCAATGTCAATGCGGCCTTCCAGCTGCGCATCGTCGATTTCCTTGGTAAACAAACCTTTACCGCCAATTTCAGACAGGGGACGGTCCAAAATCATGTCGCCCGTGGTTTTAATCACTTCGATTTCAATAATGCCTTCTCCGCGCAGTTCTTCATGTGCGGCCTGCAAACGATCACGTGTTTCGTGCGCTTGTGCCAGGGCAAGGGGGCTACCACGGGTTCCGATAACGATTTTGGGCTGATCCGACATAATGAAGTCTCTATTTCTGAATGTTGAATTAAGTAAACTGTAACGTTAAAGACTGCCTACAAGACAATTGCGACATCTTTAAGACAAAAAATCATGTAATACCAAATCTCATAAGGTTTGACCTATATGATCGGATAAAAATTAAACGCAGGTTAGGAACGGATTATGCGGTTGTGTTATTCACAATAAATAATGCGTGACGACTCCTGCGTTTAATTTTCCCCGACCCGAAGGGTGAGTTTATTTAAAGGCGCTGTCTCGTCAATTTGTTTAACCGATGCACCGCATCGCTTTGCACAAGTTTCCTAACATCGCCTTTAAATAAATCTCATCATATAGGTCAAACCTTATGAGATTTGGTATAAAATCCATAATTCTTTTTAAACCTGAAAACCCTGTGTTTGGTCAAAAGCCATTTGTCTTTTAAGCGGGCGAGGGCTAAAACGGGCGAACAACAAAACCATAAAGGATTGTTTTTCGATGATAGTGCTTGGCATTGAAACAAGCTGCGATGAAACCGCTGCCTCGGTCGTGACCGATCAGGCCAATGGGGACGCACGTATTCTATCCAACGTGGTTTTATCCCAACTGGATGAACATCGTCCTTATGGCGGGGTTGTCCCGGAAATTGCCGCACGTTCCCACCTTGACCATATCGACCGCATTGTGGATGAAGCCATGCGTGAAGCCGATGTTTCATTTAGCGATCTTGATTGTGTCGCCGCAACGGGTGGGCCGGGTCTGATCGGCGGTGTTATTGTCGGGGTGATGACTGCCAAGGCGATTGCATTGACCCACAATAAGCCCTTTGTCGCCGTCAACCATCTGGAAGGCCATGCCCTGACCGTGCGGCTCAGTGAACAGGTTGAATTCCCTTATCTTTTATTACTGGTGTCCGGTGGGCATTGTCAGCTTTTGGCCGTGGAAGGCATTGGTAAATATAAACGTCTGGGCACCACCATTGATGATGCACTGGGTGAAGCTTTTGATAAATCCGCTAAATTGCTGGGATTGGGATATCCCGGTGGTCCCCATGTGGAAAAAGCTGCAGCCCTGTCTGAAAATCCTGAACGTTTTAACCTACCACGCCCCATGAAAGGCAAACCTGGCTGTGATTTTTCTTTTTCCGGCCTGAAAACGGCGGTGCGCCAAACTGCAGAAAAATTGCCACCCGGCCCGTTCAAAGACGAAGATTTAAACGATCTGTGCGCGGCTTTTCAAATTGCGGCCGCTGACACACTGGTTGATCGCTGCACACGCGCCCTTAAAATGTTTAAACGCGATTATCCAAACGGGAATACGCTGGTGGTTGCCGGTGGCGTTGCCGCCAACAAGGCAATCCGCGAACGCCTGAGCCAAATGTGTGACAAACATAAAATGGCAATGGTCGCCCCACCCTTGAAATTATGTACAGACAACGGGGCCATGATTGCTTGGGCCGGACTGGAAGCTTTCAAGGCAGGACAGCGCGACACACTGGATTTTGCCCCACGCCCACGTTGGCCCTTGGACCCCGATGCCCCCAAAGCGGCTTATGCCGGAGGGAAAAAGGCATAAAGCGCAAATAAAAAAGGGCCTGCGCAAATACACAGGCCCTTTTCCGTCAGACTTAAAGGCTTACAGGATAAACTTGGAAAGATCGGTGTCTTTTGCCAATTCACCGACGCTTTCCTTCACCATGTCGCGTGTGATAACAATTTCTTCTCCACTGCGGTCCGTTGCAGTAAAACTGATTTCTTCCAACAGACGTTCCAGAACAGTGTGAAGGCGGCGTGCTCCGATATTTTCCACATTTTGATTGATCTCTGCGGCTTGCGTCGCAATTTCATCAATTGCACCGTCATCAAATTCCAACGTAACATCTTCGGTCCCGATCAAAGCCACATATTGCTTGATCAAGCTGGCTTCCGGTTCCGTCAAAATGCGTTTGAAATCTTCCTGTGTCAAAGCCGACAACTCGACACGGTTGGGCAGACGACCTTGTAATTCCGGCAATAAATCACTGGGTTTTGCCACATGGAACGCACCAGAGGCAATAAACAGGATATGATCGGTTTTGACTGTACCGTGTTTCGTGGTCACCGTCGTACCTTCCAACATGGGCAGAAGATCACGTTGCACACCTTCACGAGACACATCACCGCCTGCCTTGTCCGAACGTGTTGTGATTTTATCAATCTCATCAATAAAGACGATCCCGTTATTTTCAACAGAATGCAGGGCTTCGCTAACGACTTTATCGTTATCCAGCAATTTATCGGCTTCTTCATCCAGTAACAGACCGTAACTGTCTTCAACCGTAACTTTGCGTTTTTTACGACGACCGCCAAAGGCATCACCAAACATATCGCCTAAATTCAACATGCCCATTTGCGCACCCGGCATACCGGGGATATCCATTGTCGGCATAGACAGGGATGAATTATCGGCCAACTCCAGCTCGATCTCACGATCATCAAGCTTGCCTTCGCGCAACATCACGCGAAATTTCTGGCGTGTTTCAGCCGAAGCACTATCGCCCACCAAAGCATCCAACACACGTTCTTCTGCGGCAATTTCCGCCTTGGCCCGAACGTCTTTTTTCATCTTTTCGGAAACGATATGAATGGCACTTTCGACCAGATCACGGATCATTTGTTCCACGTCGCGCCCGACATAGCCGACTTCGGTAAATTTGGTGGCTTCTACCTTAATAAACGGGGCTTGTGCCAGCTTGGCAAGGCGACGAGCAATTTCCGTTTTACCCACACCGGTCGGGCCGATCATCAAAATATTTTTCGGCAAAACTTCGTCGCGCATGGGGTTTTCCAACTGCTGACGACGCCAGCGCGAACGCAAGGCAACGGCAACCGCGCGCTTGGCGTTTTTTTGACCGATGATAAAACGATCTAATTCCGAAACAATTTCACGGGGGCTGAAGTTTGTCATAATTTACAGAGTCTCTACAGTCAGGTTGTTATTGGTATAAACGCAAATATCGGCCGCAATGCCCATCGCTTTGCGCGCCATTTCTTCAACGCTCATATCTTCACGGTCCACCAGCGCACGCGCTGCGGACAAGGCGTAATTCCCACCAGATCCAATGGCAATCACCCCATCTTCGGGTTCCAACACATCGCCGGTTCCGGTTAAAACGAGGGAAACATCCTTATCCACCACAATCATCATGGCTTCCAGCTTGCGCAAATAACGGTCCGTGCGCCAGTCTTTGGCCATTTCCACGCAGGCGCGCGTCAACTGGTTGGGATATTGTTCCAACTTGCCTTCCAATCGTTCAAACAAGGTAAAGGCATCGGCGGTTGCACCGGCAAAACCGACTATCACCTTACCACCGGCCAGTCGACGGACTTTGCGAGCATTACCTTTTAAGACCGTCTGGCCCAGACTGACCTGACCGTCACCGGCAATAACAACTTCGTCGCCTTTTCGAATGGAAAGAATAGTCGTTCCGCGCCAACCGGGGAACTTGTGATCTTGTGACATGGAATTATCCCGTTTTTTGATTGCATGCTTGCGGATTTGGCCGGATTTGACCGCTTTGTCAAGTGGTAGCCGTCCGCTTGAACAGATAGACAAGGTCAAACTTGTTCATTTCGAACATAAAGCCTTCATTTAACAAATAACTGAACATTTTACGGACCGCTTCCATCCCGGTATTAAAGGGATGTACCTCCAGACAAATGGTCTGAACCGAAGATAGATCCATAGACGGCAAAACGTTTACTTCGGCCCCTTCAATATCCATAATTAAATAGGTTGGCTGGATTTCATCCATTGCCTTTTTGATATTGTGGACTTCAATTTCCACCCGTTGCGCATCTGCAATCGGGCTCAGTGATGCGCCCCAAAAATCATCCGGGATATAGAAATCCGCCTTTCCATCAAAGGCCCCCAGCAAGGCATTGCGCACATGAAAGTCAACGCCATTGATCTTTCTATTATGTTCAATAATTTCAATCAGTTTTGGGTTAGCTTCATAAGAATAAAGACGATCTTTGTCTTTTAAAATACCCGCACAGACGCAGGACACATATCCCATCCCAGCCCCGATTTCCAAAACGGTATCTTGCGGCGTCAAAGTCGCAAAAATTAACTCGCGTTCCTCAGCTTCATATTTACCACGTGCAATATAACCACGGATATTATCGGAGATCGTCGGATTGGAAACATCCAGCTTGGCACCGGGGAGTTCTGCAACAGTTTTCAGCTTGTGTTTCAGCAAAAACTTGTTCAATCGCTTTTTCATACTGGAAAGCCGTCCCAAAAGATGTGTAATTTCCTTTGGTGATAATTGTATTTTCCCCCTTTTGCAACTATCTTGGGCCAAATAAACTCATTAACCCTTAAGGATTTTGGTGTATAAGCGTTCCATATCCAATTTTTATTAAGTCGTGGAGATCAAAGACCATGCGCACTGCATCCGTCGCGCGAAAGACCGCTGAAACCGATATTGCCGTTGAACTGAACCTGGACGGCAGCGGCGAGTATGATATTCAAACCGGGATCGGCTTTTTCGATCATATGCTGGAACAACTGTCTCGCCACGGCCTGATTGATCTGAAAATTCGCTGCACAGGTGATCTCCATATCGACGCACACCATACGGTCGAAGATGTGGCGCTGGCCTTAGGTGAAGCCTTTTCCCAAGCCTTAGGGGATCGCAAAGGCATCACGCGATACGGCAGTGAATATATCCCGATGGATGAAACACTGGTGCGTTGCGCGCTGGATCTGTCAAACCGTCCCTATCTCGTCTGGAAAGTCAATTTCAGCCAAGACCGCTTGGGCGAACTGGATACAGAAATGTTTCAACATTTCTTCCAGTCTTTTGCTTTCAAGGGCGGGATCAGCATGAACGTGGCCATGATTGACGGCGATAACAACCACCATATCGCCGAAGCCTGTTTCAAGGCCTTGGCCCGTGCATTGCGCAAAGCCGTTGAAATCGACCCGCGTAAATCTGACGCAATCCCCAGCACCAAAGGCGCGCTGTAACATAAAATTGGGAGGTTATAACCCCATGACACTGACCCTTTATTCCGATCAGGGTTCCGGCAATTGCTATAAAGTGCGCTTGCTGATGCATCAACTTGGTTATGATCTTGATATCATCGAAGTCGATGTCGCCGGTGATGAATGCCGTACACCTGAATTCAAAGCCATTAACCCGTTGGGCAAAGTCCCGACAATGGTATTGGACGAGGGCATGGTTCTCTCAGAATCCAACGCGATTTTGCTGCATTTCGCCGATGAGACCCAATATATGCCGATGGATCATTTTGATAAATCACTCATGTTTCAATGGCTGTTCTGGGAACAATACAGTCACGAACCTGCAATCGCGGTGGCCCGTTATGCCATGCATTATTTGGGCAAAACCCAAAAAGAAGACCCGCGCCTGCCGCAATTGTGGGAAAAGGGCTATGGCGCACTGGATATGATGGAAAACCATCTTAAAGACAAAACGTTCTTTGTAGCGGAACGTTATTCCATTGCTGATATTGCCTTATTTGCCTACACCCATGTGGCCCATCAAGGTGGATTTGATCTGAACAATTATTCCCATGTACGAGCCTGGATTGAACGGGTGAAAAGCCAGCCCCGCTGGAAACCGATGGACGAGATTTAAGCCATGAAGCTTTACACCGTCCATATACAAAAATACGGCATCGACCCCGCGCCCGATATCCGCCTTGTCAAAGAAGGTTTTAACTGGGCGGCTTTCATCTTTTCCGTGCTCTGGGCACTGGTAAAAGGCTATTGGTGGGTCAGTGCCGGTATTTTCGGTGTTTCCATCGTGATTAGTTTGCTTTTGGGCCTGTTTGGGCTTGATCTTTTCGGGCAAGCTGTGGTCAATATCGCTTTCAATCTGTTGGTAGGTGTATATGCTAACGATCTGGCGCGCTGGACATTAAAACGGCGTGGCTTTATGGAAGAAGATGTGGTCAGCGGCGTTTCGTACGATCATGCATTACGCAGCTATATCGCCACACTTCAAACAGAATAGAAATGGGCTAAAAGACGATCATGTCTGTTGTCATTATTGATTATGGGTCGGGCAATCTGCGTTCGGCTGAAAAATCCTTTGAACGTGCTGCACGCGAGGCGGGCCTTGGCCTTGATGTGTTGGTTTCCAACAACCCCGACGATGTCCGCAACGCAGACCGCGTGGTCCTGCCGGGTGTTGGCGCCTTTGGGGATTGCGCCCAGGGTCTGCGCAAGCTTGATGGTATGCTCGACGCATTAAACGAAGCCGTCCATCAACAGGGAAAACCGTTTATGGGGATCTGCGTTGGTATGCAATTGATGGCAACACGCGGGCTGGAACATGGCACTTATGACGGTCTCGGTTGGATTGACGGTGAAGTCGTCGCCATTGAACCGGACGATCAAAGTTTGAAAATCCCGCACATGGGCTGGAACGAACTCAGTTTTGAAGACAATAGTCACCCGCTGCTGACCGATTTGCCGCATGCGAATGTCTATTTTGTGCACTCTTATCAATTTAAAACGGCCAATCCGGCACACCAACTTGCAACTGTTGGATATGGCGGTGATGTGACGGCTGTTGTCGGCAAAGACAATATGGTGGGCACCCAGTTCCACCCGGAAAAAAGCCAAGCCATCGGCCTGAAAGTCATTACCAATTTCTTGAAGTGGAAACCCTGAGATGAACCTTTATCCTGCAATCGACCTGAAAGACGGCAATTGCGTCCGCCTTCTACGTGGCGAAATGGATGCAGCAACCGTTTTTAACGACGACCCCGGCGCACAAGCCGCCCAGTTTGTCAAAGATGGATGCGAATGGGTTCATATTGTTGATCTCAACGGCGCGTTTGAAGGCAAACCGGTCAACGAAGATGCTGTCATCCAGATCGTCACCGCCGTTGACGGCAAGGCCCAGACCCAATTGGGTGGTGGCATTCGCACCTTTGAAACGATAAAACGCTGGCTCGATCTGGGGATCACCCGGGTTATTTTAGGTACCATTGCGTTGCGTGATCCTGATTTTGTTATCGAAGCCTGCAAACGTTTCCCCGGTCAGGTCGCCGTCGGTATTGATGCACGCGATGGCTATGTTGCCGTTGAAGGTTGGGCAGAAGTTTCCGAAGTCAAAACATTAGACCTCGCCCTGAAATTTGAAGATGCCGGGGTTGCGGCCATCATCTTTACCGATATCAGCCGTGACGGGGCGATGCAGGGGCCAAACCTTGAAGCCACAAACGAATTGGCCGCTGCCATTTCCACACCGGTTATTCTGTCCGGCGGGGTGTCTTCGATGGATGATATTCACGCCATCAAGGAAAAAGGCGTTGCCAATCTGGACGGGGCCATTTCCGGTCGCGCCATTTATGATGGAAAAATCAATGTGGCAGAGGCCATGAAAGTCTTGAAAGGCTAGGGGAAAACCATGCTGAAAGTAAGAATTATCCCCTGTCTGGACGTTGCAAACGGACGTGTGGTCAAGGGCGTTAATTTCGTTGATTTGATCGATGCCGGTGATCCAGTGGAACAAGCCAAGGTCTACGATGCCGCCGGTGCGGATGAACTGACTTTTCTGGATATCACCGCCACACATGAAAATCGCGATACCATTTATGATGTGGTGCGACGCACCGCAGAACAGTGTTTTATGCCTTTGACCGTTGGCGGTGGCGTGCGCACGGTTGATGATATCCGCAAACTGTTGTTGGCAGGTGCCGATAAAGTCTCGATTAACTCGGCGGCTGTTACGCGACCTGAATTTGTAAAAGAAGCCTCGGAAAAATTCGGTGCGCAATGTATCGTCGTTGCCATTGATGCCAAATCGGTCGAACCGGGAAAGTTCGAAATTTTCACCCATGGTGGACGCAAGGAAACCGGAATTGATGCGGTTGAATGGGCCAAAAAGATGGAAGCCTATGGCGCGGGTGAAATCCTGCTGACATCAATGGATCGGGACGGCACAAAAATCGGTTTCAATCTAGAACTGACACGCGCTATTGCCGATGCGGTTCGCATTCCGGTCATCGCTTCGGGCGGGGTTGGTAATCTGGATCACTTGGTCGAAGGTGTCACAGAAGGCCATGCCTCAGCCGTTCTTGCTGCTTCCATCTTCCATTTTGGGACATATACAATCCGCGAAGCCAAAGAACATATGGCAAAAGCCGGTATTGCGGTGAGGTTGGATCAATGACAAACGCAACTGTACTTGATCAGCTTTATCAAACCATTGCCGCGCGCAAAGGTGCAGATCCCAGCCAGTCTTATACCGCCAAACTTTTTGCCAAAGGGCGCAATAAAATCGCCCAAAAAGTCGGCGAAGAAGGCGTGGAATGTGTGATCGCCGCCCTAAGTGAAGGCAATGATAAACTTGTTTCAGAAAGCGCCGATCTGTTTTACCATCTTCTGGTTCTTTGGGCAGAAACGGGTGTGAAACCTGAAGAAATTTGGGCCGAACTTGCCAAACGCGAAGGTATTTCCGGTCTGGATGAAAAAGCCGCGCGAACCGAAACATAAAATAAGGAAGTCCCCCATGCCGCATTTGGTCGTTTCATATGCAAAACCATTGGAAAAGAAAATCGACATCCAGAATTTGGTACAGGAAGTCTGGAATGGTGCTGATGAGTCAGGTCTTTTTACCCCTGGTGCCATTAAGACCCGTGCTTTACCCGTAGAACATTATGTTACAGGCGGCAATGATACCTTATTTGTCCATGTGGATTTTAAGCTTTTTGTCGGGCGCACAGACGAACAAAAACAACATATGAACAAATGCGTTTTTGACCGTATCGCCAATCTGGTCGATGAGGATGTCGCCATCAGCATCCTGCCCATTGATATGGATACGCCAAACTATCTGAAACGCGGATAAGTCACTCTAAAAAAAGCGCTGGAATATATTATTTCCAGCGCGCACACCAGCTTTGCAACATCAAAATATCCCACAGGTGATATTGCCAGTTCTGCTGACCGCTTTGATGTTCCTGCCATTTTTGCAAGATAAGCCTTTTATCCAACAAATCGTTCTCCATATGTAACAAATCACCCGCCCAGTCCTTGAGGGGACCGCGCAGCCATTGATCAATGGGAACGCCGAAGCCCATTTTCGGGCGTTCGATCAATTCTTTCGGGACATATTTATAAAGAACCTGACGCAAAATCCATTTGCCCTGTCCGTCATGGATTTTGAAGTCTTTTGGCAAACGCCAGGCAAATTCCACAAGACGATGGTCCAGCAATGGAACGCGCGCTTCCAATGAAACCGCCATACTCGCCCGATCCACTTTGGTCAAAATATCATCAGGCAAGTAAGTCAGAACATCCAGATATTGCATCCGTTCAATCAGATCAGGCACAAGACTTTTACTATGTTCAGACCAGATCGGGCCATCACGGCGTTCTGTTACGCCCCTGACCAGCTTGTCCGGTTCCCCCCAATGGCTGACCAAATGGGGGTAAAGGTCATCCAGATCACCGCCTAACAACCCCGCCAGTTTTTGCACCTTATTGCTCGGCTGCGCTGGTCGTTTTGATTTGGGAACAAAATTAAAAACCCCGTCCCAAAAAGCAGGCGGAAAGGCATTCAACGTACCGGCCCCGATTTTGCGCACCATTGCAGGCAGGGTAAAAATCGTCTTGGCATATTTTTGTGCCAGAAAATAACGGTTATAGCCGCCAAATAATTCATCCCCGCCATCCCCGGACAAGGCAACCGTGACATGCTCACGTGTCATTTTTGACACAAGATAGGTCGGGATTTGCGAAGAATCAGCAAAAGGTTCATCATAAAAATCGGGCAGGGACGGAATAACGTCGCGTGCCTCCGTCGGTGTCACATACAGTTCAGTATGATCGGTGCCCAAATGCTTGGCAACTTCGCCGGCATGTACGGCTTCGTTATAACCTTGGTCTTCAAACCCAATAGAAAACGTTTTAACCGGATTTTTAGATTGCGCCTGCATCAAAGCCGCCACCAAAGAAGAATCGATCCCACCGGATAAAAACGCGCCCAGCGGTACATCGGAAATCATGCGCCGTTTAACCGCATCACGGGCGAGTTTTTCCAATTCATCAATCGCCTCAGCACGGCTCATATCCGTTTGATCCTGACCCACGACATCATCCATAGACCAAAACGCCCGGATTACAGGATTGAAATCACGATCAAGGCGCAGAATATGCCCGGCCCTTAATTTCTGCGTATTTTCATATATGCTGTAAGGTGCCGGGATACAGTTATGACGCAGGTAAGAATTCACCGATTGGCGATCTATCTTTTTTTCAAAAGCCGGATGCTGATGAAAGGCCTTAAGCTCGGATGCAAACAACAGGGTTTTATCGTTTAAATACCAATATAGCGGCTTGATCCCCAAACGATCCCGGATCAGATAAAGACACTGTTCGCGCTTATCCCACAAGGCAATGGCAAACATACCGATCAAGCGCTTTACCGTGGCTTCAACCCCCCATTGGGCAAAACCGTTCAAGATCACTTCGCTATCGGAATGACCACGAAATTGATGACCTTGGGCTTCCAGTTCGGGGCGCAAATCATCGGCATTATAAACTTCACCGTTATAAATCATGACAAAGCGTCCGTCATGGGACGTCATGGGCTGATGCCCGGCTTCGCTTAAATCAATAATGGCAAGACGGCGATGGGCCAACCCCAAACCACAGGACGCATCCACCCAGCTGTCCCCACCATCGGGGCCGCGATGAAAAAGCGATTGCCCCATTTTTTGTGATAGGGCAAAGGTTTCTTCAGGTGTGACAACCGCATCAGGGGTAAAAAATCCGGCAATGCCGCACATTATCCGGCCTCACGCTCTTGCATGATCTGCGGTAATTCCCCGACCAGCCCCATTGCAGAACGGGTAAAGAATTTTTTGGCAAAGGGCATTTGTTCCACCAAGGCCAATCCCACATCGCGCACAAAACGCACCGGACCGATATTGTTTGAAAATAATTTCACAAGCGCATCGGTGGAGGCCAACATCAAGTGATTATCAAAATGGCGCCAACGATCATAATCATCCAGCACACGACCCGCCCCGATATCCAGACCGAGATTTTTCGTTTCAATGATCAATTCGGCCAACGCGCAGGCATCGCGTGCCCCCATATTGAACCCTTGTCCCGCCACCGGATGCATCCCGTGGGACGCATCGCCCACCAGCACAAGACGTTGATCAATAGATCGTTTGGCAAATTGTAAAGTCAATGGATAAGACCAGCGCGGACCCACAACCTTAACCTCGCCCAGATAATCGCTAAAGCGTTCCGCCAGTTCTGCGTGAAAATCTTCCTCGCTTAGCCCCATCATCACAGGGGCATTGCGGCTGGTTTCCGTCCAGACGATCGAGGAACGGTGACCCGGCATGGGCAGGATAGCAAACGGGCCAGAAGGGCAGAAATGTTCTTGCGCCACATTCAAATGCGGTTTTTCTGTTTCTACCGTTGTCACAATCGCGGTTTGATCATACGACCATTTGGTCAAATCAATATTGGCACTACGGCGCACCCATGATCCACGCCCGTCGGCACCGACAACCAATTTTGCTTCAATCGTTGTGCCGTCACTTAAAACCGCATCAACTTTGGCAGCACTTCGTTCCAGTTTTTCCACACGCACCGGGGCCAGATAGGTCGCATGCTCCATTTGCGGCACGACCTTTAACAGGGCGTTGCGCACCGTGCGATTTTCCAACATATAACCGAACGGCACACCGACCAGATCAAGGGAGTCAAAATGTAAAAATAACGGTGATTGACCATCGGTCACATGAATATCTTCGATGACACCGGCTTCAGCTTCCATATGCTCCCACAAACCAAGGGCAACAAAGGCATTGTGAACAGACCGGGCAATCGCTGAACATCGACCATCATATTGGGCATTCAACAGGGTTTTTGGATCATCGGCATCCACAACCACCACATCGACCCCGCCACGCGCCAGCGCACATGCCGCCAGACCGCCAACCAATCCGCCACCGACAATCAGAACGTCCGTTTTCAGATGCTGTGACATGGGAATCCTTTTTTGTCGCTCAAACCGTTCCAAACTTATGGGATTTTTTTTCATCAATGTCTAGGCTGTAAACTCATAACTGAAAATCAAAATATCCGTTGTAACTGGTTTTGATATCCAGCGTCGTTCCCGTTTGCAGCGGCGGGCGTTTCAGTAAAATTTGCGCGGCTTCTCGCCAATGACTGTCCGGTGCCGGATCTCTTGTTGATAAAACATGACCTTCATCCAACTGTAGTTCAAACCACAATAAGATGGCGTCAGCTTGGCCTTCTTTAATCACAGAAACCGTTGCCAAGGTATTGAAACGGGTTGAGAGCGGTTGTTCAAAATCAAACGCTTTGACCAAAAAGGGCGTACTTAAAACCTGATGATACGGGCTGTCCTGCGGACCCAATAAGGCCTCTTTATATAAAAGGGGATGGGATAAAACATTCATGGCGCTAAGGTCAAAGCCATTCACGGTTTCGATATGATGAAAGCGCTGCAGATGATCACATTCAATTAACGCCCCATATAAACGCGCCCCTTGAGGGACAACACGGGCCGTCGGTTTTAATAATTCTGCCCGTGCATGGGCGATACTGGGCAAGGCCCCTTCGCCAACAAGCGCACGGTCAAAAATTTCTGTCACCAGCACATCACACTTTTGCGGGAGATCCTGTCCCAGAACCGCATGGGTTGAATGTTTAGCAATAACCGTAATTTTATCTGCAAATCCGTTTTGCGCAATCACATCGCGTGCCAATTGGGCGATCATGGGTTGGGCTTCGAATGCATACACATGGGCCGCACCGGCGCGCGCCGCCATCATCGCCAACAAACCGGACCCGGTACCGATATCCAGAACAATATCGCCTGGACAAACCTGGGCATTGATCGCCGCTTCATAAAGATCATTGCGGCGTTGATCTGCCAACATGGGCAAGTGCCAGCCGGGAAACAACTGACTGGCGACCTGTCCGCGCATATAGGTCAGATCATGACTATTTTCAAAACGTTCTTCCGCAGACCGTAAAACCACCAGCGCTTTTTCTTTTTTGCCTAAGAAAAAAAGGACATGCGCCAATTGGACATAGGCCTGTCGCATGGTCGGATCAGATGCGAGAACTTTTTCATAATAAGTTTCAGCCTGATCAAAATCTTTTTCTTCTTCCGCAACCGTCCCAAGATAATAGTTCAACGGTGCATGGGAGGGATCAAGATCCAAGGCTTCCAATAAAAACCGCTTGGCCTCCTTATATCGGCCTTGCGCGAAATGATTGGTACCTTGCTTAAAAAGCTCTTTAAATGCATCGGACATATTAGGTTGGCGCTCGTAACGTTCAGATTGAACTGACAGGATATTCAATTGGGTATGCCTTGTCATATTTAATTGAAACAAATACCCTAAAAATATTGATTAAATTTTATGCACATACCTTTTAATGATTAAATTATAGGCATTTTAATTGTGCAATATTTCATCATTTTTCTAAAACAGCGTTATAAGTCATTGTTTTTATGGACTTTTAAAAGTTGGCACGATCCTTGTAGTAGAAGAGGCAAGAGCATTTAAGCTTTTGTTTTGAATCAAGTTATTCAGTTTCTCGTTATTAGGAGAGTGCAAAATGAAAATGGTAATGGCCGTCATCAAGCCCTTCAAGCTTGACGATGTTCGCGAAGCCCTCACACAATTAGGTGTGCACGGCTTAACCGTTTCCGAAGTTAAAGGCTTTGGTCGACAAAAAGGGCAAACGGAAATCTATCGCGGCGCAGAATATGTCGTGAACTTCCTGCCAAAAGTCAAAATTGAAATCGCAACATCCGACGACATGGTTGAAAGCGTTGTGGAAACCATCCGCACCTCTGCTGAAACCGGTCGCATCGGTGACGGTAAAATCTTTGTTTATGACGTTTCCAAAGCCGTGCGCATCCGCACAGGTGAATCAGACGACGAAGCACTTTAAGGAGTTTTGATAATGACTGTGTGGAAAAATTTCTCCAAAATCTCATGGATCGCCCTACTGGGCCTGATCGTCGCCATTGAGCCTGCCTTGGCCGAAGATGCGCCGACAACCGAAGTTCAATATATCCTCAACACCTTCCTCTTTCTTGTTTGCGGCTTTCTTGTCATGTTTATGGCAGCGGGTTTTGCCATGCTGGAATCCGGCCTTGTACGCTCTAAAAACACCGCAACCATCTGTTTGAAAAACATCGTTCTTTATGCGGTTTCCGGCTTTATGTTCTATCTGGTCGGCTACAATCTGCTTTATGCCGGTGTTGATGGCGGCTTTATTGGGTCATTCTCCATCTGGGGACCGGATGACGCAACTGCCCTTGGCGGGGATTTCTCCGGTGGGTATGCGTCTTCTTCTGACTGGTTCTTCCAAATGGTTTTCGTTGCAACCGCAGCGTCCGTTGTTTCCGGCACAGTGGCTGAACGTATCAAATTCTGGCCGTTCCTCGGTTTCGTTGTTGTCCTATCCGGCTTCATCTATCCGGTTATCGCTGCATGGCAGTGGGGCGGCGGCTGGTTGTCTGAAATGGGCTTTGCCGATTTCGCAGGCTCCACGCTGGTTCACTCGACAGGCGGCTGGTGTGCGTTGACCGGTGCCATTATTCTGGGTGCGCGTAAAGGCAAGTATGACGCTGAAGGTCGCGTTGCCCCGATCCCGGGTTCCAACCTGCCGTTGGCAACATTGGGTACATTCATCCTGTGGCTCGGCTGGTTCGGCTTTAACGGTGGCTCACAATTGGCCCTTGGCACAGCAGCTGATGCGATTGCGATTTCCAACATCTTTATCAACACCAATATGTCAGCCGTTGGCGGTACAATCGCTGCAGCCCTTCTGACACAGGTTATTTACAAAAAAGTTGATCTGTCCATGACACTCAACGGCGCCATCGGTGGTCTCGTTTCCATCACGGCTGGCCCGGACACACCGACACTAGCTTCTGCCTTCCTGATCGGTGCTGTTGGCGGTATCATTGTGGTCTTTGTTGTGCCGCTGCTTGATAAACTGAAAATTGACGACGTTGTCGGTGCAATCTCCGCTCACCTGGCATGCGGCATCTGGGGCACAATGATCGTCCCGGCCACCAATGCCGATACCTCATTTGTCACTCAAGCGATTGGCGTTCTCTCCATCGGTGCATTCGTAATCGTTGCGTCTGCTATCGTCTGGACTGTGCTGAAAGTAACAGTTGGCATCCGTTGCTCCGCTGAAGATGAGGAGCTTGGTTTGGATCGTGCTGAATTGGGTATGGAAGCATATCCGGAATTCGGTCGCGGCTCCCAAACTATGTAATCGGCCCTCGATTACAATCATCTCTACCTTCCCAAAGGTCGTCCCGTTACTCTTCATTGAGTAACGGGACTTTTTTTATCCCTATTCTCTTTCAGATTAAAAAATGTGCATAACCTGCATTGATTAAAAATTAGACAGTTATCTGCCTATATGATTAGCAATTGAGCAAATTTTCCCCTGCATATTTATTAACCATTTGCCTGCAAGAATCGGCAGAAAATATAGCACCCACACGAGAAACACAGCATCTGGCATAATTCTTGATTAAAAGGGCACAATCTTCATTTTCAGAAGATCCCTTTCGATTTTGGGACGGCAGGGATCATTGGGCAAAACTAAGGTAGAGAAATTATGGAAACCGTAAAAATTGGTGCAGATGTTTTCTTCGTGCTTATGGGGGCTATTATGGTCCTCGCCATGCACGCGGGCTTTGCATTTTTAGAAGTAGGTACAGTACGTCGCAAAAATCAGGTCAATGCGTTGGTCAAAATCATCGTTGATTTTGCCGTTTCAACCGTTGCTTATTTTTTCGTCGGTTATATGGTCGCTTACGGCGTCAGCTTTCTAGCACCTGCCAGCGTTATTTCAGGAGCAACCGGTGATTTGTTCGCCAAAAGCGGCTTTGATCTGGTCAAATTTTTCTTCCTTTTAACATTTGCCGCTGCCATTCCCGCCATTATTTCCGGTGGCATTGCCGAACGAGCCAAGTTTTTCCCACAACTTATGGCCACAGCCGTTTTAACCGGCCTTGTTTATCCCTTTTTCGAAGGGATTGTCTGGAATGGTAATTTCGGCCTGCAAGGCTGGATTGAAAATTCCTTCGGTGCTGCTTTCCATGATTTCGCCGGTTCCATTGTCGTTCACGCCGTCGGCGGCTGGATCGCGCTTGGGGCTGTTGTTATGTTGGGCGCACGCATGGGACGTTATAAAAAAGACGGTTCCGTCATCGGTATTCCACCCAGCAATATTCCCTTTCTTGCGCTTGGTTCATGGATTTTATGTGTCGGCTGGTTCGGCTTTAACGTTATGTCGGCGCAAAGCCTTGAAGGTGTGACTGGTCTGGTGGCCGTTAATTCCCTGATGGCGATGATCGGCGGCATTTTGACTGCCTTAATCGTTGGTCGTAATGACCCCGGCTTCATTCACAACGGGGCTTTGGCTGGTCTGGTTGCCGTTTGTGCAGGGTCTGACGTCATGCACCCTGTCGGCGCTTTGGCAACGGGTGGCATTGCGGGTGCCTTGTTTGTTTGGGGGTTTGAGCAATGCCAAAACAAATGGAAAATTGATGACGTACTCGGTGTTTGGCCCTTGCACGGCATGTGCGGCCTGATGGGCGGCATTGCCTGTGGCATCTTCGGTCTGGAAGCGTTAGGCGGCATGGGCGGCGTTACCTTTATGGCGCAATTGGTCGGCTCCCTCATCGGGGTTGCCTTTGCCGCCATTGCTGGTTTTGTCGTTTACGGTATCTTGGCAAAAACCGTCGGTATCCGCCTAGAACAAGAAGAAGAGTTCCGTGGTGCAGACCTTTCCATCCACCATATCGGTGCCTACCCGGAAGAAGATCTGACCCAATCCGGACGATAAAACTACCTTAAACCTAAAGTAACCGCTATAACTGAAGAGGTTTAGCGGTTTCTTATATGTCTTATTAAACATTTTATTTGTGTATTTATAATTTATTTTACACAAATAATGTATTTTATCTTTGACTCTGATCCCTGAACACACTAGGTTGCTGTCAAATGACATGTGTCCAAAGATAGGATATAAGATGGATACCACAGATTTAACCCACCTCAAGCAGCTTGAAGCCGAGAGCATTCATATCATTCGTGAAGTTGCCGCCGAATTTGAAAACCCGGTGATGCTTTATTCCATCGGCAAAGATTCAGCCGTTATGCTGCATCTGGCACGCAAAGCCTTTTACCCATCCAAACCGCCCTTTCCCCTGATGCATGTGGATACCACATGGAAATTCAAGGAAATGATCGAGTTTCGTGACCGTATCGCACAAGAATACGGGTTCGATCTGCTGATCCATATTAATGAAGACGGTGTTAAACAGGGTATCGGTCCGTTCAGCCACGGATCAGCCATGCATACCGACGTGATGAAAACAGACGCACTAAAACAGGCCTTGAATAAGTATAAATTCGATGCGGCCTTCGGTGGGGCACGCCGGGATGAAGAAAAATCCCGCGCAAAAGAACGTGTTTTTTCCTTCCGTTCAGAAAATCATCGCTGGGATCCCAAAAACCAGCGTCCCGAACTGTGGAATGTTTACAACGCCCGCGTTAAACCGGGCGAAAGCATTCGTGCTTTTCCGCTGTCCAACTGGACGGAACTGGATATCTGGCAATATATCTACAAAGAAAATATCCCCATCGTGCCACTTTATTACGCAAAAGAACGCCCGGTTGTCGAACGTGACGGCATGTTGATTATGGTCGATGATGATCGCCTGCCGTTAAAAGACGGCGAAACACCGATGATGAAATCCGTGCGTTTCCGCACATTGGGATGTTACCCCTTAACCGGTGCGGTAGAATCCGAAGCCGCAACACTGCCGGAAATCATTCAGGAAATGTTGCTGACCCGCACATCTGAACGGCAAGGCCGTTTGATCGACCATGATCAAGCCGGTTCCATGGAAAAGAAAAAACAAGAGGGCTACTTCTAATGGCTCACCAATCCGACCTTATCGCCGACGACATTCTGGCCTATCTCAACGCACAGGAAAATAAAAGCCTGTTGCGCTTCATCACCTGCGGTTCTGTCGATGACGGCAAAAGCACCTTGATCGGTCGCCTGTTGTGGGATTCTAAACTGATTTTTGAAGACCAGCTTGCTGCCCTTGAAGCCGATTCCAAAAAAGTTGGCACCCAAGGTGGGGAAATCGATTATGCCTTGCTGCTGGACGGCCTTCAGGCTGAACGCGAACAGGGCATTACCATTGATGTAGCCTATCGCTTTTTCTCAACCGATAAGCGCAAATTCATCGTTGCCGACACGCCGGGGCATGAACAATATACCCGCAATATGGCAACAGGCGCGTCCAACGCCGATGTAGCCGTCATTCTTGTTGATGGTCGCAAAGGGATTTTGACGCAAACCAAACGTCACAGCTATATCGTCTCCCTCGTTGGTATTCGTAAAATCGTCGTTGCCGTCAACAAGATGGACCTTGTGGATTATGCCGAAGATAAATTCCGCAACATCGAAGAATCTTATCGTACCTTCGCCAAAGATTTGGGATTTGAAGACATTGCCTGCATTCCCATTTCTGCATTGAACGGCGATAACATCATTGATCGAAGCCCGCAAACCGACTGGTATGACGGCCCGACCCTGATGCATTATCTAGAAACCGTTCAAGTGGCGTCCGATCTGAAAGAAAAACCGTTTCGCTTGCCTGTTCAATGGGTCAACCGTCCCAACCTCGATTTCCGTGGATTTAGCGGAACGATTGAAGCCGGTCGCGTCAAACCGGGTGATGAAATTGCCATTCCGGCATCTGGTCAAACCTCCATTGTCGATCGTATCGTTACACTAGATGGGGATTTGGAAGAAGCCATTGCCGGACAAGCCGTCACCATCACCTTGAAAGATGAAATTGATATTTCACGCGGCGATATGTTGGTCGATGTCAAATCCCGTCCCGATTATGCCGATCAGTTCGAAGCCAAGATGATCTGGATGCATGACGATGCCCTTTTGCCCGGTCGATCTTATCTGATTAAATTCGGTACTCAAACGGCAGGTGCGCAAATCAGCGAGCTGAAACACAAGGTCAACGTCAATACCTTGGAAGAAGCCGCCGCCAAAACATTGGAACTCAACGAAGTCGGCATTTGTAATGTTGCCCTTGACCGTAATGTTGCCTTTGACAGCTATGTCGATAGCCGGGGGACAGGTCGTTTCATCTTGATCGATCGTTATACCAACGCCACTGTCGGTGTCGGCATGATCGACCATGCCCTGCGCCGGGCCAGCAATGTGCATTGGCAAGCCCTTGATATCAGCAAAAAAGAACGTGCTGAACGTAAAGGTCAACGTTCCTGTGTCTTGTGGTTTACAGGTCTGTCCGGTTCCGGCAAATCCACCATTGCCAACCTTGTGGAAAAGAAACTGCATTCCCTGCATAAACATACCTATGCACTGGATGGCGACAACATCCGCCACGGCCTGAACAAAGACCTTGGTTTCAGTGATGCTGATCGGGTAGAAAATATCCGTCGTATCGGTGAAACGGCCAAACTATTTGTTGATGCCGGTCTCATAACCCTGACATCCTTTATCTCGCCATTCCGATCAGAGCGCAAAATGGCGCGTGAGTTATTGGAAGAAGGCGAATTCATCGAGATTTTTGTCGATACTCCACTGGAGATTTGCGAAGAACGCGATGTCAAAGGCCTTTATGCGAAAGCTCGTGCCGGTGATTTGCCAAACTTTACAGGTATTTCATCGCCTTACGAAGCACCGGAAAACCCCGATATTCATCTGGATGGTTCCAAACTGAATGCAGAAGAAGCAGCAGAAGTCGTTGTTCAGAAGCTGGAAGAATTGGGCATTCTGGACGTCTGGTTCCCGGAAATCTAATTTTTCGTACAATAATCCCCCTTTTTGGCGATCCGTTTTCTCAAAAGACGGATCGCTTTTTTTTGCGCACATCTTGTGCCCCTTCGATGAACCTGATAGGTAATAAATGTGATTTCTGTTGCATCGCACATTCACTTGCCCGAGATGGTTTTATGTCATTGAAACATAAAGAAAATACCTATAAACAACCCATATGGCAAAAAGGGTTGAACAAAGTGCGCGCCTTGCTTTATCGCTCGCCGCTCTATCTGGTTACCTTGCGCAAAAATCCACAGTTGGAAGTCTCTGCCCTGCCTGATAACCTGAAGGTGAGCCATCCTGAAAATATTGCGCCGTTAAAAGACGGAAAATTCCCTTTTGCCGGACGCACCTATAAAAGTGGTGATCATCCCTGGACGACAGCCCAGGATGACCTTGCCTGGCAAAGCTGGGTTCACGGTTTTTCATGGTTAAACGACCTCGCACAAAGCAATGATGCAGACGCCATCGTCACCGCCCGCCAATATATCCAAAGCTGGTTGGATCTCCACGGTGTCTGGAGCCCCCTTGCATGGCGCGCCGATGTCATGGGCGAACGCTTGATCAACTGGATGGCCAATATTGACAAGCTTTGTGCCAGTGCCAATGATGCATTTATCCGTGACTTTAAAAGCAGCCTGTCTTTACAGGCCTCGCACCTGTCGCGCGCGCGTTTTCACGATTTAACGGGTTATACGTTATTGCGCGCCTTGCGCGGACAACTTTACATCAGTTTGTTTATCAAAGGATTTGAGAAAAAAACACCGCGCGTTCTGGAACGCATGACACAAGAACTGGATCGCCAAATTCTTGCCGATGGTGGTCATATTTCACGTTCAGCTGAAACCCTGTGTAATGTCTTGCAGATGACCCTTGAACTCATTGATATTTTTGGTGAACTACACAAGGAATGCCCGGATCGTTTCCGCCTAAACATTGATCGAATGGCCCCTATGATCCGAACACTGCGCCATACCGATGGCGGATTTTCCCTGTTTCATGGCTCCCAAGAAGGTCAGCGTGACGCAATTGATCAATTGCTGGACCGCACCGGCAATATCGGCCAACCGCTCAGCGATGCCCGCCACAGCGGTTATCAACGTATTGAAGCCGGACGCACTGTCTTATTAATGGATGTTGCCGGACCGCCCGATATTGAACACCATCCTTTCGGTCATGCCGCCCCGCTCAGTTTAGAAGTCAGTTCTGATAATGAACGATTGCTGGTCAATTGCGGCTGCGCCGTCGGCGGGGACCCCAGCTGGCATGATGCCTTGTCTGCCACTGCGGCACACAACTGTTTAACGGTTGATGATAAAAACTGTTTCAGCGTCTTGCACGGTGGCGGCATCAAACCCTATCAGGTGGATATATCAGCACAACGGTTCGAAGATAACGGACAGGTTTTGATCGAGGCCCAACATAATGCCTATCAAGCCAGTTTCGGCCTGATCCATCAGCGTAGTGTCTATATGAATAAAACCGGCACCGACCTGCGTGTAGAAGACAAATTAATCGGCATGGGTGGATCAACCTACGCCATCAGTTTACATCTTCATCCCGATGTGCATGCCTCGTTGGTGCAGGACGGGCAAGCTGTTCTTTTAAAAACCAACAGCGGGGCAGGTTGGCATTTGCGGGTACAGGGTGGCAAACTTGATATCCGCGAAAGCATTTATGTCGCACGCCCCGGTCATGTACGCCATACCGATCAGATTGTCATGCAAGGCCCGTTGCGCGGCGAAGGTGTTTGTGTCAAATGGCGTCTCAGCAAACTGTAAACCAGCACAGCAAATAAAACGAAAAACAGTTTTAAATCTGTTCGTTAAAAAAAGGGTGGTCCAGTTCCGGCACCAATTCCTTGACCACATGCAAGGCTGCAATTGTATCACGATTGCGACATTTGGTTTCGATGCGATCCAATGTCTGCGCCAGCATATCCGCATCCAACACACGCGGTGTGGCAATTAAAATACCTTCTTGCGTAGACGGGGTTGGGGGTTCATCCCCATGGAAAATTTCTTCATACAGTTTTTCACCGGGGCGCAAACCCGTAAACTGAATATCAATATCCTGATAAGGCTGCAGACCGGATAATTTAATCATTTGTTCCGCCAAATGAAGAATTTTAACCGGTTCCCCCATATCCAGAACGCAGATTTTACCATCCAGCGCGTTGTCTTTTTGTGCCAGAACGGCGGCTTGCAAAACCAGCTCGACCGCTTCGCGGACCGTCATAAAGAAACGATTCATTTCTTTATCCGTTACGGTCAACGGTCCACCAGCACGCAACTGCTTTTCAAACAAGGGCACAACCGACCCAGTTGATCCCAACACGTTGCCAAATCGAACTGTGGTAAAACGACATCCGGCTTTTTTAATATCCAAGGCCTGCGCATAACTTTCCGCAATGCGTTTACTCGCCCCCATGATATTGGTCGGGTTCACGGCCTTGTCTGTGGAAATTTGCACCATCGCCTGAATGCCGTGTGCAACACAGGCATCTGCAACATTGCGGGTGCCAATCGCGTTGGTCAAAATCCCTTCCACCGGGTTTTCTTCCACCAAAGGCACATGCTTTAAAGCCGCAGCATGAAACACCAAGTCCGGTTTATTGGTTTCGAAAATATCGTTCAGGCGATAACGATCACGGATATTACAAATCAAGGCCTGTCGTTTTAAATCCGGAAAAGTGCGCGATACTTCCATATCGATGGTGTACAGCGCATATTCTGAGGCCTCCAACAACAAAACCTCGCGGGGGCCAAAACTGCAAATCTGGCGGACAAGCTCACTCCCGATGGAGCCACCAGCCCCGGTCACCAAGACTTTTTTGCCGGAAATCAAATTATGGGGCAGGGACTTATCCAAGGCCTTTTGCGGACGCCCCAACAAATCCTCCACATCAATGGGGCGGACCTCTATTTGATCCACTTGACCACTGCGTAAATCGGTCATCTTGGGCAAGCGCGACAAGGGAACGCCCAACTCATCCGCCAAGGCCAACAGTTTACGCACTTTTTCGCCCGGCCAATCATCTTTCGTTAAAATCAGGCGTTGCGGTTTTTTCTTCTTCTTTGCCAAGCTGGCGATAATATCGGGTAATTCATCCAGCGTCCCTAAAACGGGAACACCCAACATATCCAACCCCGCACGTGATTTTTTTTCTGCCACCAGACCCACAGGCTGATAAGGGATGTTGGGATTGCGTTCAATGGCGCGCAGAAACAGATCCGCCCCATCGCTTGCCCCGATCAAAAGTGCTGGAATTCTGGGGGTTTCGCTGACCAAATGCGATAAATCCAGACGGCGGTCTTTCACCATGCGATAGATAAAACGCGGCGCCCCCAACAAAGCCATCAACACAAACCAGTTGATGACAGGAACAGAACGGGGCAGGGCCTCCAATCGTGTTGTCATAAACATGACAAGCGCAAAAATCAGGATCAAAATACTGGCGGATTTGGTAATGGCGATCAAATCACGCATGGAGGCATAACGCCAAATCCCTTTATAAAGACCCATCAGATAAAAAACAGCCGCCGCCAAGATAACCAGAATAGGCGTGCCCGTGCGCACAACTTCCAGATAATTTTGGAAATCATTACCCAGTCGCAAATAAAGCGCGACATTAAACGACACTGCCGTCATCAACAGATCATGGAACAGGGCAACCCATCCGCGCCCGGGTATTTTGCTAAAAGTAAACGCCATGACATCCCGGCAGACTAAAGAAAAACCGAATAATTCAAGTACCTTGTTTTCAGGTTGACTTCAACCTTTATACCAATCAACCATCTTTTCAAAACCGCTTTCAACCGGGACAGGTGGTGTCCAGTTCAATTCTTTTTGGATGGGTTGGCTATCAACTTGCAAACTTTGCGTTAAACGATCAATTGCGGCTGATTTGCCTGTTATTCTTCCCAATATTTTCAGAACAAAGACAGGAACCGGGATCATCCGACACGGGCGTTTCAGTTTTTGCGCCATCAAGGCAAACATGTCAGCCACGCTTAAATCATGCCCATCACTGACTAAATATGTTTTATGGGCCGCGTTCGGATGTTGGCTACATACCATCAACGCATCCACCAAATTTTCCACATTTACAAGGCTACGTTGATTATGCAGACATTTAAACGGGACAGGTAGGGCTTTGTCTGCCAATTTTAAAAAGCTGAGAAAATTGGCTTTCACACCGGGGCCATAAACCAACGGTGGTCGAAGGATACAAACTTCCAGTCCTGTCTGTTGTGCCAAGGTGCGCAAGCCTTCTTCCGCTTCCCATTTTGACAGGCCATAGGGGTCAACAGGGGGCTGATCAATTGCCGCCCCAAATGGCTGATCCTTTTGCGTTTTTTCCCCATTCACCTTGATCGAGCTTAAAAAGACAAAACGCGTTACCCCTTGGGCTTGCGCTGCTTTCGCCAAACACAAGGTTCCATCCCGATTGATTGAACGGTATGTCGCCAATGGATCGGTCACATCTTCCTGCATCATATGAACACGGGCGGCGAGATGGATCACAACATCAATCCCGGTAAGTTTATCGACCCAATCGGTATTGCCATCCATATTGTTGATTTGAAGCCAGTCACAGTTCAAATCGGTTTTATGCGTTCGATAGGTCGCAACCACCCGATGCCCATGCCTCAACAGGTGTTGACATAAAACCTGCCCAACAAAGCCTGTGGCCCCTGTCACTAAAATCTTAGACATCGTTTTGCGATCCCTTTTTAAAATGGAACAACAAAACAGTGACGCTTAGAATTGCCAAAGCCAATCCACCCAACAAAGTCACGGCATAAGCCACCCAAGCCGAAGCAATCAACACAACATTCAGCGCCAAAATGCGCAACACGACCTGATCGTGGCGTAAGCCTTTTTGCGTTGCTTGCTGGTAAAAATGTTCGCGATGGGCCTGCCAAACCTTTTCCCCGCGCAACAGGCGTTTGATCAGGGTAAACGTTGCATCCACCATATAATAAAGCGCGATTAACGCAGCAATCAGGACAAAACCCTGTCCCGCCAGCAAAATCAACATCCAACCCAGCAAAAAACCAATCGGGATACTGCCGACATCGCCCATGAAAACCTTGGCAGGGTGCCAGTTCCATTTCAAAAAACCAAGGGCAGAAGCGCATAAAACAAGGGCTGTCAGAATAAAGCTATCGCCCAGATGCAGCACAAAGCCGAACAGGGCCAATCCTGCCCCGATGGAAGCAATTTCAACACCGGAAATACCATCAATCCCATCCATAAAATTAAAGAGATTGATAAACCAGACCCACCCCAAAACCAGCAGGACTTTCTCCAGCCACACGGGCATAAACCCGCCAATATAGCCTGTCTCGCTGGGGGGTAAGAAAAAGACACATAACCCGACACA